>CAZJIO010000110.1:0-13347 GCA_964546035.1 uncultured Eubacteriales bacterium | reverse complement strand
AAGCAAGTTGTCAATTTCTCCGTCCCCGTGACAACCCCTCCCTCCCCATTGTTATTTTTACCAAAGGGGGGTATAATGTAAAAAATATTAATAAGCGTGTGGAAAGGGATTAAACAATGGATGTTCAACAGATTTTGCAGGCGCGGGAAAATCTCAAGGGTGTTTTGAAGGAAACGAATATTTTATATAGCAAGGTGTTTAGCACTGAAAGTGGCAATGAGGTTTATATAAAGCCTGAGAATCTTCAAACGACGGGATCTTTTAAGATTCGGGGGGCTTATAATAAGATTGCTCATTTGGACCACGAGAGCAAGGAAAAAGGACTGGTTGCGGCTTCGGCGGGAAATCACGCCCAAGGCGTAGCGTTTTCTGCGAGGGAATTGGGAGTGAAGGCAACGATTGTTATGCCTAAGAGTACACCATTGATTAAAGTCGAAGCGACGAGAAGCTATGGTGCTCAAGTCATCTTGTTCGGAGATTGTTATGATGAAGCCTATCAGAAGGCCATGACCCTTAGGGATGAAAATGGGTATATTTTCATCCATCCCTTTGATGATGAAGCGGTTATTGCCGGACAAGGAACCATTGGTCTAGAAATATTGGAACAAATGAAAGATGTGGATTACATATTGGTTCCTGTGGGTGGTGGTGGATTAATAAGTGGGGTTGCACTGGCTGCAAAAGCTATTAATCCAAATGTGCGCATTATTGGTGTCGAGCCAGAAGGCGCAAAGGGCATGTGGTTGTCCCTGAAAGAGAATCGATTAATGGAGCTTGAACGGGTGGATACCATTGCAGAAGGGGTAGCAGTAAAGCGACCTGGAGCGATCCCCTTCGAAATCGTCAAGCAATATGTGGATCAAATTGTGACCGTATCAGATGTGGACATTATGGAGGCCTTTTTGGTTTTGTTAGAAAAGGAAAAACTGATTGCAGAAAATGCCGGCGTATTGTCTTTGGCAGCGCTTAAAAAACTCAATGTCTATAATAAAAAAATAGTTTGTATTGTGAGTGGTGGTAATATAGATGTGGTGACTATTTCAGAGCTCATTAATAGAGGGCTTGTAATCCGAGGCAGAGTTTTTTGCTTTTCAGTTGAACTCACGGATCGACCAGGTGAATTACTGAAAATTTCTGGAATTTTAGCAGATTTAAATGCCAATATCATCAAACTGGAACACAATCAATTTAAGACCATAGATCGTTTCAAACAAGTGCATCTTGAAATATCCCTAGAAACAAATGGGCATAGTCATATCCAAGAAATTAAAGATACCCTAGAACAAAATGGCTATGAGGTTCAGGTGGTGTACTAATTACTAAACGGACAAAGGGAATAAAAGTATAAAAACCGCAAATACTAAAGAGACAAATAAACATAAAAGGTGGTTTTTATATGACGAAATTGAGACTTGCAGTTATAGGAACAGGTATGGCATGGGAAAGACTTCACTTACCAGCCCTCAAAGAATTAAAAGATTATTCTGAAATTGTAGCCCTATCGAATACGAGTGAAGAAAAGCTGATAAAAGCAGCTGATGAAATTGGATTAACTCACGATCATATTTACCAGGATTATCATGAAATGTTAAAAGGGGAACAAATTGATGTGGTCAATATTGCAGTCCCTATTGATATGAATTATCTTATTTCTGAGGAAGTGGCTAAGGCAGGTTTCAATATCATTTGTGAGAAACCATTGGCGCCAAATTTGGACCAAGCTGAAGATTACCTTAAACTTCAAGAAAAGTATGGCGTTAAGATACTCATTGCAGAAAATTTCAGATACAATGCTGAAACAATACTGATTAAGCAATTAATAGACGAAAAGAAAATTGGTGAGGTATTGTATTTTATCAAAAACAATGTTTCTAATTTTGAAGATGCTATGGTGCAAGACACTTTTGCGGCTAAAGAATGGCGTCAACATCCAGATTTTAAAGGAGGGGCAGTACTTGATGCCGGGGTGCATGATATTGCAGCCTGTGAAACCATTTTTGGTGATGTTGAATCGGTATCTGCCTTTGGGAAACCTCAAAAAGAGGATTATGCCCCCTTTTCAGCAATCACTTCCATATTGCTTTTTAAGAATGGTGTTATTGGCAACTATAATTATTGTGTTAAAGGAAAAGAACTTCAAGCACCACTCGTTGGTTTCCGAATTTTTGGCACCGAGGGAGAAATTTATTTAGAGGATCGCATGTGTGGTGCCATTAATGTCATGTATAAAGCGGATAATCGACATGAAGTGATTAACTATACACCCGATCGGGGCTATTATAATGAGTTTAGAAATTTTTATGAGGCTTTAGTGGGCAATGAGAGAATTCAAGTGACTCCTGAAGTGGAGCTTAAAGATGCAAGAATTGTTTTTACAATTCTAAAATCAGCTAATAAAAAGAAGGCCATGACAGTAGATTAAAGAAATGAGGTAAAAGTTTGACTGAAATCATGTATAAAAGAATTCCAAATCATATTGGCATTATTCCTGATGGTAATCGTAGGTGGGCACAATCGAAACAATTTGAAAAACACTTAGGATATGAGAAAGGAATAGAACCAGGGCTTGAATTGTACGAGTTGATGATTGCTCAGGGTGTTCAAGAAGTTACTTTTTATGGCTTTACAATGGACAATACTAAAAGGGCAAAAATTCAGACAGAAGCTTTTGTTAAAGCCTGTGTTGATGCTGTTGAGATTTTGGCAGAAAGAGACGCTAATCTACTGGTCATTGGTAATGAAAAATCACCAGTGTTTCCAGAAGCTTTGCTAAAATATGCGAATAAAAGGGTCCATTTTGGCAAGGGTTTGATTAACATTAATTTCTTGGTTAATTACGATTGGCAATGGGATTTGAACAAAGCTTTTGAAAGTAGTGGTGCAGAAAAAGGTAAGAACAATTTATATGCTCAGATTGCTTCATCGGATATTTCAAGAATTGACTTGATCATTAGATGGGGTGGGAGAAGGCGTTTAAGTGGGTTTTTGCCAGTGCAATCTGTTTATTCGGATTTCTATGTGTTAGAGGATTATTGGCCGGATTTTAAGAAGGAGCACTTTTATGAAGCACTTACTTGGTACCAATCCTCTGATGTGACCCTTGGAGGTTGAAAATTTATTAAAAGGAAAAGCCAACTCTTGTGAAAGGGTTGGCTTTATTTAAAGGGTGTTATTGAAAAGGGATACGTCGCTTCTCTTTATTGCTTTGTTTGACGATTTCTATTAATTTAATGACATCTCTTGCTTGGGCAGCGGTAACTTTTAATGGGCTGCCTTGGGTAATGGCTTCGTAAATATTTTGATAATAGAGACGATAATCACCCACCAAGGTTTCGACAGTGCCTCTAATATTGAGTCCGTTTTCAAGATAATTGAGGATACCAAAGTTTTTTGCTTCTTCACTGCCCCAATCTTCCCATTCATCTGGACGGAGATTTTGTTTGAGTTCATCTTCTTGTGGATCAAGGCCATATTTTACAAAGCTACCGGAGTCGCCTTGAAGAATGAAGCGCGGTAAGGGTTCTTTTACAAGCATACCTGTTTTTAAAGTTACTTTTAAACCCGTGTAATAAAAAATAATTTCAAAGTGGTCGTCTACTAAACCTTCAGGTCTTTGAATACTGACGTCGGCATAGACCTCTTTTGGTAAGCCAAAAAGTTGAACAGCTTGATCAATGAGGTGTGAACCTAAATCAAATAATAGTCCAGAGCCTGGTAAAATCGACTCCCGCCATTTACTGGGGTTCGTCACATTTCTGAACTTATCAAAGTGAGATTCGAATTCTTTGATCGTTCCTAATTTTTTACTTTGAATGAGCTTCTGCAGTGTTAAAAAGTCCCCATCAAAGCGGCGATTATGGTAAACTGACAACAGTTTACCTTCTTCTTTTGCAATATTAATGAGAGCAGTAGCTTCTTCATAATTTGTTGTAAAAGGTTTTTCTACAACCACATGTTTCCCAGCAATGAGTGCACGTTCAGCCATTTCATAATGAGTTGTATTTGGCAAACTAATGACAATCAGATCGATGTTGGGATCGTCGATGATGGCTTCTACATGATCTACCACAATTGCCTCAGGATATAGGTCCATAGCCTGTGCCTTTTTATCTTCACTTCTTGTAAAGATTTTAGATAAATTAAAGCCTTCCACACTCGTAAATATAGGCGCGTTAAAAACTCTTCCTGACATACCAAATCCTAATAAACCTACATTAACTTGTTTCATTTTTATCACCTCGTAGTTATAGTATGCACTCATTATACCATTCTTAATGAAACTAAACTCATTTTTCTTCAAAAGTAGCCTTACTATTTTCTACTTTAAGAACGAATGTAGTGGTGAAACCTTTTGACAAATCATCCATTGAAATGTCTTTAGCGTCTGACAATGACTTGAACGTAAAATCTAGTTTTGGTTCGCTGGTACAGGTGTAGGAAATGAGCTCATCTTGATTAACACGGTTAAATACTGAGTTAACAACCTCTGCCATATTTCTGGTGTCAAAGGAATGATTTTGTAAAATAAAGGTGCCATCTGATAAACGTAAAAGCTCGGTGACACTTCTTTGTACCAAAGAGCCTTCGCTCATGAGGGTGTCCTCTATGGTTAGAAAGTGATCTGACATATTAAAATATCCGGTTTGTGTGATGGTATCTCCGACGAGATAGACGCCACTCTCTTCTTTAAAGGTGTGCTCATATCCAAAACGTATGAGGTCACCGTCTTTTTCTTTTGTGCCCTGGTAACCACTCAGCATCAATTGACCTGTAATTTTCGTATCACCGCTTCCAGTAAGGTCTAATGCATCATACATCGGAGCACTGATTAAGGCTAAGTCAACCATTAGGTAATTAAGTACAGAAAAGATGTGGGTTTGGTATTCTGTTGAAGCTTCAAGGATTGCGGAATGAGGTGCTTTTTCATCAAAATAGGCTGTAGTGAAGTTACTGATCGCAGAAGTAAATTCACTGAAATCAGAAGCCTCCTCCTTTGATGGTTCTTCCTTGTTTTGCTCTTCATCTAGGGGTTTGGATTCTATATTGTCGGTTTCTGTGATGTCGTTTTCTTGGGTGTTCTTTTCTTTGGCGTCGTCGTTTTGAATCTCTTCAACTCGATCCATTGCTTTCTGAAGTCCACATGAGGTCAAAGAAACGGATAAAAATATACATAATAGTAATACAAAGAGCTTTCTCATAAAATAACCTCCCATAAAATGACTTATTTGTATCATATCAATTCATACTTTATGCTGTTTGATTGTGAAAGTCAATAATATATGAGACCTATACTGCAAAGAAGAAAAGGAGCCTCTATATCTATTAGATATAAAGGCTCCAAAGTGCTATAGAACATGTTAATTTATTCGGCAGTCTGAAAAACTTGAGAATGGATCATTTCAACTTTATTTCTTCCAGCATTTTTTGCAAAATACATTTTCATATCGGCTTTGTTGATTAAGTCTGAAATTAAACCACCTTTATATTCCTGAATACCACCACTTACAGTTAACTGGATATTGGTGTTTGCTACAACAATATGACTGATGGCTTCGCGACAAAGCTCAGAAATGAGATAAGCATCTTTGCTGGAGGTGTTTGGAAAGACAATAATAAATTCTTCACCACCATATCTGCCAAGAATATCTTTTTCTCGGATATTTTCTTTTAGTGTTTCACATATTTGTATGAGCGCTTTATCGCCTATTAAGTGTCCATAGGCATCATTGATTCTTTTAAAATGGTCCACATCGAAAACGATGATTGAAAAGGGTGTTCCATCTCTTTCATATTCTAGTTTGCACCTTTCTAAAGAAGTGACAACAAAGCGGTAATTGAATGTACCGGTTAAACCATCCATAATGGACATCTTTTCATATTGTTTAGATTTAATCATTTCATAAAGGAGTGTGGTAGATTTTTTGGTTATCATATAAATAAAGATGAAAAGAACTGAAAGTAGTAAGGTATAAGTTGTAAAACTAACAAGAAAATCTTTGAATAAACCACCAATACGTGCGCCAATCAAACCATCAGCTAATCTTTGAGCAGAACGATAATAACTGGTAAGCCCTAGAATAAGGATGTCAAATAGAAGACTAATGATATTTAAATGTTTATTAAAATAAAGACAGCTGGTTAAAATAGGCATGACCCAAAGCATGAGCATCATGTAATCAAAGGCAATATACATACTAGGGATGCATAGCGTAACAGCTGAGACAATAACGTACTTGAACCAAGGTTTTTTGTAACCTTTAAAAAGACCTATAATGGATGGTGTAACTAAAACAATGGCACTAATAATGAGGTGGATAAGACCTTCTTCATTTGTAAAGAGGAAAAATCCCAATGAACGGAGTAAAAAAATGAAAGGAATGATAAAACCGCCGATGATAAAGGAAATAAATGCAGATTGTCTATTGACTGCATATTCATTATCTAATAAAAGTTGTTCTTCTTGCTTGTAAAATTCATTAATCAGAACTTTCTGTCTCATAATGTCTCCTGAATTGTGGTTTTCATATTTCAATCACGACAAATCATATCAGTATAAACGTATTGGGATATTTTAACATTTTTTGAGTCAAATTTCAACTTCTTTTAGGATAATTTGATGTAAACAAAATGATTAAATATACGGTTTATGATTATTAAGAATAAAGTAAGATAAGAGACCACCATTATTCCCTTTTATCCAGTATAATGGAATAAAATGTCCAATAAAGGAGTCCACATAAGATGAAGTTAAAAGTTATGGTTGTTGATGATGACCCGGATATCATTGAACTACTCCAAATTTGTCTTGAAAATGAAGGATATGATGTCGTTTCTGCAACAAATGGACAAGAAGCGCTAGACCTCATGAATCCATCAATCGTACTGGTACTTTTAGATGTGATGATGCCTATTAAAGACGGTATTAAGACGTGTATTGAAATGCGAAAAAAATACAACATACCCGTGATTTTTTTGACGGCTAAAACTCAAGACTCTGATTTAATTCTTGGACTTCAAGTTGGCGCTGATGACTACATTAAAAAGCCCTTTGCTCCAGCTGTTTTAATAGCAAAAGTAAAAGCCACACTTAGAAGATATCATACCCTAGGTTCGAATCAAAACTCGACTGACGGTTTGCTCCTGGTGAAGGATCTTGTCATTGATGAAAAAGCCTATAAGGTTAATCGTGAAGAGACGGAAATTCAACTCACCAAAACAGAATTTGAAATTTTAACCCTTCTTGCTAAAAACAAAGGTCAAGTATTCAGCATACAAAGAATCTATACCATTTTATGGAAAGAACCCTATTTTGATGATTCAGCGAATACGGTTATGGTACACATTAAAAGGCTCAGACGTAAAATTGAAGTTCAAGGTAGCCAACAGGAAATCATTCAAACTGTGTGGGGGGTAGGATATAAAATTGATTAAAAGTGCTAAGAGAACTAGGAAAAAAAGAGTATTCAAACTAAATAGTCAGTTTAGTCTTGTGATTATTCTAGCTACGTTTGTGGGATATTTAGCTATTTTTGCTTTTATGTCCTTGACCGAGCCCCTCTATAATTCTAATATAAAGCCTTGGGTTGAAGAAATCGACGCTAAGCTTTCTGATATCGAGTCGGACTTGATCCTATGGGGTGCGAATCAGAACATACATATTAACAATGAGCAGGAGATTCCAGAACTCAACACGTTTCTAAAAAATTACCCGGATTATCGGTTTCGTTATAAGGGTTTTGTGAATGTTACGGTTGAAGAACTTAAGAAATCTATGAAACCACAAAATATCGTCCATGAAAGTTATGCCGTAACGTATATTCCTGTGGAAAATGGATCCATTGTTGTAGGGGTTATCATCCCTGAAGTCGCTAAATGGGCGGTTATAGCAATATTCGGTATGATCGTTTTATATGTAACTGTACAGTTCAGTATCATTGGACTTTATGTGAGGAAAAAAGCCCGCTATCTCAAGTCTATGGCTGCTAATCTTGAAGTAATGGCAGGAGGCGATCTCGATATCCGTGTGCCGATAAAGGGAAGAGATGAGATGTCACAATTGGCCAGCAATATTAACCTAATGACCAGTGCTTTAAACGAACGTATCCAAAAGGAAAAGGGCATTGAGGAAACAAAACAACAATTGATAGCGAATATATCCCACGATTTAAGAACACCATTAACGGCGGTTATGGGGTACTTAAGTTTATTGGAAGAAATGGATCCTGAAAAAGACGGTATTAAAATGAAGCAATATATAAGAACAGTGCATCAGAAATCAGATAGCATTGCCCATTTAGTGGATCAATTGTTTGACTATGTTTTATTGTCAAATCGTCAGATGGCGTTTCGATATCAGGTAATGGAGCCCTCTGTTTTATGGGCACAATTATTTTTGGATTCTGAGAATATATTAATGGAAAAGGACATGCAAATCACTTATGGGCTCACGCCACATTTGAACATCAGATCAGATGTCAATGGACTAAAAAGGGTGACGGACAATCTTTTGCAGAACATAGAAAAGTATGGGGTTGCTCATTCTCAAGTAGAAATATGGGGTAGAGGAAATGATAGAGAGTACATTCTTAGAGTTATTAACGAATCAGAAGCGCAATTAGATCACTATGGGGATGATTTTTTAAATAGGTATTTCACCACAGATCGAATATCTGGAAAAAGTGCTGGGTTAGGGTTAGCCATTTCTAAGGAAATCATTGAACAACAGGGTGGCACATTGAAGATTATAACAGAAGGAAAACGTTTTGAAGTTGTCATCGCATTACCAATTTTAAAGGAGGTGACCTAAATGAGCACATTGCTCGAATGCAGAAATGTTACGAAAACATATATCATGGGGAAAGAAAAAGTGGATGCTCTAAAGGGCATTGATCTTAAAATAGAAAAGGGTGAGTTTGTTGCACTCTTAGGGAAGTCGGGATCAGGTAAATCCACACTTCTCAATATGTTGGCGGGACTTGAGAAACCGACCTCTGGAGAGATTTACCTAAAGGATGAGCCCATTCATCAGATGAATGAAACCAAGATAACGAACCTGAGAAAAAAATATGTTGGCTTTATATTTCAGTCCTATAACCTATTAGCCACTCATACGGCCCTTGAAAATGTGACCCTCCCTTTGATTTTTAATCGTTTTACTGAAAGGGAAAGGGCTATCAGGGGAAAAGAAATGCTGGCTTCCGTTGGTCTTGAGGATCGATTGAACCATAAACCCAATCAAATGAGTGGGGGTCAGCAACAACGGGTGAGTATTGCAAGAGCTTTTATCAACAGACCAGAAATTGTATTTGCAGATGAGCCTACTGGAAATTTAGATTCAAGGACCACGGAGGATGTCATTACTTTGATGCTCGATATGATCAAGAAGTATGAGCAAACCTTTATCATGGTCACCCATGATGAAGAGACCAGTCGTTATGCGGATCGAATTATTTATTTAAAAGATGGGGTCATCGATCACATCGTCGTAAAAAAAGATAAAACTACAATGATAACAAATTATGAGGTGTAAAATGAAAAGAATGAAATGGCTTACAATGATCATGTTGCTGACGATGGTTGTTCAATTCATCGGCATAACCCAGGTGAAGGCGGCGTCTCCAGATTTGGTGATTGAACAGGTTCAAATCTCTACAAGCAGTGTTAGTAAAGGAACTACTTTTACGGTGACTTTCAACTTACGCAATACGACAACAGATAAAGATTTTGAGGATATTTATATCAGTATGCCAACGACAAATAGCAATTTTTCGATTGTTAACAAAGGGAATACATTTCTTGCTGCAGCTAATTTAGCACAAAGCGGTACAGTGCTAGTATCCATGACATTATTGTGCAATGATGTAGAGAGCAACAAAATTCCGATCGTGCTCAACTATCTTGAAGGAGCAGTAGCTCAGACGCCAATTTCCGAACAAATCCTAGTAACCCTTGCCGACACAACCCCGACAGAAAAAGTAGATACCACAAAATATAAACCGGAACTGGTTGTAACTGCTGGCGATATTCAAACAATCGAAGCGGGAACCACCAAGAAAATGAGCATCACCCTTAAGAATAATTCCAGTTTCTTGGCAAGGAATGTGATTATTATACCAACGTTATCAGAGGCCATGAATTCAGAAATTAGTCTGAATCAAGCCGCCATTATGCCAACTAATGGTGAAATTAAAAACAATTCAGAGCAAATCCTTGAATTCAGCCTGACAGCAAATGGGATTACTAAAGCGGGCACTTACCCTCTGACCTATAAAGTGCAATATCAAAACAGCTACAATGACACCTATACGGCTAGTCTTGTAGGATACATAAAAGTAACTCAGCCAAACAACAACAGTTCTATTTATATCTCAAGTCTCACACTTAACCCCTTGCTTCCGGTTAGGGATGATAAATTGGACATAAAAGTCACCCTTAAAAATCGTATGGTCTCAAAGGCATCAAATATATCTGTCTGGATTGAAGGTTTATCCCAAGAAAGCTTTACTTATCAAGAGCAGACAGTTAAGAAAAGTACGAGCATGTTAGGTAACGATTCTGCCAATTTAACCTTTAGATATTTAGTGAAAGAGAAGGCAAGTTCAGGAAACTATCCCTATAAGGTGTTCGTAAGTTATACAGATGCCAGTGGTAATACCATCAGACTGGAGCAAGAATATCTTCTCAATTTACCAGCAGATGGGACTTTAAAAGGAGCGCTAGAAATTATGAATCTGCGGGTGCCTTCCGTTGGCGTTGCTCCGGAAAAGCAATTTGTCGTAAGCTTTGATGTTGTGAACACAGGTGGAAAAGACATCGAAAATGTGTTGATCACCCTCAATAATTCGACATCTATATGGGCACAATCATCAAGTGTTGTCCAAATTAAAAAGTTAACGCCAGGAGAAACAAAGACTGTGAGTTACACCTTAATAGCATCAAAAAGTGCCGATACCATCAATTTGCCAGTGTCTTTTTCAATCCAATATGATGATGAAGCAGGTGAAGAGATCCAAATAAAGACCCTCACTCAAAGTTTAGGTGTCCTTGTGAAGGGTGATAAAGAGAGCACCACGAAACCGAAGATTCTCATTAACTCAGTGGCAACAAATCCCTTAGAAATTATTCCAGGTAAAGCCTTTGAGCTGAAGTTATCTTTTATCAATACCAGTACGCTGAAAGGTATTCAAAATGTAAAAATGACTTTATCCTCTATAGATTCAACCAGTCAAACTTCTAACATTGTACCAATCGGTCAAAGTGACAGTATTTTTATAGGCAATATTTCACCACAAACAGAAACATCAGCAGTCCTCAACTTGATGATACCCTCCACTTATAAAGGCAATGTATGCGATATAAAATTCGCCTTTACCTATGAAGATGTAGACGGGACTGCCTACGATGATACCGAAACCATCCATTTGCCGATTTCTGAGAGTGTTCAATTAACCGTATCGGATGTCAGACTGGGTAAAGTATTAACAGATGGGTATTCTATTGAACTTGATTTTTATAACACAGGGAAAGGTACCCTTAAGAATTTAATGGTTGACCTTGATGGGGAATTTGATTCGGTCAATAGCAATTATTATGTGGGAGATTTACTGGCAGGTAGAATGGACATTTATAGCGTTCGAATCAATGGGTTACCCACGGAGGAAATAATGGGTGAAATTTCATTTACCTATGAAGATGGTCTTGGTAATCTTAAGGAATTGAAGGTGCCGGTGGATTTGACCTATCAACCAGATGAAACAACGCTTATAGCAACAGAAGCAATGAGTACTGAAGTAAAAAAAACAGGCTTTGCTTTTGGACTTCTGATTCCAGTTCTTGTGCTTCTTGCAGTTGTTGGGATTGTTATTGTGCGAAAGAAAAGAAAGGCGGTATAAATGAGACTTTGGGATTTATTTAAAATGGCTCGAGAGAATCTCTTTCGTAGAAAAATGCGTACAGGACTGACTATTTTGAGCATTGTCATAGGTACTGTTTCTATTATATTAATGATTGCATTAGGCATCGGAATTCAAGATAATGTCAAACAGCAATTTGATGATTTTGGTAGTTTAAATGTACTTCAAGTGAGCAAGGGAAGAGAAGAGGCAAAAACCTCGCGCTTCTTTGAAAATAATGCAGTGGAAGGGTTAACGGATACAGACTTACAGCTCTTAGGAAGTATTGAGGGTGTAGAAGCGGTAGCACCAACGATTTCGACTTATGCCAATCTTTTGACACCGAGTTATCAAGCAAACGTGACTTTGGTAGGCTTTGAACCCTACTTAATGGAAACTTTTGGGTTTAAGGTGAAAGCAGGCCGACTTCTCCAGGATGATTTGCATTTTGAAGCCATTTTTGGGGATAAGGCTCTAGAAAGTTTTAGAAAGATTGCTTCTGATAATCCGAATGCAGAGATTCAAAGACCCGAAGAAACGGAGGAACCTGAGGACAATATCCAAATCAGCTTTGGACCACCTGCAAAAAAAGAGTATCCTTTTGAACCTTTAGAAGAAAGGTTGAAACTCAGCTTTGATATGCAACCTGCAACGATGGCAGGTTCTTCAGGCAAGGTCCACACAATCAGTGGTGCAGGGGTTTTGTCAGAGGGTGATATGATGAAGGATTATAACGTCTATGTCTCTTTGAAATTATTAGATAAAATGCTTCAGTCCTACAATGAGTCAAAGGGAGTCAGTTATAAGACTTCCTATTCAGAGATTATGGTCAAGGTTTCAGATATGAATCAGATCAATGCGGTAAAAACTCAAATTGAGAATGAGGGGTATTCGGTGTTTTCCTTGATGAGTATTTTAGATACCATTACACAAACCTTAGGGATTTTGCAAATTGCCCTTGGGGCTATTGGTGGGATCTCTCTTCTAGTCGCTGCCATCGGGATTACAAATACCATGGTCATGGCCATTACAGAGAGAAAAAAAGAGATTGGCGTCATGAAGGTCATTGGAGCAACCATTGTCGACATTAAAAGACTTTTCTTATTAGAAGCGGCTCTGATTGGCTTGCTAGGTGGATTTTTTGGTATCGGTTTTTGTATTGGGATTAGTAAATTGATCAGTTCACCTGCTTTTGGTAATGCCATGTCAGGAGGCAGCGAGGGCGGTCTTAGTTTCCAGTTCAGTATACCTACGTGGCTGATTGTTTCAGGATTGGTTTTCACAACCTTAATTGGTCTCATATCTGGATATTTGCCAGCCTTAAAAGCCATGAAGAGCAGTGCCCTAGAGGCAATTCGTAGCGATTAAGAACTTAGAAAATGGTCAGGGGGACGGAGAAAGTGGTCACGGGGACGGAGAAATTGACAACTTGCAAAGCAAGTTGTCAATTTCTCCG
>CAZJIO010000109.1:13564-13778 GCA_964546035.1 uncultured Eubacteriales bacterium | reverse complement strand
TTATGAAAAAATCATTTGCTCTTTGCACCCTGCTTTAGATATTTCTTTGGGAGCAACTTATTATGCGGCCATGAAGTTAGGATTGCTCACACATGCAGATTTCATGACTGAGGGACAAAGTATTCAATTTGAAGTGACCGTACCCCATGATATTGGTTTTGAAGTGGATTATGGACATAAAAAAGATTTCTTTATGATGATCAGTCGAGGAACA
>CAZJIO010000109.1:11012-13554 GCA_964546035.1 uncultured Eubacteriales bacterium | reverse complement strand
CCTATTCATTAGCAAAAAAATCTCAGATTTTCACATTGACTGGGACATCACTAAAAGAAATGACCCACTTAAAAATAAAGATTTTAGAGCGCATACACAAAGGCGATAAAATAGATAAATGTAAGCTAATTGGCGTAGTCGATATTGATGGATTACCTGAACGACCCGTCGGAACAACCCAACTAAAAGTAACCTTAATGGCTGAAGAAGAAGGTGGCATGATCAGAGGTTGTCTTGAGGATTTGGGCAGTTCCTTTAAAGCCGATTTTATACCCAGCAGAAGTGGGACAACCACTTTAAATGCAGCTCATTAAGTAAGCAAAATAAAAAGAGAAGGGATGTGACGAGATGTCCTATTTAGGCATAGATTTAGGCACTACTAATTCAGTGGCAGTGATTTTCAATGAACTTTTAGATGAACTGGAAATTGTTCAAGTAGATGGAATGGATGAAGTCTTACCATCGGTAGTCTGCTTTCACGAACATGAGACCATCGTAGGAAGTGAGGCAAAAAACGGATCTGTCATATATCCCTTGGAAACAGTGTTATCGATTAAGCGAAAAATGGGTGAAACTGAGACCATTCATCTACAGGGTAAGGATTACTTGCCAGAAGAAATCAGCAGTTTAATTTTAAAGAAATTAAAGGATGCTGCTCAGGAACAGGCAGGGGAGCACTTTGATGAAGTGGTGATTACCCATCCTGCATATTTCAATGATCGCCAGGTTTTTGCTACTAAAAGGGCAGGTGAACTGGCTGGATTTAAAACGGTTCATTTGCTTTCAGAGCCATTATCTGCAGCCATAGAATACGGTTATAAACAAGGCTATGCTCAAACTTTGTTGGTATATGACTTAGGCGGTGGTACCTTTGATGCCTGTGTGCTTAAGGTCAATCAAGATGTCTATGGCAATGAAACCTTTCAAGAATTATCGGATGTAGGGGATATGCACTTAGGTGGTGACGATTTTGACAAAGCCTTGATTGATTATATGGTTCAAAAATTTCAATTGATGACAGGCATTGATTTAGAGGATTTAGAGGAAGTTGATTTCCAAAGAGTTTTACAAAAGCTCAAGCAAGAAGCAGAACAACTCAAGAAGAAACTTTCTGTTACCAATAGTGCAACCGCCAAGATTGCGCCTTTACTCATTTATGAAGGCGTTCCTCAAAATCTTACCTTAGAGATTACCAAAGAAGACTTTGAAGGTCTGATTCGTCCCTTTATTGATAAAAGTCGAGAAATAGTTGCTCAAGCTTTAGCACGAGCAGGAAAAGAAGCGGATGATATTTCAAAGGTTATTTTAGTGGGCGGCTCAACGCTTATTCCTATGGTTAAGCGCATGGTTGCTGGTTACATTAAAGAGCCTTATCGTGCGACAGACCCAGCTAAAAGCGTGGCTATGGGTGCTGCTATTTATAACTATTTGATCCACCTACCGAATAGCAAAGTTAAAGTAGGTCAGATCACCCGTCAAATCTTTGGCACCGAGGCCATTGTTAATTTGGTAACTATGGAAAAAGGTCTTATTCCGATTATCCCTATGGGAACGGCGATTCCTACCGAGAAGATCGACAATAAGTTCAAAGCCACTGAGGGCTCAAATGCAGTTAGAGTCGATGTTTTTCAATGGGAAGAAGGTTATGAAGGAGAGAAAAAGTACATTGGTAGCTTAGTCCTTGAAGGTGTAGAACCCGAGGCTGTCCTTGAAATCAAGTACTCCATTAATGAGGACAACATCTTTGAGGTTTTTGTTAAGGATTTGAAAACGAGTAAGGTTGTAAGTGCGCAACTGGATCGATCAAAAAGCATGCCAAAGCTGCCAGATCGGGCTGCAAAAGCAGAAACGAAAGGGATGAACATCGTCTTTATCATTGATACGACAGGCAGTATGGATACCTATATAGAAGGGGTTCAAGGAAAAGCCATTGAATTTTCAAATATTTTAAAGGACAAAGGTATAGACTTTCAATTAGGTCTCATTGGCTTTGGAGATTTACTAGAGAAAGAAAAGCCCTCAGTTTATAAATTTACCCAGGACGTAACTAAATTTCAGAAGAGGGTTAAGAAAATCCCTAGAACCTATGGCGGCGATATTCCTGAATCTTCTCTTGATGCACTAGAAACGGGTATTGAACTGGTGAATAAGTCCAAACTTGATGCAACATTTAAGAATATTTTTATTCTCATAACAGATGCACCGCCCCATGTGCCAACTCAAAGTGGCAAACAAATTGTTGATATCATGGAAGGGTTGAAAGCCTGCAACATTGTGTGTTATGTGGTGGCTCGAAAGGATCGGGAGAGTTTGGCTGCATATGAGCCCCTTATCAGCTCAGATGGAAAGTATTATAGTATGGACGATTCTTTTTATGATATATTAGACTCAATCGCTTATAGCATTGCAGAATTAGTTCGACTGTAGAGGTGATCTATTGAAACTATACAAAAGTATTTCTCTTAAAAACAGGAATCAGCCTCTGATCTTTGAGGAAACGTCTCAGAAGATCTACTCTTTTGAAGGCTTTATTTTATATGGA
>CAZJIO010000109.1:8452-10992 GCA_964546035.1 uncultured Eubacteriales bacterium | reverse complement strand
AAACATTTTTTAGAAGCTTCAGATATGATACAAACTGAAAATTTTCGAAAATGGCTAGAAAAGTGCCTCGGGGTCAATCAAGTATACGAGGCATTAGCAGCTGTATTAGAAATGGATTATTCGGCACAACAAAAGCTTCTATATTGGATAAAAGGCACTGATTTTATCAATGAAGAAGATATCCTTCAATTAGAAAAAGAGATACATGAATGGGAACTGCAGCCCCTAGAGTTGCAATACAAAAAACGAGGCGATGGCGCCTTTCTGGAAAAACGCTATTCTAAAGCAGTGATGTATTATAAACTGGCCCAGCAGATTGTCTTTGATCCCTTTGTTGAACATAACATTGGTGCAGCCTATATCCATTTAAATTATTTTGTCGAAGCTGAAAAGGCATTGCATCTGGCTTTAAAACACAGTGATGTTTTAGAAATTCACCTCAGTTTGATTAAACTATTAAAAATAACCAATCGAACCAATGAGGCAATCGCTAGGGCTAAAGATTTAATCACCCGCTATGAGAAGTGGGAAGTCTATTTTGAGTGGGGTACCATTTACCTGATGAGAGGACACTATGAGAAGGCATTCGAAGCTTTTTCAAAGGCATATGTTCTTGAGCCTCAAGTCATTATACTTATAAAAATGATTGAAACCAGCATGGCCTTTCAATCACAGCAGGAAACCTTTGCGCTTCTAGAAGATTTAAGAGAAGGCAGTCTAGAGGATTATTTTATACTCAAATCTAGAATTTTAGTTCGGGGGAGCAACTTTGATGATGCCCTGGAATGTTTAGAAGAAGGACTGATGGAGTTGTCTACCAGCAAAAGTATTCCCTTAGAACTCTCTCGGGTTTGCAGACTGAAGAAGCAGATTATTAAGGCCATAAATTCAGTAATGAAAGCTCAAATGAATGGAGCAGATCCAGAAGAATTGATTTATGAAATGGCACTCATTGCAAAACGCGCAGGCAATCGTAAGGAATATGAGTTGAAAATTGATGAACTTAAAAGATTTTGGAAGTCATCAATTCGGAGTGAATACACTCAATAAAGTCAAAAGAGGTGAAGAAGATGGACCTATTAGGTTATTTTAAAAGAATGTTTCATAAAAGGTCACGAATTGAAGTGGAAATATTACAGGGCATAGATATCGAGCACATGTTCACTTCACCTCAAGTTGCAGAAGATATAAGGAATAGAGTTCAAGAGCATATTCATATGAAAAAGGCACTCCTGCCTCAGTATGAGAAAAACACCAATGAATTAACGCTGGTACAGAAAATAGATCAATTGCCTAGAGAGGAGCTTGCTGAGCTTGAAACTATGGCGAAGCTTTATTCAGATACCTTAATAGAGAAAGATGCTTCACAAAGGACTTTAAGAAATGAAAGCAATGCCTCCAAGTATTTAGAAAGGTATAAGGATGACATTAAGGACACCATTGCCCAATTGAAAGAGAATGAAGAGATGCAAAGCATCATTAAAAATGATTTGAATATTTTAGAAGGTGAAAAAGCAGATATACACTATCGCAACACAAGAGCACAATTTGCTTTAAAGTTTCTGAAAATGTTTCTTATCGTGATGATTTTCGCCACTGCAGTAGCCGCTTTGATTTTAACAACCTTATTTTTTATATACAATGTGGATATTTTCATACCTTCTGTTGTTATAATGGTCGTTGTATCTTTTACTGTTTTATGGATTTATATTTTCAGAAGGTATTTGGTTCACGAGGTAAAGAGAAACCAAAAACTACAAAAAAGACAGGTGGAACTCACCAATAAGACCAAGATAAAATATGTCAACATACAACAATACTTAGATTACGGTTATAATAAATATCAAGTGAACAGCAGCGAAATGTTAGAGCTGAGATGGGAAAACTTTCAACAACATACCATCAATGAAGCAAGATTTAAACGTATTTCTAATAGTGTAGCAACAATGATGCAAGATGTCGATCGTTTACTGAGCAGAAACAATATTGAAGGTGGGGCTTATGTGACGGATCGTATGGATTACTTTTCTTCTAGAAAAGGGAGAAAAATGCTTCAGAATGCCATTGAACTAGAAAGACAAGATCTTAAAGCAGCCATCGATAGCGCCGATAATGACATTTTAGTGCTATCGAGACTGCTTGAAGAAATTATGGATCATGATTAATAGCGTCTATTACTTAAATTTGTTCATGAGATCAGCAAATGCGGAATTGACTAGGGGTTCTTCCTTTTTGCCCTGTTGATCTAAAAACTTGGAAACATCATTTTTATTGAGCTTGGTATCGAAATCTTTGCTTCTGTTTTTGAAAGCGGACATTTTTTCACGATAACCACATTTACAGACAAAAAGCTGTCCTTCACCTTCGCCACGCAGTTCTAATTTTTTATGACAATTAGGGCATCTGGCATTGGTTACTCGGGATTCGCTTTTTTTATAGCCACACTCCCGGTCTTGACAGATCAGCATTTTGCCTTTTTTACCATTGACTTCGAGCATGAATTTGCCACAATCGGGACATCGATCACCGGTTACGTTAGA
>CAZJIO010000109.1:0-8427 GCA_964546035.1 uncultured Eubacteriales bacterium | reverse complement strand
TTAAACTGATCGGTACTATTTTTAATGTCTGTTACGATTTTGACTGTGTATTGTCGCATTTCCTCAATGAAGGTCTTCTTATTGAGTGTGCCTTTGGCAATAGAAGCAAGGTTTTGTTCCCATTTGGCCGTGAGCACTGGGGATTTAAGTTCTGCTGGCACCAGTTCTAGGAGCTGATAGCCCTTTGAAGTCATATAGATGGAATTGTTTCTCTTTTCAATGGAAAAGCTATCAAAGAGTTTTTCAATAATATCTGCACGGGTAGCGACGGTACCAAGACCACCGGTTTCACCAAGTGTCTTAATGAGATCAGAACTTTGTCCTTGCATAAATTTGGAGGGGTTTTCCATGGCCGAAAGTAAGGTCGCTTCTGTAAAGGGTGCTGGTGGGGTGGTTTTGGAAGAGGTCATCTCAAGACCAATTAGGGAGAGGACATCTCCTTTTTTTACTTCTGGTAGACGTTGATTGTCTCCATCATCTTCCTCGGCAGTATGACCGTAAACAGCTTTCCAACCGTCAGAAAGGACGATTCTTCCCTTTGCTACAAACACTTCGGTCCCTATTTTACTCTTGAGGGTGACTTGTGTGTATTCAAAAGGTGGATATAAAACCGCTAGAAAACGCTTAACGACGAGATCATAAATTTTACGCTCTTTATCCGACAGGGAAGGTAATGAAACCGACTGCTCTGTAGGGATAATGGCATGGTGATCAGAAACTTTTGTATTATCGACAAATTCTTTGTTACCGACGATAGGTTTAAGCAATAATTTTTTTGCAAAAACAGCATAGGGACCCACAGAACACGCACTTAAGCGATCCTTGAGGGTGGGTACAAGATCCGTGGTGATATATCTAGAATCTGTTCTTGGATAGGTGAGTACCTTGTGACTCTCATACAAAGCTTGCATATATGAAAGGGTTTCTTTAGCAGAGAAACCAAACATTTTATTCGCATCTCTTTGGAGCTCGGTTAAATCATAAAGCCTAGGAGGAGCGGTTTTTTTCGGCGTTTTACTGAGTTCAATGACTTCACACTTTTGGTTTTGTAGAGTTTTATAGAGTTTTTCTGCTTTTTCTTTATCCCAGATACGACTCTCACTGGTTTTTACATCCAGCCAATTCAGTGTAAAACCTGACACAGATGCTTCTAAACCATAAAAAGGTTGTGGTTTAAAGTTCTGAATCTCCCGTTCTCTTGTGCCAATCATGGCAAGGGTAGGGGTTTGGACACGGCCACAAGAAAGTTGAGCATTGTACTTACACGTCAAAGCTCTCGTTGCATTTAAGCCCACATACCAATCTGCCTCAGCGCGTGCAACGGCAGCAGAAAATAGGTTGACATAATCATCCCCACGTTTTAAAGTATTGAAACCATTTTTAATGGCTTGATCGGTTACTGAGGAGATCCATAAGCGTTTTAGAGGTTTTTTAATACCAGCCTTCTCTAAAATCCACCGAGCAACCAATTCGCCTTCTCGTCCAGCATCAGTGGCGATAACAATTTCCTTCACATCAGCCCGAATGAGCTGAGCCTTAACCGCCTGAAATTGCTTGCTTGTTTTTTGAATGACCTCTAACTTGAGTTGAGGAGGCAACATAGGTAAATCATCTAATTGCCAGGTTTTATATTTTTGGTCGTATTTTTCAGGGTCAGCTAAAGTGACAAGATGGCCTAAAGCCCAAGTCACAATATAATTGCTCCCTTCTAAGTAACCATTACCTTTTTGATGACAATTTAAAACACGTGCCAAATCTCTCCCAACAGAAGGTTTCTCGGCAAGAACCAATATTTTACTCATGTGGTTATCCTTTCTTTTGCTTTTTATGAGAATGATTATACCCTTTAGAGGCCTTTAAGTAAAGGAGCGTTATGTTATGAAACACCAAACCGATCTATTAAACGGCAATATTTTCAGTCTATTTTCGAGATTCTTAATCTCCAGTGTAACTGGCATGCTTATAATCTCTATCTATATTTTGTTTGACACAATTTTCATTGGACGTGGCCTTGGCAGTGAAGGACTAGCCGCCTTAAGCATGGTCCTACCCGTCTTCTGTTTGCTATACGGAACAGGAATGCTCCTAGGAATGGGTGGTTCAACTGTCCTTTCTATCTACTTAGGTCAAAAAGATGAGCGCATGGCTAAAGTAGCCTTTACCCATGCCTGGGTTGCTACGCTAATCATCGGACTTCTTTTGTCCCTACTAGGTACGCTATTCATCGACCCCTTATGTTATTTACTCGGAGCCGATGCCAATAGCTTTACCATGGTCAAAGACTATTTAAAATACATCGTTCTCTTTGGCTTTTCCTTTGTTATAGTTAATGCCATGACTATTTTCATAAGAAACGACCATTCCCCCAGATGGGCAATGTCCGCCACCGTCTTTGGAGGCATCACCAACATCGTACTAGACTACATCTTCATCTTCCCCTTAAATGGAGGCATGGCAGGCGGCGCTATAGCCACCGTCATATCCTCAACAGCCACAATGCTCCTCCTCCTTATGTACTTAATCAAAGGCAAAAAAACCTTAATCCTAACCAAAACAAAACTGATCCTTCCCTTAATCCGCCGAATATTTATCAACGGCTTCTCAAGCTTTGTCATCGAAGTCTCCTCAGGCATCGTTATCCTTGCCTTTAATCACGTCATCCTATCAACCATAGGAGAAATTGGTGTATCCGCCTACAGCATCATCGCAAACATCTCCTTAATCTGCGTTGCCATCTTCACAGGAATTGCCCAAGGCATCCAACCCCTCATCAGCATCAACTACGGCGCCAATCAACTCATCCGAGTCCGAAAATTCAAACACCTAGCCCTCCTAAGCGCCCTCCTAACCGGCATCCTATTCTTCACCACCGGGTATCTCTTCCCCAACAAAATAGTCGCCCTATTCATCCAAAACGACCCTGCCTTAACCGCCATAACCATCACCGGCATGAAATACTACTTCATAGCCTTCCTCATCATGGGTCTCAACATCGTCCTTGGCGCCTACAAACAATCCATCGAAGTCTCCGCCCACTCCAACTGGATCTCCATCAGCCGAGGCATAGCCTTCGTCCTCATTGGTCTCATCTTCCTCCCCCTCATCTTCACCACAAACGCCATCTGGCTCACAATCCCCTTCGCCGAAGCCTGCACATTACTCCTCTGCCTCCTCCTCAATTTAAAAAGGTAACGCTCTTTTTCTGAAATTGCTCAACCGAGACAAAGAGGTGATAGGATGTGTTTGATAGCGTAGCAGGAGCGGAGCGGCCCGAATCGCGCCCACGGATGGGCGCCTGAGGGAGAAAACACATCCTATCACCTCTTTGTCGATAACCCACCCACTTTTCCGCATTTAATCTTATCTTATTTAGAATTTTATGTTAATATAAACCTATCAAGTATCATCAACAGGAGAACAAACCCATGCACTACAAAGTTGTTTTTCAAGAAGAAATCTATCACTTTAAAAACGGTCACAAATCCCAAAACACAGCCGTCATTACCTTCTATACAGAAGAAGGCCACCTATTAGAGGTGAAAAAATACGGTTACCTAGACAAATCTGCCCTCTTAGCACAAAAAGGCACCTCAAACTCAATTCAATTAAAAGAACTCTATTTCAAAGACTTTTCTATAGAAGCCTATCGTGAACTCTTTGAATGGGATGATCACAAAACCATACATAGCTTTTACGGTGAGAAATGTTTCTTTGATGGTGATGTAGATTTCAGTGAGATTACCTTTGGAAAAGGTGGATTTAGCTTAGCCCATTCCACTTTTGGTAATGGTCTAGCAAACTTCCAAAAGACTGTTTTTTTATCGGATACCGTCCATCTAAGTGGTATACAGTTTGGTACTGGAGATAAACTATTTACGTCATCGAAATTTACAGGTAAAACTGTCAACTTCTTTAGCACCCAGTTTGGAAATGGCAATGTCAACTTTAAATGCAGCAGCTTTGTCAATGCCCGAGTCAACTTCAGTGGTGCCATTTTTGATCAAGGAGACGTGGATTTCGATTTCTCTACCTTTGGAGGTGGAGGTGTTGATTTTAGTGGCGCTTCTTTTGGACAAGGTGAAGTTTCCTTTAGAAACTGCCATTTTAACCACGGTGATGTACTTTTCTTTGGCTCTAGCTTTGGCGAAGGAAAGTTCACATGTAGCGATGCAGTTTTTGGCGACGGCAATGTTGATTTCAGCTTTTGCACATTTAAAAAATGTAATATTCATTTTAAATACGCTACATTAGGCTTGGGTAAATTCAATATGTCGAATATACATGCAACCGAAGGACATATACTATTTAAAGCGGTAGAATTTAAAGGTAAGGTCATTAATTTTTCAGAAAGCATTGTGGATCAATTGATGTTTGTGAATGGTTTTTTTACAGAACATGTGAATATGAGTCTTAAGGATTGTAAAAAACTTACAGTAGAAAATTGCATTATTGAAAAAACCTTTGATTTAATTTCTTCAAGTAGAAGAAACGTGAATATTGAGTGTTTTAATTTGATTAACTCAAAAAATCTAGGACAATTTTATTTGGACTGGCATATGAATGATGTAAAGGGAATGATTTATTCTCAAGAGAAGACAACAAACTATATGGATAAAGCCAATCAGTTTAGATTGCTAAAAGAAAATTTTCATGCCATTGGACATTACAATGATGAAGACTATGCCTACGTAGAGTTTAAGCGATGTTCGAGTTATTCAGAGCTTAGGGGAGAAGATTTATTACACCGGAAACATAAAAAAATCATCTTACTAGGCAGGTACATCATCTTTCCATTAAAATGGTTTGTTTTAGACTTTGTCGGGAATTATGCGACAAATCCCTTTAGAATTTTAGGTATGATGCTCACGACTATCCTCTTTTTTACAGCTATTTATGCGATGCCATTCGTTACTTTGAGTGGGGGAAAGGAATTTTCTGAAGGCATTACGCATCCCATAGTCAATAGTTATTTAAGAGCTCTTTATCATAGCATTGCGACCATTTTCACCATTGGTTATGGGGATATCAGTCCTGGTAATATGCCAGCTATGTTACTTTCTGGACTAGAGGGTTTTTCAGGATTGTTCCTTATGTCCTATTTCACAGTGGCTTTTGTGAGAAAAATATTAAGGTAATAGAGGGTTGCAAAAAAAATATATATCGTTTAATATAGGGTTAGAGTTTAAATTGAAAGCATTTAGGAGGTATTAGTCCATGAAGAGATATGTTTGTATCATTTGCGGTTATGTTTACGATCCTGAAGATGGCGATCCAGACAATGGTGTAGCACCAGGAACAAGTTTTGAGGATATTCAAGAAGACTGGGTTTGCCCATTATGTGGCGTTCCAAAATCTGATTTTGAAGAAGAATAGAAAGCTATGAAAAACCATCCAAAAAAATTGGGTGGTTTTTTTATAAGACTTATATTGACTTTATCCATAAAGAATGTGTATAATGAAGTAATTGATAATCATTATCAATTGCGAACGAATATAGATGCTCTAATTTTATAAGGAGGTATTTTATGAGAAACGCACTTACCATTGTGTTGTCAGGTGAGGCAGGTCAGGGCTTACAAACAACAGAAGATTTTCTAATCGAAGCAACAGCGGATGCTTACTTTGTTTTTTCTACAAAAGAAGTTATGAGTCGAGTACGTGGGGGCAACAATTCCGTTGAAATAAGAATTTCAGATGGATTTGTTTATGCTTATCAACATAACATAGATTTGCTATTTTTGTTAAATGACCATTCTTTTGATCGTTTAATAAACAGGGTAACAGCGCAAACATTGATTGTTGGAGAGGAAGGTTATTTAGATTCAAGCGTACTTGAACGCACAGGGGCTAATTATTTACCTTTCAATCTAAATGAAATGGCGAAAGCAGCAGGGAGCCAGCTCTTTGCCAATACTATTTTATTTGGGTTAATAGCAGGTATGTTAGGACTTCATCAAGATGCATGTTATGCGTTAATTGAGAAGAAATTTCTGAAAAAATCAGAAAAGACAGTCGTAGACAATCAAAAAGCCTTTGACATGGGTTTTGAAAAGGGTTTGAAAGTAGAACTACATAAGAAAGTGAATAAGGTAGTGCATACCCATTCTTTGAAAATCAGCGATGGCACCAGTGCTGTTGGTATTGGTGCTCTAGCCGGTGGCTGTAATTTTGTAGCTGCATATCCTATGTCTCCGGGAACTGGCGTGTTAACCTATTTGGCAAATCAGTCTAAGAATTTTGATTTGGTAATTGAGCAAGCTGAGGATGAAATTGCAGCCTTAAATATGGTTCTGGGTGCTTGGTACACAGGTGCGCGTGGGTTAACTACGACTTCAGGTGGTGGTTTCGCACTTATGGTAGAAGCGGTCAGTTTATCAGGGATTACAGAAACCCCCTGCGTGGTTCATATCGGGCAACGACCAGGGCCAGGAACTGGACTTCCTACGCGCACAGAACAAGCGGATTTGAATTTAGTTGTTTATGCAGGACATGGTGAGTTTCCTAGAATTGTGTTTGCTCCTGGAAAGCTGGAGGATGCAGTTTTATTAACTCAAAAGGCTTTTTACTTGGCAGATCAATATCAGGTGCCGGTATTTATCCTAACGGATCAATTGTTCTTAGAATCTTTAGGACAAATGGAAAGATTGGTTCTGGATGGATCCTATCTTGAAGATTTTATTACAGAGACAAAAGAGGATTATAAACGGTATACTTTAACTGAAAATGGCATTTCTCCAAGAGGCATACCGGGTTTTGGAGCAGGATTAGTTAAGGTGGATAGCGATGAACACGATGAAGCAGGCATGATCACAGAAGACTTCAATGTCCGTATTCAAATGAACGACAAACGCTTAGGTAAGCACGAGTTGTTACTGGAGAACTACGTCGACGCAGAGATTTTGGGCTCACCACAATTTAAAAAACTAGTAGTCGGCTGGGGCTCCACCTATGGCGTTTTAAGAGAATTTGTTGAAACGAGCGAGCGTGACGATGTTGCATTTTTGTATGTTAAGCAAGTATATCCGTTACATCCTAAGTTGAGCGTGTATTTTGATCAGGCAGAAACAGTAGTGGTAGTAGAAAACAATGCCACAGGACAATTTGCTAATTTACTAAAACTGGAATTAAATGCTCATGTGGATCATAACATCCTCAAATACAATGGGGAACCATTTTCTATTGAAGAAATCGATGGACGTTTAGGGGAGGTGCTATCATGAGTAATTTCGAATTTGACGATTCTTTAGACATTTCCTGGTGTCCAGGTTGTGGAAATTTTAACATCCGTACAGCGATCATCAGTGCACTGCAGGAGCTGAAGGTCGATCCGACCCAAGTGGTCTTTTCCTCGGGGATAGGGCAAGCTGCTAAAATGCCTCAATATATTGATGCCAGTTATTTTAATGGCTTACATGGTAGAGGGTTGCCTGTTGCAGTTGCCATCAAAGCGAGTAATCCATCCCTCACAGTTATTGCAGAAGGTGGAGACGGTGATATGTATGGCGAAGGTGGCAATCATTTTATCCATAATATTAGGAGAAATCCGAATATAACCCATTTGGTTCATGATAACATGGTATATGGTTTGACGAAGGGGCAAGCAGCTCCGACCAGTCAAAAGGGGTTTGTTACACCGATTCAGGTAGACAGTGTAGTGAATGAACCTTTTAATGGGTTACCCATTGCTTTAACCTTGGGGGCAACTTTTGTGGCTAGAGCCTTTTCAGGGGATATGAATCAGTTAAAAGAAATTATTAAGGCAGCGATCTTGCACAAAGGGTATGCGTTGATTGATATTCTTCATCCTTGTGTGACGTATAATAAACTTAATAATTTTATGTGGTATAAAAATCATTGTTACTCCCTAGAAGCAGACTATGATGCAACAAACTTTAAAGGGGCCATGTATAAAGCTATGGATTCAGATATGTATGCCCTTGGTATTATATATCAAGTCCAAGGTAAGCCTACTTTTGAAGAACAGTTGGGAGCTTATAGAGAGAATTCTGAGCCGGTTGTGTTTCGAAAGAGAGATATTGGTAAGGTAAATGAATTGCTTCAAGGTTAGGGAATAGGTACTTTTGAAACACCTCAAAGGCTATAAGTTTGAGGTGTTTTTTTTTTTTTTTTTTTGATTGAAAAAATGACTAATTTGTCCTTGAACGATGATGCATCTAACAGTATAATGGTATTATTATCTAAAAAATCAATAAAGCACAAAGAAAGTTCATGGCTCCATGGAGTTCTGAATAAGCAAATTCAATAAAGAGGATGGTAAATGAGATGAGTAGAAGGTTTTTAGTAGTGCTAATTGTTTTGTCAGTATTTTTGATGTGTATACCCGTAACAGCAGTTGAAACACCCACCTATACAGTGCAACTCAGTATATTAGACACAGCAGGGAAGGTCCTTGATTTAACCAGGTGT
>CAZJIO010000108.1:0-13778 GCA_964546035.1 uncultured Eubacteriales bacterium | reverse complement strand
TGTATTGTAATAGAAATAATTACGTAGAGTCAAATATTGATTATTTGGCTTTCTTAAATAAAGCAGTTGATGGTTTTATTTTCTTAGGAGAAGGGACCGTATCTCAAAATGAGTTAAAGGCACTTGTGAACAGAAACTATCCAGTCATAGTGATTCAGGCAAAACTGGACGTACCAAATGTGACCTACATTCAAATTGATAACTTTGAAGCAACCTATAAATCCGTAAAATATTTGGTTGAGTTAGGACATAAGAATATTATTTATTGTGCTGGACCACAGGATTATTATGAGTTTTCAGAGAGGAAAAGAGGATACTGTCAAGCTGTAAAAGACTTTAATCTACCCTTTGAAAAAACCTATTATTTAGATTACTTAATGAATGATGCCTACGAATTGTCCGGGGAAATCACCCCATTTATTAAAGAACAAGGCATAACAGCAGCAGTATGCTACAATAATATGATTGCTACCGGCGTGATTGATGGATTAATTGATGCAGGTATCCGCGTACCAGAGGATTTTTCCGTCATTGGATTTGATGATATTGTCAATGCTGAAGTAACCAATAACAATATTCCTGCAATTACTTCGATTAGACAACCTCAACAAGTTATTACAGAGTATTGCCTAGAGAGATTGTTGTTTATGATGGAGACTGGCGGCGGGGATTATAGCAAAGATTTTAAATGTGAGCTTATGATACGAAAAAGCACAGCAACGAATCCAAGAAGCGTATGATGAAAACAACCTACTTTGGCGTATAGGTACGCTTAATCATTGATAAGGAGGTAAATACGATGAGAAAATTAGTTTTACAAATGCAGATTTCATTAGATGGTTTCAATTCCACCGGTCCGAATGATGAACAAAACTGGGTAACTGGGGATCTGGATAGCATTAAACAGCACGTGATAGATATATCAGATGCATCAGATACCATTATTCTTGGTCGTAAGTTGGCTGAGGGTTATATTCCCTTTTGGGAAGAGACCGTTCAGGATGTCAATCATCCCATGTACGAGTTTGCAATAAGAATTGTAAAAGCAAAAAAAGTCGTATTTACAACGACTCTTGAAAACTCAATATGGGATGGTGTAGAAATCGCAAAGGGCAATCTTGCCGATGAAATAAGTCGACTTAAGCAGCAGGATGGTAAAAACATCATGGTATATGGCGGAAGCGCATTTGTTTCTAGCTTAATTAGCGAGGGCCTTGTTGACGAGTTTTATTTTTTTATTAACCCGATTGCATTAGGAAAGGGCGTATCTGCTTTTGCAAGCTTGAAGGATTGGCAACAGTTAGAACTAAGAAATGTGATGCCTTGTAATAACGGAGTTGTCATACTGCATTATATAAAAAAGTAAAGGGATGCTTATTTAGGTGGTTCGATGAGCACACCGGATTTAGATACATCGGGAATTGTACAACGTGTTCCGTCAAAACAACAGGGTCTTTTAGCGCCATTTTGTAATTTGGAGCAGGCAACCTCTATTCTTTTTTGGCGAGTTGCCGGATTGTTGGTTGAACGAATCCATCTCAACCACTCCCACTTAGCTTTTGTGGTAATGGCATCCCACTTGTTGATAAGTCCTGCTTGGATAATCGCATCCATAATTTCATCAGGTATCTCTGGTTCTTTCCAATCATCAATGGGTTCTATGGTGAGGGATACGGTTTGACCAAGGTTAACGCCTACTTCTTCGAGGAGAAGATCACTCACTTCAAACCAATGACTTCCCTTGCCATCTGGCTCTAAGGGTACTTGAAAGCTGACAGCACCCTTGAACCATAACCATACCACGGGAAGGTAAACTCTCACTTAAAATTAAGGGGATTTTTATGATTATGCGCGATTCGACTTTTATTAGGATTGCTTCAAAAAAGATGCTCATAGGTTAAACTCCTTTCCAACGCTATATCTTATATCATATCACAATTATCCAATGAAATAAATATCCTAAAAAACAGTTGACAATTAAATACTTCGATGATAGAATTAAATTAGTTCGAAGGAGGAAGTAAATTGAAAATAGATATCAACAACTTAGAAAACATCATATTCGATTTCATAGATCAGATTAAGGTCCTCCTTGCACCGGAAACATGGGAAAACATCCTATTGAATTCTACAAAAAACGAGCTGCTGATATTAATGCTTCTCTACCGAGGATCAGATGTCAATATGACTCAAATAGCAGATTACCTCAATGTACCCTTAAATACAGCCACCGGTATTGTTACCAGAATGGAAAAAAAAGAGATCATCTTAAGAGTGAGAAGTCTAGAAGATAAAAGAGTTGTCACCATCGTTCTTACCGAGAATGGAAAGCAGCAGATGCATAGCATCTTAGCCACATTCATGGGTTATGGACAAAAGATCATCGCATCCTTAACGACGGAAGAGATGGATTTGATCGGTACGGTAATGGGAAAAGTTGTCTCATTATTGCAAGAAGTGCGGTTGAATGAAGAAGAAAAACCGATGAATAAAGTAAGAAAAATAATGATAGAGTAAAAGAACAAAGCATGCTGCCGAAGGGCAGCTAACCTTTAAGAAAATACTTCGACAATGGAACTATTCGCAAATAGAATAAAGAGAGGATTGCATATGGGAAGAATACTTGTATTTACAGGAAAAGGCGGTGTCGGTAAAACAAGTGTGGCAGCGGCACACGCAAGACATTCAGCTTTAGAAGGCAAAAAAACGCTAATCGTCAGCACGGATATGGCCCACAATTTGAGCGATATATTTGAGATATCTTTAGGTAAGACAATAAAAGAGGTTGATCAGAACCTATTTGCTCTGGAAATTGATCCTAATTATATGGTGGAAAACGATTTTAAGGATATGAAGCGGAGCATATTAAATATCATCAGTGCATCAGGTATGCCACTGGGGGATATAGAAAAACTGACGGTTTTCCCGGGAATGGATGAACTATTTTCTCTTATGAAAATAATGGAGATCCATGAAAGTGGTCTATATGAAAGAATTATCGTCGATTGCGCACCCACCGGAGAAGCACTGTCCTTGCTAAAATTTCCAGAATTTCTATCTTGGTATATGGAGAAATTTCTTCCAGTGGGCAAGGTGGCCCTCCGTGTTCTCTCACCGATTTCTAAAGCGGTTTTTAAGGTGCAATTACCCGACAAAGCTGCCATATCAGACATCGAGAAAATGTTTATAAAACTGATACAGCTTCAAGACCTTCTTAAGGACAGGTCGGTGACCTCCATTAGACTTGTTGCAATACCAGAAAAGATGGTTGTCGAAGAGACAAAGCGAAATTATATGTATATGAATCTCTACAACTTTCAAGTTGATGGTATTTATATTAATCGGATCTTGCCTAAAGACATTGATAACCCATTTTTCAATGAATGGATTGCTATACAGAAGCAGTACATCGAAGAATTGGAAGCAGTTTTTAGCGAGGTACCGATTTATCGAATTCCTTGGTTTGACAGCGACCTAAACGGTCTTGATGGCATCGACAAAATCGAGCAAAATGTTTTAAGGGGTCAAGAAGTCTTTAAAATACTAGGAGACCTCAAGGGCGAACAGTATAAAAAAATTGAGGCGGGTTACCTGCTTGAGCTGTATCTTCCCTGTGTGGAGAAAGGCGAGTTGCATCTCCATGAATCGGGTACGGATATCATTATAAAAATAGGGAATTTTAAACGCAGTATTCCGAGACCAAGTACCCTCAGAAATCATGAAGTAAAGGCTGCCAAGTTTGAAGGCAAAACATTATCCATTACCTTTAAAGAGCTATAAAAAGGAGGCGAAAAAGGATGAATCATAACATGAATATGGCTTTTATAGAAAAGATGCTAGAAGCTAAGCAGATGGAGAAAGAAGCACTTATGATGCTTTTACCCGCCAATATGAAAGGTCATCTAGAGGTTATAGTGGAGGAAGTAAAAGCAATGTTGAAGGACTGTATATTTGAAATGAATTCAAATGGCGAAACGGATTCAGGTGGTGACCATCAGAGTCAAAGCAAAGTCGGCGTAAAAAAAGTGGATATCGGATAGGAGGCAAACTATATGCGAATCATATTATATACAGGTAAGGGCGGTGTCGGTAAGACGAGTATAGCTGCCGCAACAGCGATTAAGCTAGCAAAAGAAGGCAAAAAAGTCATCATCATCAGTACGGATCAAGCCCACAGCTTGGGCGATTCCCTTGATATGAAACTCCACTGTGAACCAACCCGTGTTATGCACCATTTAGACGCTATGGAAATCGACGTGGTGAAGGAAAGTGAAGAGGCATGGGGAAATCTCAGGGGCTACATGAAACAAATGTTGACATCCCGGTCCGAGGGTGGGATAGAGGCAGATGAAATACTGGTTTTTCCTGGACTTGAAGAATTGTTCTCTCTCTTTAAGATCTTAGATATTTATGAAAAAACAGACTATGATGTGCTAATTGTCGATTGTGCACCAACAGGCGAAACCTTATCACTCTTGAAGTTTCCAGAAATGTTCGGAACCCTCATAGATAAGATGTTGCCGATGAAAAGAAAAGCTGTGAAAATGGTTGGACCTATTGTTCAGAAAGTCATGAAGATACCCATGCCCAAGGACGATGTTTTTGAGGATTTAGAAAGACTCATGGATAAATTAGAACGCCTTCAGACTTTAATGTTAAATAAAGAAGTGGTTTCCCTTCGAATCGTGACAACGCCTGAAAAAATCGTGATTAAAGAAACCAAAAGAAATTTTACATGTTTGCAATTATATGATTATAATGTGGATGCAATCATCGTCAATAAAGTATACCCAAGAGAAGCTCTCGACGGCTACTTCAATAAATGGGTCAAATTGCAAGAGGAGGGGTTAGTAGAACTCCAGGACAGTTTTCGAGATATCCCAATGTTTACCTTGATGTTGCAAAAGCACGAATTAAAGACACTTCCCATACTTGAGGCAGTAGCAACCTTTTATGGAGATGAAGATCCTGCAAGAGTGCTGTGCAACCATAAGATATTTAGCGTAACTGTTGTGGGAAATATCCATCGAATGGAAATATACCTACCCTTCGCAGATAAAAGTGAAATGGAACTGGGACAAAGCAGTGGTGAAATACAGATATCCATTAAAAATGAAAAACGGTGCTTTTCCCTTCCAGATGCACTAAAGGGATTGGACATTGCTTCGGGGAAGCTGGAAAACGGTATACTTACCGTTGATTTTGTAGCCATATAATGCGTAAAAGAGGATACTTGAGAGATAAGTATCCTCTTTTTATGGACTAAATAATAATGAGAATCAATATCAAAATGCTTGACAAAATGAAAAAACTGTTATAAACTGACAAAGTTGCTTAAGCAAAACAACTGATTATTATGACTAAAGGAGCTTTATTATGAATATCACAAAGATTAGTTTTATCGGGTTACTGGTACTTATTTTAACTTTTACAGCTTGCTCAAAGGCAGACAATACATCGCCTGAAGCTACGAATACGACGGAAGCAGAAGCACAAGTTACAGAAGAAGCTACTGCTACAACTGAAACAGCAGAGAATTTGGGTGCATATCCAATAGCAATAAAACATGCTTATGGCGAAACAGTTCTAGAAGAAAAGCCAGAGCGTATCGCTACCATTTCTTGGGGTAACCAGGATGTACCGTTGGCACTGGGTGTTGTTCCTATTGGTGTATCTCAAGCCAATTATGGTGTCATAGATGGCGCTAAGCTACTACCTTGGACAGCAGAAGGATTTAAAAACTTAGGTGCGCTAGATCCAGTCATCTTTAATGATACCGATGGATTAAATTACGAAGCCATTAGTGATGCACAGCCAGATGTCATTCTAGCTGCATATTCTGGAATTACCCAAGAGGAATATGATTTACTATCCGCTATTGCTCCAGTTATTGCGTTTCCAACCTTTGCATGGCAAACTTACTGGCGTGACCAGATTCTTATGGATGCAACAGGTATGGGCATGAGCACAGAAGGTGAACAACTGGTGTCTCAGTTAGAACAACTGATTGAAGAAAAAATAAGCGCGTATCCACAAATTGCAGGCAAAAGCGCAGCCTTCTTCTATTTTAACCCAGCAGATTTAGGCAAGTTTTATATTTACCTTCCTGCTGATCCACGTGCAGCATATCTAACAGATTTAGGAATGGTATTTCCTGATAGTATTTTAGAGCTTGCAGAAAGTTCCGCTAGTTTTGCACTAGAACTCAGTGCAGAAAATGTAGATATATTAAAGGATATTGATATTATGATTACATATGGTGATGCCACTTTAATCGACGCTATGAAGGCAGATGCCCTTGTGAGTACAATTCCAGCAGTTCAAAGAGGTTCGGTAGTAATGATTGAAGACGGTTCACCGCTGGCGGCTTCAGCTACGCCAAGTGCATTATCTATTCCAGCTACAATCGATGAATACCTAAGCCGAATTGGAGAGGCAGCTGATGCAGTAAAATGAGAATCTCAAAAATAATTGTTTTGATTATAGGCAGTATGATTTGCATCATGATCTGCGTTTTGGCATCCCTGGCCTTTGGCGCACGAACCATCGATTTTTCTGAAGTGATGAATGCTATATTTCACACGGATCAGACATCTTTCAATGCAATGGTCGTCCGAGAACGTATGCCTAGAACTGTTTTTAGTATCATCGCCGGAGCTTCACTTGGAGTCTCCGGTGCTTTAATGCAAGCCATCACTCGAAATCCAATCGCCGACCCTAGTATTTTAGGTGTTAATACAGGAGCGACCTTATTTGTGGTAAGTGGCATTGCTTTTTTTCATATTAATACTGCTGGTCAATATATTGGCTTTGCTCTAGTTGGTGCGGCTTTAACGGCTGTCTTTGTTTATGGCATTGGCTCTCTTGGAACGGGTGGTGCAACACCTATAAAATTGGCTTTAGCGGGTGCAGCTACGAGTGCTGCTTTATCTTCCTTGGTGAGTGCGGTTATACTTCCTAGAACTGAAGTGATGAATGCATTTCGCTTCTGGCAGGTTGGAAGTGTCAGCGGCGCAACTTGGGAGGGAATTGCTTCTATATCCCCCTTTCTCATAATAGGGCTATTGATTGGTATTTTATCTACACCGGCTCTGAATGCCTTGGCGCTAGGAGATGATGTTGCAACAGGCTTAGGTGTACGAACAGGTATTGTTAGGATTGTGAGTGCCTTTGCTGGTGTGCTATTATGTGGTGCAACAACCGCATTGGCGGGACCCATTGGATTTGTAGGACTTATGATACCTCATATGATGCGAATGATTTGTGGACCGAATCTGCGTTATATAATCCCTATGTCGGCTGTTGGTGGTGCCGTTCTCTTAACAATTGCAGACGTTATTGGAAGGCTTATTGGTTCCCCAGGAGAGCTAGAAGCAGGTATTGTCACTGCATTTTTAGGGGCACCAATACTAATCATTATCGCTAAAAGAACGAAGGTGAAGTCCATATGACAAATTATAATCTTGAGAGCATAAAAAAAGGGTACAGGATCAGAAGATTGCGTTGGAATTTGGTAACAGGGTTTTTAATGGCTTTAATACTTCTACTTTCAACATTGATGCTGATCTTTGGTAACACAAAATATCCACTGGACATAGTGGTCAGTGTTCTTATGGGAGAAGAAATACAAGGCGCTTCCTTTGCAATAGGGATGCTGAGATTGCCAAGAATGCTTTCGGGTCTATTGGTTGGCATTGCTTTCGGAATGGCTGGAAATACTTTTCAGACCATGCTGCGCAATCCTTTGGCCAGTCCTGATATTATTGGCGTTACTTCCGGTTCGAGTGTGGCGGCAGTTTTTTGCATTGTTATTCTTAAAATAAGCGGAAATTTAGTCTCATTTGTTTCTGTTGTCTGCGGATTATTAGTGGCAGCCTTAATTTATCTGCTCTCTAAGGGTGGAAGCTTTTCAGGAGGCAGACTTATTCTCATTGGGATTGGCATACAATCCATGCTTAATGCAGTCATATCCTTCTTACTACTTAGGGCTAACCAATACGATGTACCTGCTGCCATGAGATGGCTTAGCGGGAGTTTAAATGGCAAGCAAATGAAAGACATTCCAGCACTTTTTGTTGTTGTAATCATCTTCGGTTGTGTCATAGCGTTGTTAGGAAGACATCTACAAATTCTAGAATTAGGCGAGCAATCAGCCATTACACTTGGATTAAAGACGGATCATACACGTTTGTTATTGGTGCTCAGCTCTGTATTTTTAATTGCCTTTGCAACCTCAGTCACAGGTCCCGTTGCTTTTGTAGCCTTTCTTGCAGGACCTATTGCAGGTAGACTTGTAGGAACTGGATCTCCTAATGTTATTCCAGCGGGTTTGGTTGGAGCAGCCTTGGTGCTTGGCGCAGACCTAATCGGTCAATTTGTTTTTGATGTTCGATTTCCAGTTGGGGTGATCACAGGCATCCTCGGAGCGCCCTATCTATTATTTTTACTAATCCGCATGAATCAAAGAGGAGGAGCAGCATGAGTAACGCCCAATTATTATCCGCTAAGCAAGTCGTTGCGGGCTATGATAAAAAAGTCATTATTAATGGTATTGATGTGGTCATACCGAGTCATAAAATCAGTGTTATTATTGGCGCCAATGCCTGTGGGAAATCTACTTTACTAAAAACCCTTGCAAGACTCATAAAACCTGCCTCGGGGGAAGTTGTACTTGATGGAAAGAAAATATTTGATATCCCTTCTAAGCATTTAGCCCAAGTCTTAGGCTTGCTGCCTCAATCGCCAGTTGTTCCAGAAGGGATCATTGTGTCAGATTTAGTGGCAAGAGGAAGATATCCCCACCAGACCTTCTTAAAAGGTATGGGAAAAAAGGATTATAGTGCTGTTGAAGAAGCTTTAGATATCATGGGGATCACAGACTTAGCCAACAGGTGTGTTGATGAATTGTCTGGGGGACAGCGCCAGAGAGTTTGGATTGCTATGGCCCTTGCTCAGGAGACGAATATTCTACTCCTTGATGAGCCAACTACGTTTCTGGATATTGCTTATCAAATAGAAATTTTAGATTTATTGACGGATTTAAATAGAAGACGTGGGACTACCATTGTAATGGTTCTGCATGACATCAACCTATCCGCTCGATATGCAGATCATATTTTCGCAGTACATAAAGGAAATATTGTTGCCCAGGGTGCACCATCGGAAGTCATAACTGAAGAGTTGATGAAGCAGGTTTTTAGACTCAATTGCGCGGTTATTAAAGATCCGGTTTCTGATTCGCCATTAATTGTACCAAAGGGTAAATATTATGTAAGGCAGTAGAAGTGATAGAGTCGTGTTTATGAATCTGGTGGTATACTAAAAAAGTGCCATCAGATTTTTTTTTAGGTTTCATTTCAGGTTGGGTTAAGGTTCATGCTTTATTATAGGAATATAGCAACAAAAACCAAGTTATTAAAGGAGTGTAAATCTATGAAAATGAAACATATAAGCGCGATTATTTTATCCACGATACTGATCCCCTCTATTGTGGGATGCGCCACAACTCAAAGTGACAACAATGTGGAGACTCCAGTTATTCAAACCACTACCACTGAGGTGGTTGCAAGTGAAACAACAATAACAACAACTCAGAATACTTCAGAAGATAGTTCATCAAATATTATTTCTTCGGTTGAAGGTTCAATGCTTGATTTAACAGAAATGTTCAGTAGCCGAGATTTGGAACAATCAGCGGATCTGACAGAATCAGTAGTGATCAAGTTAATAAGCGGCGAAGATGTGGCGATTAATGAAGAAGGTGTCTATGTTCTAAGTGGTGAGGTAGAGGATGTCACAGTTCTCGTGGATGCAGAGGATGATGCAAAAGTTCAAATTGTGTTAGATGGCGTCAGTATTATTAACGAAAATTCGCCCGCAATAGTCGTAAAAAACGCAGATAAAGTATTTGTTACAACCACAGACAGTGATAATTATATGGAGGTTTCGGGCACATTTTTAGCAGATGGTGACACTCATTTGGATGCAGTCATTTACTCTACTGCAGACTTGACGGTGAATGGATTAGGGACACTTGAAATAATTTCTAAGAAGGGTAACGGCGTGGCTTCTAAAGATGATCTTAAAATAACAGGAGGCACTTATTTAATTACTTCTGATGCAGATGCATTAGAGGCAAATGATTCTATTTTGATTTATGATGGCGTTATTACCATTGTTACGAATAAAGATGGTCTTCATAGCGAAAACGAAGACGATGCTGCTCTTGGGTTGATTTATATGCAAAATGGGACATTAAATATCACTGCGGCGGATGATGCAATCCATGGTAATAGCATCGTACAAATAGATGGCGGAGTAATTAATGTTGAGACATGTACTGAAGGCATTGAAGGAACCTATATCCAGATCAATGGAGGTGTCATTAACATATATGCGACGGATGATGGTATAAATGCAACATCTAAGAGCAATTATGACGTTGTCATCGAAGTAAATGGTGGAACAATTTATGTCAGTATGGGTGGTGGTGACACAGATGCATTTGATGCCAACGGTAATATTTATATTAATGGGGGTATCATTGAAGTAGAGGCTCAATCTGCTTTTGATTCAGATGGTACGGCTGAGTTAAATGGCGGAGAAGTTACGGTGAATGGCAGTGTCATCACACAAATAATTCAGAGGCAAATGGGTGGAGGGGGTAAGCGTAGATAGCAGTTCCATTGAGTAATTTGCTTCATTATGGTAGAATGGATTTACTGAAGTGAGGACTAGTAGAGGAGGAATAACATGCAATATGACGCAAAAAATCCAGAAGAGTATCTTGAATTACTCGATCAAGATTGGAGAAAAGAAAGATTATTAGAAGTAAGATCCATGATTCTGACATATGGCACTGACCTTGAAGAAAGTATTCAATATAAAATGTTGGGTTATGGTAAAAATGAGCTTCAAATCTTTGGTTTAAATGCACAAAAAGGGTATGTAAGTCTCTATGTAGGGACAATAGACAAAATAAATGATGCAAGTGAATTACTAGCTGGCTACGATTATGGTAAAGGTTGTATTAGAATTAAGAAATCCATAGATATTCATAAAACCGGTCTAGAGGTACTTATAAAACGGACGATTGATATATGGCGAGCAGGTGGAGATACTTCGTGTTAAAACAGTTGAGAAATCTAAAAAGAAAAAATTGCAGATCCAAAGTGTATTGCAATTTTTTCTTTTTTTGGCATAGATGTAAAATATATTTGACATAAAGTAAGCATTGATGTACAATAAGTATAAATAAAACTACTTGCGATTGAGGTAAAGATTGAGGTAAAAATCTTGAAAATCTTAGGAGGCATATTATGAAAGCGATTGTGTATACGAGATATGGTTCGCCGGAAGTTCTTCAACTTAAAGAAGTAGATAAACCAATACCTAAAGACAATGAGATCTTAGTGAAAATACATGCCACAACAGCAGCTGCAGGTGATTGGCGTATGCGAAAGCCAGATCCATTTGCGGCAAGGCTCTATAATGGGCTCCTTAGACCTAAAAAAGTCAATATATTAGGGTTTGAATTATCTGGTGAAGTCGAATCAATCGGAAAGGATGTAAAACTATTTAAGGTAGGCGATCAAGTCTTTGCATTTACTGGTTTTGGTTTTGGCGCTTATGCCCAGTATATCTGTCTTCCTGAAAAATCGACAGGTCCTAAGAAAGGTCTGGTAGCTATAAAACCACTTAAAATGACATACAATGAAGCCGCAGCTGTGCCCTGTGGTGGGATTACAGCCTTGAGTTTTCTGAGAAAAGGAAATATTCTGAAATTTACACCAGGGGAAAAAGTACTTATATATGGCGCATCCGGATCCGTAGGGACTTTTGCCGTACAGATTGCTAAATATTTTGGGGCTGAGGTAACAGGGGTATGTAGTGACATGAATGTAGAATTGGTGAAATCTCTTGGCGCTGATCATGTTATTGACTACAGAAAAGAAGATTTTATAGAAAACGGTCAATACTATGATGTTATTTTTGATGCAGTAGGTAAGAACTCATATGCACATTGCAAAAAGTCTCTCACAAAAGAAGGCGCTTATCTTTCCGTTAAGGGCTCAGCAAAATTAACGATGGATGATCTTAATTTCCTGAAAGATCTGATTGAGGCAGGCAAGCTAATATCGGTCATTGATAGGGTATATCCATTGGAAGAAATGGTAGAAGCTCACAGTTATGTGGAAAAGGGGCATAAAAAGGGGAATGTCGTCATCATGGTGAAACATCCTTAAGAAGGACATCATGTTTCTCTCCACATAGAAGTTACACCCAGCATTTGGTTCATTACATCCAAATAATCAACAGAACTATGGCATTTTTTTATTCTTTTCATGAGTTTGCCGTCCGTGTCTAGGTGAACAGACATGTAAGTCCAGAACTCCCTCATTTTGTCACATAAATGCTTGTCTCCATTAAGGGTGTTTTTATAATGGCTGTAAATGATATCGTGAAATTCTTTGATCATACTGACTTTGTCAGCGGATGAAATCATGTGACCTTTGATGAGGGAGGGTAAAAAGGGATCCCTCAGTGCGCCTCTGCCCAGCATGAAGTTATTTAATGAAGGAAACCGAGCTTTTACCTCCATGAAATCGTTGTAGGTGAATAAATCACCGTTATAGGTCACTTCATGATTGCAGGCATTATTAAGGACTTCAAAAGCATCCAAATTAACCTGACCAGAGTACATTTGTTTACCAGTTCGAGCATGTATAATGACGCCATTCAAGGGATAGTCATTGAGCAACTTAATGACATGGAGTCCTTCTTCGAGTTCCTGGAGTCCGAGCCTCATTTTTACGGTTACTCCATAAGAGCTATCTGAACATGCGATGTCTAGCACTTCTTGAATGATATCCGGGAAAGGTAGAATTCCTGAGCCTTTCTTCTTGGTGGTTACCATAGGAAAGGGACATCCAATATTCCAATTGATTTCCTTGTAACCCAGCTCAACGATGGCACGGGCAAAATATCTAAAATCCGCGCCATTGTTACTAAGGAGCTGAGGCACAAGCGTAACACCAGAATTATTGCATTCTGGAAGTAGATCTTTGAACTGTGAAGGACTTATATTTTTAGTATCTGTAGTGGTAATAAATGGCGTATAATACCCATCAATCCCACCGAAGATTTTGGCAAATGCATTTCTATAAGCAGAGGTCGTCATTCCCTGAATGGGGGCTAATGAAAGATTCATAGTTGGGCTCCTAGTTTGTTAATATCTGTATCTGATCTACCTAGTTTACAGGATGCATGACAGTTGGTAAAGATATGTTGGGCAAATAGACTAAAAAATTCTCAAAAGGCTAAGTTTATCTCGAGCTTCTACCGATAAAATAAAGGTAGGGACGCTAAACTCACAAAAGGATTTGTGACTAGGGAGACATTTAATATGCATTCAAAAGCCTTAGAAATCGGACAGTTTATTCCCATTCACTATCATTTTCAAATGTTATCTGATTCAGATAGAATGAACGCTTTTAAAACAGCAATCGATCAGGTGGTTAAGCCGGGCTACAAGGTTGCTGAACTGGGTTGTGGAACAGGTATTATGTCTTTTTTGGCAGCTAGCAAAGGCGCTCAAGTATGGTCCGTTGAATACAATCCAGAGCTGGTGACGGCAAGTCGAAAATTTATAAGTGAAAACAACATGTCTGACCAAGTAAAAATAATTCACGGTGATGCAATGAACTGGCTTCCGCCAGAACCTGTGGATCTTGTTATATGTGAAATGCTTCACAGTGCGCAACAGAGTGAAAAACAAG
>CAZJIO010000107.1:11756-13848 GCA_964546035.1 uncultured Eubacteriales bacterium | reverse complement strand
TCCCTTTTTTTTTATCATGTGAATAAGATTGCAATTTTGATGAGTTCAAAAGACCACCAAAGCAATAAATTATTTATCAATTTGAACAATAGCTTCGGTAACTTAATTGGGTTTTTCAAGAAAACCTTTAATATTGAAATATATGTATCTATAGGAATGGCTTATCAGGAGCTTTCAAGTTTGCATAAGTGTTTCCAAGAGACAGAAGACGCTCTTGAACATCGCTTTTTAAGCAATAAAGCTTCGATTATCAATTATGAAGATTTACACATTCATAAGGACAAATATTTTTTAAGACCACTTGAACTTGAAGAAAAGTTGCTCTTACATATAAAGCTTTGTCAAAAAGAACAAGCAGATAAAATCATAAATGAACTATTCTGCTATTATGACACAGTAGAAAAAATTACATTAAAGTCAATTAAAATATGTGTTCTAGAAATTGGCATTATCATCACCAGAACGGTAGATGATACAATTGGCGATAACAACCAAAACAACATGCTTGCAGCGAATGAGTATGCCAATGCCTTAAAGCTTGATACCTCTCTTGATCTCAAAAACTGGTTATTTAGAATCGTCCAAAGGAGTATTGACCAAATTCAAGAAAGCCGTGACCATAAGTATGTTAGCCTTATTCAAAAAGCACAGCAACTTATTGAGGTCTATAAATTTGAAGCAGACCTATCTGTTGAATTTTTATCTGAAAGATTATTCATCAGTCCTAATTATCTCAGGCAACTTTTCAAGCAACAGATTGGAAGTACCTTTGTCGAGTATTTAACCAAGTTGCGCATTGAAGCGGCCATGAAGCTATTAGATGATCCAACCTTAAAAATACAAGAAGTATCAGAAAAAATTGGTTATAATGATGCCAGGTATTTTACCTTTTGCTTTAAAAAATATTGCCAGCTTACGCCATCTGAGTATAGAGAATTAAGGCAAGGACAATAAAGAATGTAAGATTTCCAACATACCTTCTGAGAATATTACTACTTCATCCACTGTAGAATCGGATATGATGTCTATAGAAAGCTTTCACAACAATGACAATTAAATTGGGAGGATCTTATGAACAAATTTGGAAAGGTAATAAAATCTTTATTGTGTTTTACGTTGATATTCGTTATGGTTGCGGGGTGTACTACCAAGGATAAAGAAACTGTAGGGACAAGTCAACCAGTAACCACAGATGAAAAAGTTACAGAAGTTCCAGAAGTTCAAGAAAAAACAACCATTACTGTATGGACAAATACGAGACATGATCAGGCGTATATGTTAGAAAAGGTTGAAAAATACAATCAAGAAAACACAGATGGTATCGAAATTGATTATCAAATGTATACAGACAACTACATTCAAACACTCGATATGGCCTTTGCAACAAATGAAGGTCCGGATATTTTCCAAGATGGCATCAATGCGATGACAAAATACATTCCAGCAGGCTATGTGGAGCCGTTAGAGGGATATTTAACAGATGCAGATCAAGCACATTTTGGAGAAGGGGCATTTGTTGATACAGTCAATGTATTTGATGGACATATCTATTCCCTACCTTCCACAGGTACCACAACAAGACTCATTTATAATAAAGGCATTTTTGATAGAGTGGGTATAACTGCACCTCCTACAACACTTGCAGAAATGGTTGAAGATGCAAGAATGATTACTGAGAAACTTAGTGGTGAAGGTATATATGGTTATGCTCAAAACATGAAGTCACCAGGAAGTGCACTATCAAGATCTGTCAATTTTATTCTTCAAAGAAGTGGTGGTAATAAAATGGGTTATGATTTCGCAACAGGTAAATATGCCTTTGCAGGTTATAAACCAGTCTTAGAAGCTTATAAAGAAATGTTCACTACTGACATTGCATTTCCAGGTTGTGAATCTCTTGACATTGACCCGCTTAGAACACAATTTGCAGCAGGAAAAATTGGCATGTATATTTCCTACAGTCATGCAGAACCTGGCGTATATGCAAACCAATTTCCAACTACAGAAGACTGGTCAGTAGCTCAACTGCCAACCATAGATGGCACTGTAAAAGGAACACAACCTCTTCAAGGTGGCACCTGGTACAGTATGA
>CAZJIO010000107.1:8758-11678 GCA_964546035.1 uncultured Eubacteriales bacterium | reverse complement strand
AGCTGGTCTAGGTTTAAGCATTGTGCCTGCTATCATTGATATTTCAGAAACACCAAGTACAATTACAAAAATGCCAGAACTTGCCTTTACAGACGATGATAAAATTTGGCCAAATACACCACTTAATGTGACGCCAGAAGGTTTAGATATGTACAGCGTTTTTGCAGCAATCATTTACGGAGTAGACGAATTTAATGATATTGATAAGGCACTTGCAGATTTAGATGTTAGATATAATGCTGCATATGAAAAAGCTATTGCAGATGGTACTTCAAAATTAATCAAGTATGAGAAATTTGATGTAAAGAATCCTGCGGCATCGCTTCAATAAAAATTTTAAATAATAAATTTCATGGGGAGCTGTTAGTAAAATAACAGTTCCTCATCTTAAAGGAGGATATTTTGTGGAGCATTTACAAAAAAAACAAAGTATAGTGACTAAAATCATTAAACAACGACAAATTTACCTGATGCTACTACCTAATATTGTGATCTTCTCACTGCTTTCACTTTATCCGGTAATATGGGTATTAAAATATATGTTTTATCAATACGATGGTATTTCTCAACCTATTTTTATAGGGTTAGATAATTTTGCGAGAGTTTTTTTTAGAGATGTTTATTTTTGGAAAACAGTCACCAATACGTTTGTATATGTGGCAGGTAAGCTGCTTCTGACTTTACCTCTAGCATTTCTTTTAGCCCTTGTATTAAGCAAAAAATTTAAAGGTAGAAATTTTTTACAAGCTGTTATCTTTAGCCCAACTATTATGAGTTCAGCGGTTATGGCGATGATTTTTTATTTGTTGTTTAATGCCTATAACGGAGATGTAAATTATTGGTTACAGCACTTAGGACTGATTAAGCAACCGATTAATTGGTTAGGAAAAGATTGGGCAATGGTGAGTGTTGTGATCATTGGCGCTTGGGGAGGGATTGGTAATTATATGGTCTATTTTCTGGCAGGGCTAGCAAGTATTCCTGAAGAAATATATGAGAGCGCTATGTTAGATGGTGTTAATCCCTTTCAGAAAATGTACTATATCACATTACCAATGCTAGGACCCATTCTTAAAGTTATTTTGATGTTAGCGATTACCTTAGCATTCCAAGATATGCAAAGCATCATGGTCCTCACAGAGGGTGGCCCATTTGGTGCAACGGATGTTATGTTTCTATATGTTTATAAATTTTTCTTCTTTTTTTCAACAGCTGGGGTTAGTGTAACGCCTCAATTTGGTTACGGTGCGGCTTTAAGTGTTGTTTGTGCACTCATTGTGGGTGGGATTACAATTGTTTATTTGCTATTTTCAAAAAAACTCGATAATACATATTAAAATAATGTTCAATTAGTACTATGATGTTTAGACGTTTATATGGAGGATTCATCATGAAAAAAAGTTTCAGTCTTATTGGTAAATTAGTCATATTGTTATTTTTGCTAGTCATCGTTATCATGACTGTTTATCCTGTTATATACGCACTCTTAGGATCACTAAAGACAAATCAAGAACTTGTAAGTGGGGGTAGTATTTTACCCAAAAAGTTGATGTTTTCAAATTATGCCTATGCATTTAAGGAAGCTAAGTTTATGGCCTATAGCATCAATAGTATGCTGCTCTGTGGACTAACAACAATATTTGCCATGGTTACCTCATCACTAGCAGGTTATGTTGTAGCAAGACATGATTTCTATGGAAAAAAAATATTGATGACACTTTATCTGGGACTTATGTTCATCTCACTTGGAGCGGTGTCTTTATATCCTCAATACAAATTAATGCATAACTTAGGGCTTACTGGGAATTTGATCGGGCTTGCACTTGTTTTGACAGGGGGTCAAGCGGCTAATATATTTTTGATCAATGGCTTTATAAAGAGTTTGCCAAAGGAATTAGATGAATCCGCAAAAATTGATGGCTGTTCGGCATTTAGTATTTATTTGCGTATCATTTTGCCACTATTAAAGCCTATTTTAGCAGTGGTTGGCTTATTTACATTTAGAACGGCGTGGAACGATTATATCACATCCTTAATTTTCACCATGGGCGTTCCTAAATTAAAGCCTTTAACTGTTGCTGTTGTAGGACTGCGTTATTCGGCTAATGCAGCTGCCGAATGGCATATTATGGTAGCTGGTGCTTCGATTGCTATACTGCCTATTATCATCATTTATTTGTTTGCTAACAAACAATTTATATCAGGTTTAACAGCTGGTGCTGTAAAAGGTTAAGATGAGGAGAAACACAGATGACACTTATTGATAAAGAACTGAAATCTAGCCCGTTCATAAAGAGATTTCCACAAAACCCAATACTTTCAGCAAAAGATATACCCTATGAAGCAAGTCTTATTTTTAACGCAGGGGTTACTAAGTTCCAAGGTCAATATGTAATGGTTTTTAGGAATGATTATGGTTATATGGGAGATAATGCTTTCAAGGGAACGAATATGGGTGTTGCTTATAGTAAAGATGGTATCACCTGGGACGTACAAAAGAAGCCTTGTTTTGAAATGAGAGATGAGGAAATTACGAGAGTCTACGACCCAAGACTTACGGTAATTGATGGCAAGTGCTATATTTGCTTTGCTGTAGATACAAAGCACGGGTTAAGAGGTGGTATTGCATCAACAGAAGATTTTGAGAAATTTGACACTTTATATATGTCAGTGCCAGATAACAGAAATATTGTGTTGTTTCCAGAAAAAGTCAATGATAAATTCGTAAGACTAGAAAGACCTTTTCCAGTTTATAGTAGGGGAGGACAAGATCGCTTTGATATTTGGTTATCCCAGTCTCCTGATTTAAGATATTGGGGCGATTCAAATTTAGTCTTAGCAGTTGAAAATGTCCCTTTTGCTAATGATAAGATTGGACCTTCTGCACCTCCAATAAAGACAAAAAAAGGGTGGCTAACAA
>CAZJIO010000107.1:5359-8740 GCA_964546035.1 uncultured Eubacteriales bacterium | reverse complement strand
ATGCAGTTGATGTTGATTCAACGCGTGGTAAAAACGGTTGGGAAGATTCCTGGAAAAAGAGATATTCAGCAGGAATCATGCTATTAGATCTTAAGGATCCTTCTAAGGTTATTGGGATGTCAAAAGAACCCCTTATAGCCCCAGAGGCCGACTATGAGAAAGATGGTTTTAGGAATGATGTCATTTTTCCAGGGGGCATGATTCTTGAAGATTCTGGTGAAGTTAAAATATATTACGGGGCAGCAGATACAGTGGAATGTCTAGCAACAGCCCATGTTGATGACCTGATTGCTCTTTGTATTCATAATAAGTAACCTTCAAGGCTAAAGCCCTATCCATTACAGATAGGGCTTTGCTTTGACCAAATGACGTGCACCGCTTTTCTTGAGACGGTAATGCCAATAAAAATCTTTGAATGGATTGATCCTATATAGAAACTGCTGCAATGGAGATAATTGATAACAACCGGAAAGTTTCATGCTCAGTGCTTCATCAAAATTCGCTCCTTTAACAATAGAGGAAAGAAGACTTTGAAACAGTGTGACTTTCTTGTTGAAATAACCATCTGGAGCCATCTGCATAGCCTCACTGCCAGCCATAATGAGAGTGCCCTTGTAATTCATTTTCATAATATTGCTTGAAAAGTAAGCGGTATATTTTTTGAGGAGCTCATTTTGAACGATTTCAGGGAACCCACTATGGATAATAAAATAAATGGGCTTCCCTTGAAAATTCTGAGAATTTTCACTCATCAATTCCATAAAGGATTTGACGATGCTTGGCATACTGTCCACATAAAGTGGAAAAACCATGAGATAACAATCTGCATCGGATATCGTTTGGATAAAGGCAGGATGTTGAGTTGTTTTGAAAAGTAGGTGCTCTGTAATTAATAAATCGGCATGTTGTTCTTTATCCCCGATGATCCATCCGATCATACGCTTTGAATTTGATTTTTCACCCCTGGGTGAGCCGTTAAGAATTGATAATTTCAAGGATTCGAACCTCCATTTCGTCAGGATTGACTAGACCGAACCATTTTTTTTCTGCTTTGATATTGTTATTTAATCGATTCGTATATGCCTTAGTTAATTCGATTCCTGCTGGATCGTTGGTCTTGTCATCAAAAATAAACAGGCCAAAGTGCTTAGGATCTCTGTACCTTGGTAAATGATGGCATTCCCCTTTGTGTAAGCGTATATAAGGGAGCGCTGTGGGGATAAAACGATCCAGTGCTTTTTTGGTATCACTGCTAATAAAGCCGCAAATGAGAGGGCTAAATAGCAGGAAGGCATCCGCATGCGCCAGGCTCTTTAGGTAAAGGGCGCCATCATCTTTATGCATGCAGATTCCGGGTGTTTTTGTCCAACAATCCCAACATCCCGTGCAAGGATTAAGCTTCATATTCTTTACAGTGAAAAGATCCGTTTGATGCTCAGCGCTTATCCTTCGAACCGCGTCTTCAAGAGCATCATCAAAGGGCTTGCAGTATGGATTGTGATTGGAGCCATTTACGATGGTAATGTTCATTGTTTTCATCCTTTCAAATACGAATAGATAACACCTGTTATAATTGTGATTATATAACAGGCGTTATCTATTCGTCAATAACAACTCAACATTCTAATCAATTCTTAATATTTGAGTGTATCAAGATCGATATGCCATTGAATGACCTGCATAAGCTCTTCAGGGTTAGTACCCATTGCTGCATAAATAAGCTGTGAACCTGCAAGTCCTAAGAAATGGATATAGTCACCAATCCTATCCGCAGCAGAAGGCGCATTCATCAATTCGATACAGATGCCTGTTGTGAGATAGGACATGGAAGACAAAAGATGGGTGAGCTGTGCATCCGATATATTGTTTAGTAGGCTATCATTTCGCATGATCTTTAGCATAGAAGCTAGGACTTCATGTTCAGGTGTCGGTTGGCAAATATTGTGGGTAATGAGATCACGCATGAGATTGGGGTAATCTTTTGCAAAAAGAATTTGTCCGATTCCTATATTATAGAAGCCTAAGTTGGTATACATTTTTGTCGAGTATGTCCACAGCCTGGATGTGATTTCCTCTTTCACGGCAGCTAAAAGCTCGTCAGTCCCATTGAAATTGACGTAGATCGGTGCAATGGAGCAGCCTAGACGCGCGGCAAGTTTTCGAACCGAAATTTCTGATAAGCCTTCTTCTACTGCAAGTGTAAAGGCTTCTTCCACTATTTGTTGTTTTGTAAATTTAATCTTAGGAGCCATTATTTTCACCTCAGAACAATCGTATAACATGTGTTATGTAATGTCAAGTTAAAGCATTTCCGTTACTTTTGATGGTTGTTCGGATCTTTTAATCGACCCTAACAAAGATCAATTGTTATATGGGCATTTTCCTCAGTTAACTGAAGCTAATCTGGGTGTTGATGATATTATGATTTTACTGCTTTTTGATAAATATCTAGTAATTCTGGTTGGTCTATTGATCCATGGTGGTGCAATTGTCCCCATTTGCCATTTGCATAGCCAAAAAAACGTGTTGTTCTGATATGTAGGTCGATCTTTTGATTATCTTTTATAAATTCGCCACGCTCGTTGCCAGCGAAAACTATGCAATTATCAAATTCATATGTTACAAAATCATAGAATTCAACCCACACATCAGCTCGACCTTGGAAAATGTTGAGATAGAGATTGGATATGTCATGAATGCCTCTCAATATACCGCCAACCGGATTGTTAAGCTGAACTAAATCATCTTGAACCCATATTTGATTAAATGTCTTAATATCCTTGTTATTAAAGGAATAATAAAATGTCTCAAGAGCAGCTAAAGCTCCCTCAAGTGAATTTTGATTTATCTTATCTATTTTGTTTGCTGCCTTTTTTCCAAAAACCAAATCGCTTTTTAAAATTTTCATGATAAACCCCTTTCAAATTAAATTTGTATTGATAATCGTAATGGTGCTTTTATTATAACTTAAATTCAACATTAAAGTTGCAAATAATTTAGATAGGAAAAATTGATGGATATTTGTTCATAAGGCACACAAGTTTTACCACTTGTGATCAATCGTGTTGACAGTTTATAATGGAAACACTAACATCTATGAGCTAATCAAAAAAAGGGAGGTTTATTATGTTAAATAATCTTAAGGTAAAATTTAAAATTATTCTTCTTTCCGCTACACTTATTTTGCTTATTACATTTATTGGAGGTATTGGCTATATCAATATGTCTACTGGTAATAAACAGATTAACACAATGTTTAATGAGAATTTACACGCAATTCAATGGCTTAATGATAACAGAAATCAAACGAGAGCAATGGAAGCAGATTTGTACTCAGTTGTATTAAACGCTTCCAATAAAGAGATGCAAAATGCAAAACTT
>CAZJIO010000107.1:0-5349 GCA_964546035.1 uncultured Eubacteriales bacterium | reverse complement strand
AAAAGGGTTGCTGCATACAGCAAGAATATGGAAGATTATAGCAAGTTAAATCTGAATCAGCGGGATAGCGATACATTTACAAAAGTACAGGATTACTTTAATACATATATGATTGGTATGGATGAGGTCGTAAAGCTAACAGTAGATGGAAAACAAGGGGCAGCAATGGCTAAGCTTGAAGCAATTGAACAAGATTTAGTTAATTTTCAAACTGCTTTGAAAGAACTGGCACTTAATGAGGTGGAGGATGCAAATGTAATCATTAATAACAGCAATAATGATTATAATAAATCAACCATCTTATTTGGTATTATTTTAGTAATTGCCATACTTATTGCCATAGCATTAACATTAGTGATTTCGGCAAATATTACTAAACCATTGGGAATGGCAGTAAAGAATTTAAGCTCTTTATCTGAAGGCGAGTTTAACTTCCAAATTTCAAATAAACTAAGAGTACGTAAAGATGAAATGGGCCAAATAACAAATGCGATTGCAGTCATGCAGGAATCCTTTAGTGGGTTAATTAATAATATTATGAAGGAAGCTGGAAATATTAAACTAGTTGTTGAAACTGTTTCAAATGAGATTAGTCAACTAGATGCTAATATTGAAGAAGTTTCTTCGACGACAGAGGAGTTAGCAGCAGTCATGCAAGAAGCAGCGGCAGCCTCAGAGGAGATGAATGCAACTACCGAAGAAATTGAAAAATCTGTTCAGACAATAGCCGATAAAGCTAAAAATGGTGTTTTAGAAGCGAATAGGATTAATCAGAGAGCTAATGAAATAAAAAAAGAATTTGAAATTTCTTCGATAAAAACAACGGCTGTTTTTGAACAGACTCAAAATGAATTACATAAAGCTATTGAAAGCTCTAAGGTCGTGGAACAAATTAACGTCCTTTCAGAAGCAATTATGCAAATAACCTCTCAAACAAATTTATTGGCATTAAATGCAGCAATTGAAGCTGCTAGAGCAGGGGAAGCTGGAAAGGGTTTCGCCGTTGTTGCAGATGAAATCAGAAAACTTGCAGAGCAGTCAAAAAATACCGTTATTCAAATACAAGGTGTAACTGTGGAGGTAAGAGATGCCGTAAATAATTTATCAGAAAGCTCAAACCACTTATTGGACTTTATTTCAGTTGATGTCGTTAATGATTACAAGAATATGCTAAAGGTTGCTGATTCTTATCACAATGATTCTGCATATATTGATAACTTAGTGACAGAGTTCAGTGCTACATCAGAGGGGCTTCTTAAATCCATAAATGATGTTTTAAAGACGATTGAGCATGTTGCTATCTCATCATCAGAAGGTGCTCAAGGAACAGGCAATATTGCAGTAATGATTTCAGAAATTACTGAAATGTCTAGTAGTATCGTTGAAGTCACTATCAAATCTCAAACAAGTGCAGATATATTAAATAAAGAAGTGTCAATATTCAAGTTGTAGTATAAAAATTATAGACCTGTAATACATGCAGCTCAAACAAATTATTTGCTATTATCAATATAATAGATATAAGTGATTCAGGCAAAATGTACGACGTTGAATAATCAAAAAAGAGATGAGGTTTTTTAAATCTAAATATATCAGAAAGACATATTATGTGCACATGTATATAGTAAAATAGTCCTATACAACGATCTTATGAATATAAAGTGTTACGTAAAGGAAGTGATCACCATGATATACATATCCGCAAAGAAAGCAGCCGAAAAACGGATGAAGACAAAAAGACGTGTTCGAAATCACATTGTCTTATGAGGCAAAACAATCAGTAGGTTGGCGTGCTGGTCATAATTGATTTGGAAATAAAACCACTATTGAAAGTCCGCAAATTTGTAATTTCTCTGGATGCTTCTTAAATCCATAAATGATGATTTAAAGATGATTGAGCATGTTGCTATCTCATTATCAGAAGGACTTATGCAGAAGCAACAGGCAAACAAGAATCTGTTGGTGGAATCTAAATTAATTAACAAGTAGTATAAAGAAAAAGATGCTTTGACCGAAAAGTCAAGGCATCTTTTTCTTTTATATTCAATAAATTCTGATATTTTTGGTTTAGTACCGTTTTTACTAGGTGGTCGGAAGATGAATGACGAACCCTATGATCTAATTCAACAGATCGGGGCACATGGCTTTGAACTTTATACGCATGAAGATGAACTTAATTGGTCAAAGATGAACCATAAAACCTTGCATATTAATCATAATGCACGTTAATACTAAATAATGGAATAGAGTATTAGATGTGTTTTACATAAGGCGGTCAATAAGTTGGAAAAAACACAGATTTCTCAGCATCAATTTAAGATTATTACTATCGGATCTATTACAGTTACTGGACACTTGTTATTTGTACCGATGGTTTTTAGTATTGCAGGGAGAGATGGATGGCTAACTATACCATTAGCACTAATTATGGGGCTTATATTGGCTTTAACCCTCTCTGCATTGGGAGCTAGTATACCGGGTCAATCAATCATAGAGATGTATTGTAGCACTATCGGAAGTGTATTGGGGAAAATTGTTGGCTTATTGTATGCATGTAACTTTGCTCTCGTCATCTCAGTCACATTGGGAGCATTAATGGATTTTATGACAAGTGCATTCATGCCGGGAATTTCTCCCATTATTTTAGGGTTCACTTTTCTGTTATTGTGTGCATTTGCAGTCTTTTTAGGGCTGGAAAGTTTACTTAGAGCAAATGAATTTTTTTTTCCTATTCTTGTGACTGCTGGTGTGCTAATTTCAGTTACAATGATGCCAAATAAAAATTATAAATTATTATTACCGATCATGGAAGATGGTATTAATCCGATCTTACGTGGTAGTATCCCTTTGATTGCTTTGCTAGCAGAAATGGTGGTGATCGGTATGATTCAACCGTACTTAAATAAGCCGGAGGCACTCAGGAAATCTACCATTGTAGCAGTTCTGGTGATCGGAATATTATTCGTTGGTCCTTTAACAGGACCAATAGCTGTATTTGGAGAAGAATCTACGTTGATAAGGCTTTATCCAACTTACGATGAAGTTAGACAGTTACGATTAACTGCCTTAGGAAGCTTATCACCACTAGCAGTCCTTTTGTGGATATTTGGTAGTTTTGGTAAAATCTCTATTTTTTATTATGCAACCTCCTTAAGTATTGCCCAAGTCTTTGGCGTGCGTAATTATAAAAAGCTAATTATACCTATTGGTATAACCATCTTAATATTAACATCAGTTGCATTTCCAAATATTCAAGCAATTAGGACATTCCTAATGAACAATTACCTGTATATTAGCATCAGTTTAGGCCTGATCTTTCCAATAGTATTATTAGGCATTGTTCGATTAAAAATAAAATTAAACTCAAATATCAAAAACTGAAATGATTAAAGGAAAGGGCTGGAATAATGAAAGGATGTTTACAAATTAATTTAGAGGATAACATTCAATTTATTAACAAAACCCTTGGTGAAAGTACAGATATAGTTATAAGGGAATTCAATGCAGGTGAAGAAGGTGAAATAAAGGTTGGGGTTTTATATACAGATGGTTTAGTCGATAAAAGCGTTATACAAGATTTTATTATTAAAATATTAATGCTGGATACAAGGAAGGTAAGCCTTGATGCTTCGGCTATTTCTGGGAAAAATATATTAGAACTTTTAAAAACATTTGCACTTCCAAATGGAGAAATAGATGAAATAATTGATTTTAAAGACCTTTTTGATCATCTTTTATCTGGAGATACGATTATTCTGATTGATGGGTATTCGGGCGGGTATGGTGTTAATACAAAGGGATGGAAAGACCGTGGTGTGCAGGAACCTACTTCACAGTCAGTTGTTAGAGGCCCTAAGGATGGTTTTTCAGAGACCTTGCAAACCAATACGGCATTACTTAGGAGAAGAATAAAGGACACAAACTTATGGATAGAAACTAAACAAATTGGGAGAAGAACTAAAACCAATGTAGCAATTGCATATATAAAGGACATCGCTCATGATAAAATTGTTGAAGAGGTGAGAACCAGACTTGACCTAATTGATATTGACGGTATATTGGAAAGTGGAAACATTGAAGAACTTATTCAAGATAAAACATATACGCCATTTCCAACCGTATTAAATTCAGAACGGCCTGATACGATTGCTGCCGGATTGTTGGAAGGTCAAGTAGCTATATTGGTTGATGGTACCCCATTTGTGCTTTTAGTGCCGGCTCTGTTTTTTCATTTTATGCAAAATCCAGAAGACTACTATCAACGTTTCGATATTAGTACATTGATCCGCATCATTCGCTATATTGCTCTATTTATAACACTACTAACGCCTTCCATTTATATCGCAATTACAACCTTCCACCGAGAAATGCTACCAACATCCCTTTTAATTAGTTTTGCAGCACAGAGGGAAGGCGTCCCTCTACCCACTTATCTTGAAGCTTTGCTTATGGAGATTATATTTGAAATTTTACGTGAAGCTGGAATTAGGATGCCCAGAGCAATAGGGCCGGCTGTTTCCTTTGTCGGCGCATTAGTTTTAGGGCAAGCCGCCGTTGAAGCTAATATTATATCTCCTGTAGTTGTAATTGTTGTTTCCCTAACAGCAATCAGTAGTTTTGCAACACCAGTATATAGTATGAGTTCAGCTATTAGAATTTTACGGTTTGCTTTTATTTTCTTAGGGACTACCCTAGGTGCATATGGTATATCTATAGGCCTAATTGCACTTGTTGTGCACATGTGTAGTTTACATTCTTTCGGCGTCCCCTATATGGCACCTATGGCACCCTTTAACCTAATGGATCAAAAAAATACCATTTTACGATTTCCTTTAGGGAAAATTATGACACGGCATCGTTTAATGAGTAAAAATAATATTCGTCAAAATAAGTCTTGAAAATGTCATCTAAGGAGTCTTGGTATGAAAAGAGCAGCTATTGTTATGTTTTTTCTTATAATATTGCTGGTTTATGTTCTGACTAGCTGTACGAGTGCAGAGGAAATAAATGAGCTTTCAATTGCCATGGCACTTGGAATTGATGAGCATGAGGAGGGATATCTTGTAACCTTACAGGTCATTAATCCTGAAGAAATTTCAACAGAATATTCTAATGGAAACATAACACCGATTATAGTCTTTCAGTCGACAGGGGAAACGATCGCAGAAGCTTTGAGGAAGCTTACGATTGCTAGAAGGTTATATATAGGACATATTAAAATGCTTGTATTTGGAGAAGGTTTGGCTAAGAATAAGGGTATCGGTAATGCCTTGGATTTTATATCCAGGGATTATGAGATACGCCCTGATTTTTTTATCACGATTACAAAAGATGTAAGGGCTGAAGAAG
>CAZJIO010000106.1:13199-13951 GCA_964546035.1 uncultured Eubacteriales bacterium | reverse complement strand
GAAACTAAGAAGAGCAGCTTGCACAATTTGAAAAATGTCAGTTTAAAAATCCCTAAGGGCATCTTTACGGTTGTTACAGGCGTTGCCGGTTCAGGTAAATCGACCCTTGTTAATGGGGTATTTGCAAAGGCATACAAAGATGCGATTATTATCGATCAATCAGCAGTCAGTGCAAATTTACGCTCTAATCCAGCTACTTTCACGGGCATCATGGATGAAATTAGAAAATCCTTTGCCAATGAAAACAAGGTAAGTGCCGGGTTGTTCAGCTATAATTCTGAAGGTGCGTGTGAAGCCTGTAAAGGAAGAGGTTTTATTGAAACCGATCTATCTTTTATGGATAACATTGAAACCCTATGTGATGATTGTGGCGGCAAAAGGTTTAAGAGTGAGGTACTCGAGTATCTCTATAATGGGAAGACCATCGTAGAAGTCCTTGCTATGACAGTAGCTGAGGCGGTTGAATTTTTCACACAAAAGGAGATCATCAATAAGCTGAAGCATATTTCAGATGTGGGTCTTCACTATATGACACTGGGACAGCCCCTAGATACCTTATCGGGTGGAGAATGTCAGCGATTAAAGCTGGCAAAAGAATTAAGCAAAAAAGGCAATATCTATATTATGGATGAGCCGACTACGGGTCTTCATATGTCTGATATTACGAGTATTTTGACAATCATTAACCATCTTGTTGAAAAGGGTAACACTGTAATCGTCATAGAACATAACCTTGACGTCATTCGAAATGC
>CAZJIO010000106.1:5104-13189 GCA_964546035.1 uncultured Eubacteriales bacterium | reverse complement strand
GATTGGATTATTGATGTGGGTGTTGAAGGCGGTAGTGGCGGTGGAGAAATACTTTTTGAAGGCACACCGGAGAACTTAAGAAATTGTAAAGCGTCTATTACTGCAAAGTATTTATAAAGCTTTAACACGAAGGAGTGTCCTATTAAATGGGACACTCCTTTCGCATTGTAAAAAGAACGTCCTTGAAGTAATGGGATATATTTGAAGTAATGGAGAATAATAAATATTAAGTATTATTTCCGATAAATCGAGGTGTACCTTTTGGACAAAATATTTAGTACCATTTTAGAAAATAAAAAGTTCATGCAAAAGGCTTTTCATGAGAGCATAGATATGATCTTCTACGAATTTGAGACAAACTCTGGTATTAAGTCTTTGGTTGTGTACATTTCTGAAATTATTAAGACAGAAACCCTTGACCGGGACGTGATCAATCCTTTTGTGCTCAAGTCTAATAAGTTAAGCAGTTATGACCCTGTTCAATTTGAAGCCATCCAAAAAATGTTTCCTATTTCAGATGTGAAAGAAGTCATTGATCTGCCGACTGCAGTAAAAAGTATTGTAGATGGAAATGCTGTTTTCTTCTTTGAAGGACAAGCCATTGGTTTATCTGTTTCTTCTAGAGGCTGGGAAAAAAGAACGGTTCAGGAACCCAATACTGAAATGATTGTGCGTGGTCCTAGAGAAGGATTTATAGAAGACATTCATATCAATAGGTCACTCCTTCGCAAGAAAATTAAGAACAATCATTTGGTGTTTGAAGAGATGACTATCGGTAAACAGACAAGAACCCTTGTGAATGTATTTTATATTTCTGGGATTGTAAACGAGGGGGTTTTGGAGTTGGTCCGTTCTAGGCTAGCACAAATTAATATCGATGCCATCATGGATTCGGGATATCTTGAAGAATTCATAGAAGACAGTCATATTTCACCCATTTCAACGGTATTTAATTCACAAAAACCAGATGTGATTGCCTCTAAGATTTTAGAGGGAAGGGTTGGCATTTTATGTGATGGATCGCCTCATGCATTGACAGTCCCTTTTGTGTTCATCGAGACCATTCAAAATACTGAGGATTATTACAATAGACCTTATATTGCAACTGTTGCTAGGATCATCCGATTGGTTGCGTTGATTAGCACTATTCTACTGGCACCACTTTATGTTGCAATTGAAACCTTTCATCAAGAAATGATTCCTTCTGCACTACTCATTTCCATGGCGGGTGCAAATAAAGGGACCCCCCTGCCTTCTTTGGTTGAAGCGGTATTGATGCTGTTGGTTTTTGAGTTTCTAAAAGAATCCGGAGCGAGAATGCCTAAAACAATTGGTTCAGCAATCAGCGTGGTGGGGGGCTTGGTGTTAGGTGATTCAGCAGTAAAAGCAGGAATAATCAGTGCAGATTTGGTTATTGTCATTGCATTTACGGCAATTGCTGCCTTTATTGTACCTGCTATGAATGAAGTGATTACGGTGTACAGACTTTTTCTAGTGGTTTTGGGAGGTGTTATGGGGTTGTATGGCATTACGGCAGGGGTTTTTGCAATTATTATTCATGCCGCATCTCTGGAATCCTTTGGAGTGCCGTACTTATCCCCAATAGCCCCATTTGATATGGAAGGTTTAAAAGATTTTGAGATCCGATACCCAATTTGGAGTAAGAAGAAAAGACCAGAATATATTGCCAAGGAAAATAAAACAAGGCAATCCTAGAGGTTGAATGTGTATGAAAAAGAGAAATCTAAAAAGGATCGTAGTCATTGTTATTTTGTTAGGGCTGTTCTACCAATTTTTTACAGGCAGTTGGAACAGAAGAGAATTGTCGAGTTTAGGAATCGTGGGAGGGGTTGCCATTACATCATATGATCATTCCGTTAGAATTACGTATCAAATTATCAATCCCATTAGCATTCAAGTAACAGGGGAGTCAAATAAACCGGTTTTCTATATACAAAGTGAAGGCAAATCGATTTTCGAAGCCAATAGAAATGCAACGCTACAGTATAGTAAAAAGCTTTATTGGCCTCATCTTGATATATGCATTTTTGATGCCTCCTTAGCAGAGAAGGGACTCATGGAGTACTTAGATTATTTTAATAGAAATCATGAGTCAAGAAGATATATGTATCTTGCTGTATCTAGGAATTACCCCAGTCAAGATATTTTAACCTTTCAGGTAGAAAAAGAGGATGTGCCCTCAAATTATTTTGAAGCATTATTTGAAAATTCAAAGACGAATGGTAAGTCTGTTTCTATTAAATTTATTGACTTTTTAAAAGCCTACTATGCAGAAGGGATTGAGCCTGTTATTGGTGTAATTCAGACGACACAAACCACTGAATCTGTGCTGAAAAGTCTGGAAACGGAGCTTAATGTAATTCCTTCAGCGGAAGGGTTAGCCGTATTTATTAAGGACGAGATGGTAGATTTTCTAGATGGGGATGAGGCGAGAGGTTATAATTTTATCACGGGTAATATAGCTAGTACTGTCCTGGTTGCACCATCACCAGATGGGAAAGGTGTTAATTCTCTCGAGGTTATTAAAGCGGATAGTAAATTAGATATCAAAAGGATCAAGGATCAATACGTAGGCGTCGTTGAAGTTGAAATTAATGGTATGCTAACGGAAGAAACAGGGGAAGAAGATATAACGAATGTTCAATCCATCCATGCAATTGAAGAAGCCACATCAAAAATAGTAGAAGATGAAATGACGGCAACCCTTCAAAAGGTGCAGAGGATGAAATCGGACATATTTGGATTTGGACAGGCCCTTCATCGAAAAAACCCAAAGGAATGGAAAGAGCTAAAAGAGGATTGGAATGAAATATTTGCATCTATGACCTTTGAAATATCGGTTAAAACCAAGGTTCAGCGAGCAGGCGTATCCAATCAACAACTCAACATAAGGGAGTAACAAATAACATGATTAGACCAGGAAAGATTTCTATCATGCAACTCATTATGATCATTTTTATTAATCGCTTATTGTTTAGTTATTCATTTATGCCTACGGCGACAATGGCGCCTGGTAATCAGGATGCCTGGATTGCTGATATATTATCGGGATTTGCTATCTTCCTTTTTTCGGTTCCGTTGCTCATCATGGCAAGTAGCTTTAAAAAACTATCTTTTGATGAATATTTTCAGCTTATTCTTGGCAACATCCTGGGGAAATGCATCTGCTTTATTTATGCGATTTATTTGATGTATGTAACCCTCATAACCATGGTAGTTCTGGCTGATTTTCTGTTAGCCAATGCATTACCGGAGACACCCATGTTTGCAATACTTGCCACGATGCTGATTCCTTGTATCTATGCTGCGTATAAAGGACTTGAAACCATTGGGAGAGCCTCAATTATCTTTGGGTCTGTTTTCATTGTGGTTATATTGCTTTGTATGGTTTTAAATTCAAACAATATGGATTTGAAAGAACTGCTCCCTATTTTAGCGGATTCAACGGCTTCTCAATTGGCTTTTGGCGTTTTTAATAGTGCGGCTAGATTCAGCGATTGTATTTTATTTTTTTTCTTTATTCCCTATGTTAAAAATGATAAGAAAACATCCGTCATCAAAATTTATACCCTGCTCATTGTTGCTTTTATAACCATTAATACGCTAATAACGATTACCACTCAAGGTGTATTGGGTGTGGGACTGACAAGAATTTTAAGGTATCCTTACAATGTAGCTATTCAACAAATCAGTCTATTTGACATCATACAACGTATTGAATTTTTCAATGTTACGGGTTGGATTATTGTGTTTTTTATGAAGATTGCGACAACATTATTGGCATGTGTGATTATTTTGGGCCGAATATTCAATATGAAAACATATAAACCCTTTATCATTCCGATTAATATCATTCTTGCACTGATTTTATTAATGACAAGTATTTCCCACTATATTGTTTTTAAAACACTGTCCAATGATTATACCCATATAGTCATCTTCATTGCGAATTTAGTGGTTCCTTCGATGATCTTAGTTGTTTTTGCAATCAGAAGGAAGAAGCTTATGGTGATTTATGGGCAAAAATGAAAGTGAACATAAAATTGTTTATATAGGGCTAAGTATGCTAAAATGAATCATTGGAAAACATATGATAGGTTTTATTTAGGGGGACCAGTGATAAATGAATGAAAATATTTTAATCGTTGATGACGAAAGAGAAATAGCGGATTTAGTAGAGCTGTATTTGAAAAATGATGGTTATAGGGTGTATAAATTTTATACAGGCAAAGAAGCTTTAGAATGTATACAGACAACAAAATTAGATATGGCGATCTTGGACGTCATGCTTCCTGATATTGATGGCTTTAAAATATGTCAGAAAATAAGAGAAAAGTATTACTATCCAATTATTATGCTAACAGCAAGGGTAGAGGACATAGACAAAATCATGGGCTTAACGATTGGAGCCGATGATTATATCACTAAGCCCTTTAATCCCTTGGAGGTAGTTGCACGGGTAAAAACCCAACTAAGAAGGTATGTGCGTTACAACAATGCAAGGGAGTCTGAACCTTTTTTATCGCAAGAGTACGACATTAAAGGCTTGATCATCAATAAAGATACACATAAATGTTCCTTATTTGATAAACCACTTACACTCACACCCATTGAGTTCTCAATTTTATGGTATTTATGCGAAAATAAGGGGAAAGTGGTCTCTTCAGAAGATTTATTTGAAGCAGTTTGGGGAGAAAAATATTTAGATAATAACAATACTGTAATGGCTCACATTGGACGGTTGCGAGAAAAGATGTGCGAGCCTACAAGAAATCCTAAGTTTATAAAAACAGTATGGGGGGTTGGCTATCAAATTGAATAGTAAAATGAGAAATTTTAAAAGAGCACTATCCCTTCGCATTTTAACGAAATTCATGATCGCAATCGTTGCCTTTATTGTTCTCGTCATAGGAATGCTTTTAATGGGTTTATGGATTTTCTCCCTCTTCACTTGGCAGGGGGATGAACCGATATATCAATTTTTGAGGGTTTTTAATGATAATCGGTATCAAACGTTAATGGTCATTTTTGTTGTTGGGTTTTCTGTTATATTTATTCGTTATTGGATAAAAACACTCAGTTACCTTGAAGACGTGATTCAAGCCACAGGAAATGTATACGACACAAAAGATGAAATGATTGTGTTACCTGTTGAATTAAAACAAGTAGAAAATCAAATGAACCAAATTAAGTTAAATGTCAGACAAAGTGAAAGGGCGGCTAAAGAAGCTGAACAAAGAAAAAATGACCTTATTGTATATTTGGCTCACGACTTAAAAACACCCCTTACTTCAGTCATCGGCTATCTTTCACTATTGCGGGATGAAGATCAAATTTCAGAGGCGCTTCGCGAGAAATATCTTTCAATTTCTCTTGAAAAAGCAGAACGTCTTGAGGACTTAATTAACGAATTTTTTGAAATTACACGATTTAACCTGACGAATTTATGCCTTGAATTAAGCAATGTCAATCTGGCTCGAATGCTTGAGCAAATAGTCTTTGAGATTAAGCCAATGCTCTCTGAAAAAAAATTGTCGTGCCGTCTCGCTGTGCCACCGGATATTATGATTAAATGTGATGTCAATAAGATGCAGCGGGTATTTGATAATTTGCTTAGAAATGCTGTAAATTACAGCTTTGAGGGTAGTGTAATAGATATAACTGTTACACAGGAGGGTGATTTAATTAAAATGAAATTTCTTAATCACGGCAATACAATTCCTCAAGAAAAGCTGAGTCGGATTTTTGAGCAGTTTTATCGATTGGATACGGCAAGGAACTCAAAAACTGGTGGTGTAGGACTAGGTCTTGCCATTACCAAAGAGATTATTGAACTGCACCATGGAACGATAGTAGCGTCCAGCGCAGATGAAATTATTGTTTTAGAACTCACGATACCATTTAAAGTGATATAAGAAAATATATTTCGTAGGGAAATCGTAAGAATTCCATCACAATAAAAAAGGGTTTCACAATGGGAAAGCGGATATAGAGCATTCTTGTTTTAGGTATGATCATCATGTCGAAACAAAGAATGCTCTTATTTTTGTGCGAAAGGAAACTGTTGACATGAAGACCATACAAACTAGAGAGAAGGAACAAGTACGAATAAAAAGTAGAAAGAGAAAAATAAGAAGAGCAATAGGTAGACTGATATTTATGCTGCTCTTTCTAGTTGCTGTTTTGAACATGACAAGATTGAATACTCTGGAGCAAGTCGATAACCGCACTGATTGGCAATTGCTTCTCGTAAATTATATGCACTCTGTGCCAGAGGACTATAGCTTTTCGTTGATTCAACTCAAAAATGAGCAATCGGTAGATGAAAGAATCTATCCAGAGTTGCAGGAGATGATGAATGCAGCAAGAGCCGAAGGAATATTTGCTCTGATTACTTCTTCTTACAGAACGAAAGAGATGCAACAAGCACTTTTTACAGAAAAAGTGGAAGAGTACAAGTCAAACGGGTATCTCAATGATAAGGCAGAACGGTTAGCAAAAATGTGGGTAGCACTTCCAGGTACCAGTGAACATCAAGTTGGACTTGCAGTAGATATTGGGGTAGACAGTAGCCAAACTGTCGGTAAATCTCAAAGCAGTAGTGACGTACATCAATGGCTCATGGCTAATTGCTATAAGTTCGGTTTCATTTTACGCTACCCAGAGGGTAAGTCGGATATCACTGGTGTCAATTATGAACCGTGGCATTACAGATATGTAGGGAAAGCAGTAGCAAAAGAAATTACTGAAAAAGGCATTTGCTTTGAAGAGTATTTAGCAGCAGGATGGATAGGACAAAATTAAATATGGAAAACCTTGCACAGTAGTGATAGTATTAGGTGCACAGGTATTTCGTAAATACTGTGGGTGCATAAGTTACTGATAGGGGGTGTTTCAAGTGAAAAAGATTCTGGTGATTGATGATGAGTTGGCAATTAGAGATTTGCTTGAGCTTGTGCTTAAGAGAGAAAACTATCAGGTGAACACAGCAGAAAATGGCAGTACGGGACTTGTGGAGATTGACGCTTTTCAGCCAGATCTGGTTTTGCTGGATTTAATGTTGCCAGATTACTCAGGCTACGATCTGTGTAAGGAAATTGAAAAAAAATATGCGCTTCCTGTTATTATATTATCGGCCAAGAATGAAATTATTGATAAAGTACTGGGGCTTGAGCTTGGAGCACAGGATTATATTACAAAGCCTTTTGACAATAGAGAACTCCTTGCTAGAATCAAAGTTGTTCTGAGAAGGTATGAACAAAATAATCTGAACCAAAATGATGAAGCAAAACAAATAACCTTTCGCGAACTGGAATTTGATCTGGAAACTAGGAGCGTGCTGAAAAACGGGACTCGGATTTTGCTGACAGCAAAAGAATTTAAAATTCTTGAAATGTTGCTTAAAAGACCTAAAATGATTTTTACCAGAGATGAGATCTTGGATATCGTGTGTGGGTATGATTATTTAGGTGACAGCAGATGCGTTGATATGACAATTATGCGGCTTAGGAAGAAATTAGAAGATGATGCAGAAAGCCCGAAGTATGTAAAGACCATCTATGGATTTGGTTATCAATTTGGAGGTGAAGACCTTTGAAATATGCAACGCGGCTTGTTTTGAACTATTTATTTTTCTCTATCGTATCCTTTGCCATTATTATTGTCTCAGTTGATAAAGCCATAGATTACTATAGTTTTGTGACAATAGAAAAGCAAATGATGGAAAAGATAGACATGGGTGAGCTATCCTTTAGAGAAGTACTCACAAAACATGAGAAATTAACAGACCCGGTACTGGCTTCAGAGGTGTCGAAAAATGCACTGGAAGTTTTAAAGGCTTCAGCTAAGGAAGTACGGATCTACGACAGTAACCTAAAGCTGTTGGGATTAGCTGTGGATGGGATAAGTATTAATAACGGGACACCTCTTATTTTAAAGGAGAATATTGAGAATGCTCTTAGGGGAAATTATGCGTACACTGTGACGGATAATAAATTAATCTATTTTGCCATACCCATTCAAGATAAATATTATCAAAATGCCTATGTTTTCGAGCTTGTTGAA
>CAZJIO010000106.1:0-5082 GCA_964546035.1 uncultured Eubacteriales bacterium | reverse complement strand
AAACATCTCTTATTTTTACGAGATCATGGATCAGATACGCTATATATTGTTTATTGCCGCAGGAGGATTTATTTTTCTAATAACCCTCTCAAGTTTATATATTGCCCGTAAAACGACAAAGCCGATTAAATATCTTCTTGGTGCAACTGAAAGGTTTTCAAAACAACAATTCGAGCCCGTCCAATTGAATAGGAAAGATGAGCTGGGGATGCTTGCAGCAGGATTAAATCAGATGGGTATTCAATTGAAAGACTATATACAGTATCAGAAGCAGTTTGTTTCTAATGTTTCTCATGAATTGAGAACACCCCTTGCTGCAATTAAGGGTTTTTCTCAATATCTGTACGAGGGAGAAGATGAGGATGAAGATCTACAAAAGATTTACTTTCATCTTGTAAATGAATCGGAGCGGCTTACAATACTTATAAATGAGTTATTGCTGCTCTCACGTTTTGACAAAGTTGACCATGAAAAGCTGAGCATGGAGAAGATTGATTTATCAGAATTAACTCATGGTGTGGTTTTAGACATGAAATCAAAAGCTGAGCAAAAAGAAATAACTTTTGAAGTCATTCTAGAAAAAGCAGTTTTCGTCCGTGTCAATAAAATATTGATGACTCATGGGATTGCGAATATTTTAGATAATGCTATCAAGTACTCCAACGCAAAAGGTCATATCAAGATAGAAACCTTTGTCAGTCAAATGGAAGCGATTATAAAAATAAGCGATAGAGGTATTGGGGTCGAACACAGTGATGTTTCACGGGTTCAGGAGCGGTTTTATAGAGGTAAGAATTCAAGTTCAGCTAAAGGTTCTGGACTAGGGCTATCAATTTGCAAAGAGATTGTTGAGAAATTTAATGGGACTTTGGTGTTCGAAAGTGAAATTGGAGTGGGAACCACTGTTTCAATACACCTTCCTTTGATGTAAAGTTACAAGAATGATACAAGTCTGTTATTACTCTAATAAAATTTTACTATATAATGAACTTATGATCAAGGTGAACACCTTCATCACCATTTAAACTCAATAATATTTTGGAGGTACAACAATGAAAACATTAAGAAAATTAGGTTCAATTGCTTTGATTATGGTGTTTTGTATGCTAGTTCAGGTGGGCTGCAAAAATAATCAAGTGGATACACCGATGGTGCAGTCAACAGTCAATGTGTCAAATCAGGATTCAACCAATACATCAACAGATAAAGTAGAGGACTCAGAAGACTCAGAAGGCAATGCCCCTGTTTCCGAAGTAATAAAGGAGGGCACAATAGAAAAGAACGGAAATGTTATTTTGAAAGAGTTGGCATTTGTATATAACGACAAAAACATTGCAATTAATGATATAGTTGATGATGAACAGCTTGAAAGAACCTTAGGGAAAGCGGATGAAATCAAATCCCACACGTATGCTATAGATGATGGGTTAAATATGGATCCATTGATCGGATTTACAGAAAAACAGTACAAATTTCCAGGGCTTGAAATAAAAACCATAAAAGCGCCTAATGATGAGAAGTTCTATATATTTCAAATGATCATTACGGACTCAAAGTATGCCACAATTCGAAACATCAAAGTTGGAGACAGTGTTGAAAAGCTTAAGACAGCCTATCCTGAAGGCAATTTGGACGGAAATGGTGCAACCAATGAAGAGGATGATTTTCGTTATCTGCCCGTAAATTATGTAGATGGCATGCTTGCTCACATAAAAAATGAAGTGATTGAAAGCATTATGCTGTACAAGCTTCTGGATTAATCTAGGGCTGTTGTCATATACTTGTACTGAATATATCCGTTATACAAGAGCCAGGCGCTAACACGCAGAGCCGATAACAAGTGAGTAAAGTCACAGTTGTCGGCTCTTTTTCTATTTTATAGGATATTTCGTAGGGAAATCGTAAGAATTCCATCACAATAAAAAAGGGTTTCACAATGGGAAAGCGGATATAGAGCATTCTTGTTTTAGGTATGATCATCATATCGAAATAAAAAATACTTTATTGATTAAGAAAAAGGAGATATACATCATGAAAAAGAAACAAATAGCTGTTTTATTTGGTGGATGTTCTAGTGAATATCCCGTATCCTTGCAATCCGCTTATAGTGTTTTATTACACTTAGATAAAGAAAAATATAGCATCATACCAATAGGCATTACAAGAAAAGGGTCTTGGTTTCGATATAACGGTGCTATAGAAAACATATTAAAGGATACTTGGCACATAGATACAGTCAAGTGCGTTCCAGCGATCATCTCCCCCGACCGTCGTTTGGGTGGACTTGTTGAATTTGGAGAAAGTGGTGTAAATTACACACAACTAGATGCTGCTTTTCCAGTTTTGCATGGAAAAAACGGTGAGGATGGTACGATACAGGGCTTGATTGAAATGGCAGGAATTTCACTCATTGGTTGTGATACCCTGTGTTCTGCTTTATGTATGGACAAGGCCAGGGCGCATCGGCTTGTTCATTCTGTGGGAGTGGCCGTACCTCAATCGGTAGTGATCTCTCAGCTTGCAGATGAGAAAACCCTTATAGCACAAGTGAGTCAATTGAACTATCCGCTGTTTGTAAAGCCTGTGAGAGCCGGTTCGTCCATTGGTATTAGTAAGGTATATAAGAAAATCGATTTAATGTCAGCGGTAACAATGGCCTTTGAACATGATAGTGAAGTCATCATCGAAGAAAACATAGAGGGCTTTGAGGTAGGATGTGCTGTGCTGGGAAATGATGAATTGATCATTGGTAAAGTAGACGAAATTGAACTGACAGCTGGGTTTTTTGATTATACAGAAAAATATACCATGAAAAGTTCAAAAATTCATATGCCTGCACGTATTGATAAGCATACCGAACAACAAATTCAAAAGACAGCAGCCCTCATATATAAAACCTTGGGGTGTTCTGGCTTCGCAAGGATTGATCTGTTTTTAACTTCGGATAACAAGTTGGTTTTTAATGAGGTGAATACAATTCCTGGATTTACCACCCACAGCCGATATCCCAACATGATGAAAGGGATCAATATAACTTTTGATGATATTTTGGACAAGCTCATTGAACTTAGTGCATGCTGATGGATACAATCACGTTAAATAGAAAGGACATACACAACGGTAGTTTAATCCTTGTAAATGCCACTTATCCTATTGTAAAAGAAAAAGGAGCATCTACATTATCTTTGTTTGCCCCAAACTTGAAATATCCCAATATTTTAATGGACTCAAGAGTAGCAACGATCCTATCCCACTTAATGATGGATTTGAATTGTAGTGATGAGATTGTGCCTGTGAGCGGATACCGTTCCAGAAAAGAACAACAACAAATCTATGAGGACTCCTTAAGTAATAATGGAAAGGTGTTTACTGAAAAATATGTTGCAATACCGAATCATAGTGAACACCAAACAGGACTTGCAATAGATTTGGCGTTAAAGAAAGAACACATTGATTTTATATGCCCGGACTTTCCATATATGGGTATCTGTAATGAATTTCGTAAAAAAGCCATGGACTACGGTTTTATTGAACGCTACCAGCTTGGAAAAGAAACCATTACAGGAATTGGACATGAGCCTTGGCATTTCAGATATGTGGGGTATCCCCATTCACAAATTATTAGTGAACAAAGACTTTCTCTTGAAGAGTATATTGAAGTTGTTAAAAAATTTGTATATGATCAAAAGCATTTTATTATGGATATGGGTGGACGAAGGATGGAGCTGTTTTATGTTCCTGTTGCAGCCAGTCAACAAACAATCAACTTGCCAGAAAATTCGCTTTATCAAATTTCGGGCAATAATGTGGATGGATGGATTGTCACATTGTGGAGGGAGAGAAATGACTAAATCACATGAATATACAGGCCTAAATAAGCAAAAGAAACCTTTAGATACGGTTACTGATAGAGCATGGGTTGAATTGGATGTGAACAACTTAAAGCATAATGTGACGGTTTTGCAAAATATGATGCAGGAGGGCTGCAATCTAATGGCAGTTGTAAAGGCTGAAGCTTATGGGCATGGCGCTATTACTGTCTCAACCATCTTAAATCAAATGGGTGTGAAATCCTTTGCAGTGGCGACCATTGATGAAGGTATTCAATTAAGAAAGCATGGTATTGAAGGTGAAATATTGGTTTTGGGATATACGGATTTAATAAGAGTAAAACAATTGATGCATTATCACTTGATACAGACAGTAGGCGATCACACATATGCAAAACAGTTGAGTGCGTCTAGTTATGATTTGAAAGTTCACATCAAGGTTGACACGGGCATGCATCGAATGGGTATAAGTGCAGTAGAGGCAGAAAAAATTGTTGAAATCTTTGGCTTTGAACATTTGGAGATTTGTGGGATTTACACCCATCTTTGCGTTTCGGATAGCACGAGCCAAGCAGATGTTGAATTCACTCAAGGTCAAATTGCAACTTTTTATGAACTGCTGGACATGCTTACACAAAAAGGAGTGAAAATCCCTAAAACGCATATTCAAAGTAGTTATGGTTTTCTGAATTACCCAGAACTTAGGTGCAGCTATGCGCGAATTGGCATTGCATTGTACGGAACACTCACCACGTTGGGAGATAAAACAAAATTACAACCTGATATACGTCCTGTTTTATCACTAAAGGCAAGAATCACATGTATCCGATTAATTGGTGTAGGAGAAAGTGTCGGATATGGCAGGACTTTTATTGCAAAAAGAGAAAGTCGTATTGCCGTATTACCGGTTGGCTATGCAGACGGATTTCCAAGGAATTTATCATTTGGCAATTGTGAAGCTTTAATAAACGGGTATCGTGTTCAGATTTATTTCGATTCAGGAAATCAATCGAAGAAAAAAGCAAACGATGTTAAAACACAGTTTTTAGCAAAAAAGCCTGATGTTCCATGTTATTTAGTATATCAGGCTCCCAATTTTAAAGTACGTGTTGGCGATTTCCGTTCGCGCTATGAAGCCTATAAATTGTATCGCGAAATACGAAATGATTTTCCAAGTGCCTACATTGTAAAAGACGAAATAAGTTTTCCTAAAAATTAAAGAATGATTACCTCTGATCAGATTAAAGAAATT
>CAZJIO010000105.1:11221-14250 GCA_964546035.1 uncultured Eubacteriales bacterium | reverse complement strand
TAATGTCTTCTAAATTAGTTGGCTTAAGAAGAAACTTAATAACACCTAGATTAATAGCCTCTCTAGCGTACTCGAACTCTCGGTACCCCGTCAATATGACAAATTTGATGTCCCCTTTTTTATCCTTCAAAGCTTTGATCATTTCTAATCCCGATAATTTAGGCATTCGAATATCAGAAATAACAATGTCTGGTTTTGAAATTTCAATTTGAAGTAGACCTTCTTCACCATTTTTAGCTGTCGCAATAATTTCACAATTGATTTCTTCCCAAGGAACCAGTTTCTTTAGTCCTTCAATGACCATCGGCTCATCATCAATGATTAAAATTTTATAGTACATTTGGATTCTCCTCTTTATGAAGTGGAATTTTAATGGTAATCTTTGTTCCTTTTCCCAGTTGACTTTTGACGGATATTTCTGCTGTATGGTCATAGATTAAATAAAGCCTTCTTGCAACATTTTGTAAACCAATGCTCTTTCTGCTATCCTCATGGACGGTACTTAAACCCTTTTCTTGTTCAAAGGTTTTTTTGATCCACTGTATTTTAGGATCCTTCATACCTTCTCCATTATCTTCTATTTCAATGACTAAAACTTCATCTTCTAGGTAAATTTTTAGGGAGATTTTTCCTTCTCCTACTGGCTCAATGCCGTGTTTTACGGCATTTTCAAGCATAGGTTGAATAATCAGCTTAGGAACCATTATCTCCTTAGTCTCTTCAGAAATTTCTTTGATAAATTCAATGCGATGATCATATCTTTTTTGAATAAGAAACATATATTGCTCCATATAAACAACTTCTTGTTCTATGGTCACATATTTCTCATCATTGCGATTAATCCCTGCTTCCATCAGTTTTGAAAGGGCCTGAATCATAAGGGCAATATCTGTTTCACCGGCTAGCTGAGCTCTCCAATTAATGGATTCCAAAGTGTTGTACAGAAAATGAGGATTGATTTGTTCTTGAAGGGCTGATATTTCAGCGTCTTTTCTAGCCAATTCCTTAGCGTAAACATCCTTAATGAGGGTATTAATATTATGAGTCATTTTAATAAATGCCTTAAATAAATAGCCAATTTCATCATTTCTACGAGGGTCCTTTACACCATCTAATTTACCTTGTTCAAATAAGTGCATTTTTTCTATTAAATAGTTGATTGGACTTGCAATATTACCATATAAAAAGTTAGCCAATATGATATATAAAGGGATATTTAAAGCACATAAAATCAAAATGAGATCTGTAATTTTTCTTAAATCAGCGGTCAACAAATCATTTGAAATAGACGTAATTGCCGTTAGATTTAACTGGTCTATTTTCTTAGTAACAATATAATAAGTGTTCAATTCTCCTTTTTCGATGTAAATGCTTTCTGCTCTTGCATAATACTTATTATCGCTGATAATTGAATGGATGCCATTCATGCCTTCCTTAGAGATCAGCAGGCCGTCTTCTGTATATAAATAGATGGTTTCTGCTGTTTCCTTATAGCTGTTTTTTAACATATTAACTAAATAATCGGGGTCCATTCTAAAAAACAAGAGCCCAATAGGTTTAAAAGTATCTTTATGTAGCACCCGTTTGGCAACATACACATTGATTTCATTTTCGGATTTTTCGATATAAAATTCACTCTGATTGCTGAATTTGACCAAATCTTTTAGTTTATCTATTGGAAAATCTTCTGCAAAAATTTTGCCGGTTTCTTGGGTAGCAAAGTAAATGTGGTCATCATCTTCAAAGCAGAAACCAGCCACATCAAAATCACCATTAGAAAATGTAATGGTGCGAAGATAATCCTCCATACTTCTTTTAAACTTATAAGCATCAATGGGTTGATCATTGGGGGTTGGTCTACTATTTGTGAGTTCATAAAAGCCTTGATTAGAAAGTATGTTAATCATGAAATTTTTCATGTCCTGGACATCTTTATTAATGTAATAGGCAATCATATCCATATCTTTTTGAGCATAACTAATGAATCGATCTTTAATCAAATTCTCGTAGTTATAAGCACCAAAAAAGCCCATTAATAGAATAGGGTACAAGGAAATTAAAACGATGAGGATAATAATTCTTTTTTTTAAGGACATCTTTTTTATTCTTTTTGGCATAGAAAGCCTCCTCTTTTAATGAGCACTTTTATTATACACTAATGTTGCCTAAAAAAGGATGGTAATGTTGTCATATCTTATACAATCTTGCCATATTTAAACTGTACTTTTTTAGCCAAAAAAAATAAGCTAACAATTAGCTTATTTTAAATAATTATTTGTCCACCGGACCAGCCCAAGCCATCATACCGCCCATCATATTACTGACCTGATATCCGGCATTGCCTAATAATCCTGCTGCACTCGCACTTCTTCCACCACTTGCACACACAACGATTACTTTTTTATTCTTATCAATTTCATTTAACCGATTGGATATAGATCCTAAGGGTATCAATTTTGCTTTTGGAATATGACCTCTGGAATACTCATGAGCTTCACGCACATCAATGATTTGTGTATCCAAGTCTTTCATTCTATCCTTAACCTGCTCAGATGTTATATTCTCATAACTTTTTTTAAATAGACTCAACATATTTTTGCACCTCACAAATGAATTATTTAATATATTCTAAGTATAAACTATGCCTCTTGAAATGTCAACATAATATTTATATATTACAATATATAAATTCACTAGTGCAGTATGATTAAAATGTTTTAACAACAAAATTATCTTCTAACAACAACCAATTCTGTGGCATATCTTTGCCGAGAGACCAATAAAAGAAACCTCTGTTATCTAAGGACTTAACAAGATTGAACTTTGCTTGTATACTTCTGGCATCCTCAAACCACACCTCATGTTGAACGCCTGCTTCATCTCGATACTTGAAAAAGGGCGAGGCAGCGACAGGGTCATATTCAATATTGACGCCATATTGCTCGGCAAGTGCAATTGCCTGTTGGCTGCTTATGGTCCTAGCTCTGCTGGTTCCTTCTATGAAGGGTAATTTCCAGTCATAGCCATAT
>CAZJIO010000105.1:10148-11190 GCA_964546035.1 uncultured Eubacteriales bacterium | reverse complement strand
GGTACCTTTGACAACACATAGTCCATTACTTTTTTCACCTCATTAATGGGTGCTACAGCCCTTGGTGCGCCACCAACCCAGCCCCATTCGTAGGTCATTACAAATATAAAATCGACAATTTTGCCGAGAAACTCATAATCATGCCCCTCATACAGCCGGCCCACCTGTGTATCAGAGTCTTTTGGCGCCAATGCCGTCGACAAAGAATAACCAAAGGGCTTCAATTTGGCTTTTGCTTTAACCATGAATTCATTATATCCCACTCTATTTTCAGCGCCAAGATATTCAAAATCAACATCTAAACCCTTATATCCTTTTTGATTCATGATCTCAATTGCTGAATCGAGTACTTGATTTGTAAGGGCATCACTTGCAAAAATGGATGCTACAACATCTGGGGTAAATTGCCCATCTTCAATATTGGTCAAAACCATGATGGGTCGAGAATTTGTTTTTTTTGCTGCAACGAGTACTTCATTTTCTCTTGGCGGCGGTGTTAACTCACCCTTACTATTCACTTGATAACTGAATAACTGAACCGTTGATAAATCTGTTCCATATGTTTCAATAACTTCCCCAGATTTTTCCCCTGTTACGTCAGTATCAATATACCCACCTGTATAAACTGCCTTTCTTGGACTTTGCGGAATATAAATCCTCATTCCAGGCACTAAGATACTGGTATTATTGAGGTTATTGGCTTTGGCAAGGTTTTGGGGAGGCATCTTATATCTTTTACTAATAGAATATATAGAGTCTCCTGGTTGGACAAAATAATAAGACCCCCATATAGGAATCACAATGGTTTGACCGGGTACTAGAGAACTAGGATTTTCAATTTCATTCGAAGAGATTAAGACACTCATGGAAACGTTATACACCATGGCTATTTCCATCAGGGTATCACCTGGTTGGACGACATAAATTTGCATAGGTAACCTCTTAGGCTTCTTTATAACACCATATGCATAAGAACCTGTCTAAGTACCAAAAAAAGTGGCTACAGTTATTGTAAGCCACTTTTTGTGAATCAACTTCGATT
>CAZJIO010000105.1:0-10130 GCA_964546035.1 uncultured Eubacteriales bacterium | reverse complement strand
TGTGTATCTTTATAAACATAAGATCCACAGTCGGTACATTCTTGTGAAACTTCGTCAGCAGTATCATTTTTAACAACATCAATGTGCGTTAACGTGCAGTAATCACTTCTATCATGATATCTACAATCCGTGACGGTACATCCAATACTTTCATTTGGTTCATGGTTATGATTCATTTAATTGGCTCCTTATAGGGTTATTTATGTTTCACTATAAGGTGCACTAAAAACATCAATTTTATTCAAACAAATTACCATTCTAATTCTTCTACATGAGGAAAAATAAACTTACCATATTGCTCCGGTTTAATATGTTCGATAAAGTCATATATCCGGTTGGCACTTTCTTCTGGTGTCATATCAGCAGATGTCGTTGATGCCCTTGTGTTGAGCTTACCTGGATGTATACCAACAACACCAATACCCCATTCACTCAATTCTTGATTCATACAAATCGTCAACATATTTTGTGCTGCCTTTGACATACGATAGGCATAAGAAAACTGTCTATTCCAAAATTCACCCCGAGATGTTTTGGGTAACGACCCAAGGCGGGAAGATAGATTCACCACCAATGCCTGTGGCGCCATTTTTAAAAATGGTAAAGTTCCTTGTACTGTTTTAATTGGCGCAAATGCATTCACTTGCATGACATTAAGCAATTCCTCCATTTTTATGTCTTCGATTCTACAGGCTTCCCCTGGCAGTCCTGCGTTATTAATCACTAGGTCAAGTCGCTTTGTATGACCATTAATCGCTTCATATACTTTCTCACCAATATCAGCAGCAATCAGATCACCAAGAATATTCAAGCATTGATTACCAAAGTCCTTTTCAAGCTGATCAAGCTCATGGGCTTCTCTGACTACGGTGTAAACAAAATAACCTTTTTGAATAAATACTTTGACCAGCTCATATCCAAGACCTCTAGAGGCTCCTGTAATTAAGACACTTTTCATGTTGAGAACACTCCTTATCTAGGCTATTTTTTTGGGAAACCATGGGAAAAACTTGCTGGTTCTTTTTGCATAATTTTGATAATCTCTGTGATCTTTGTATTTCTTTTCAAGAAGTGGTACCCCCGAAACAAATAATAGGAGTAGTGTAATCACAATGGGACTGACCACTGTTGGGAATCCATTCTCAACTGAGCTAGCAAGGAAGAATATCCCCCACCACATCGTTGCTTCTCCAAAATAGTTGGGATGTCTTGTGAATTTCCAAAGACCAGACTCAATAATTTTACCTTTATTTTTTGGATTAGCCTTAAACTGTTTCAGCTGATAGTCCCCCACCACCTCAAATACATAACCAATTACCCATATCACTATGCCAATAAAATCAATCCATCTAAGACCAGTCTCTGTAGATTTATTAATAACGATGATGGGTAATGAAATAACATACATCAATACACCTTGAAGGAAGAAAACATGAAAAAAAGCTTTTACCTTAGGGAATTTGTTTCCCCATCTTTTTCTAAAGTTGACATACCGATAATCTTCAGGTTTCCCAATATTTCTAAGACCTATGTAATAAGCCAATCTGGGTCCCCAAAGTGCAACTAATAACACAACAAGTAGCCCTCTAGTGGTAAAGTAACCCTCAATGATCAGTGAGTAAGCGCCTACTAACACAAATCCTAATCCCCATGCGATATCTACTATTGAGTTGTTATGTACGATTTGAGCTATAACAAAAAAGATAAAAAAGTAAGCCAGTAGAACCAAAGCAGCTTGCAAAAATATGGACATCTGATCACCTCTTATTTATTTATTTCATTCTCAATCCTATTGCTAAAGCTTTCTTTCCAGCACTTATAGCTGTTATGCTGGATATTTCTTCTATGTATTGAGGTGGAAATCCAATTAAATCTGTAAATCTCTTTGCATATGCTTGTGCACCTTCTAAATCATTAGAATGCACAATGCTATAACTTTCAACACCAGAGGTTTTCATTAATTTTTTTACTCTTTTCAGGGTCTTTCCAACACTGGCATTCACACTGAAAGCTTTATCAGCTAACATACCTTTTCCATTTTCATCTAATGAAACAATCGGTTTTAAGTTGAGTATATTAGCGACAACACCTCCAAATGTACTCAAACGACCTGATCTGACCATGCTATCAATGGACTTCACATTTACATAAATTTTCGTTTTAGGAATCGCTTCATTCACTTTTTCAATGACCTTATGGTAGGAATCCCCTTCTTCAATAGCTTCAACCGCTTTAACAACCAGAAGCCCTTGTGCTGCTGAATTTAACTTGGAATCAATAACCGTTATTTTCTTTTTATCTGATTGAAATCTTTCTGCTGCTTTTAACAGGACACTATAGGTGCCACTTAATGCTTTTGCAACGGTTATAACAATGATTTCATCATAATATGAAGTCAAAAAAGAGAAAACATTTTCAACTGATTTTATATCCGGTTGAGATGAAGTCGGAAGCTCTTTATGGGAATCTATCCACTTGTAAAGCTTATCATTGGTTACTGTTAGCTTATCAAAATACCTTCTGTCCTCTGCCAAAATATTCAAATGAATCACATGTACTTGATGGTCATCTAAATAGGATTTTGGCAAATCCGCTATGGAATCAGTTAATATGGCGATAGAAGATCGTCTGTTTGCATGTACTTGTGCTTGTTTTTTCATGTCGTCTACTTTTTGATAGGTGACTTTACCCAACTCAAATATTCGATCAAATACAAGATGGGGTTGGTTGGTATGAATATGAAGCCGCATTTTTTTAGCATGCCCCGTAACAACCAATGAATCTCCTAAATTTTCTAGGCGTTCTTTGATGATATGACTGCTTAAATCTGTTCCTTGCAACAATACCTCTGTACAAAATTGAAAGTTGAGGGTTTCAGGGTCATGTACCAGCACTTCATTGCTAAAATCCAAACTTTCCTCTTCATTAAAGTGTATGATTTCTAAATGATCTAAACCATCCTTGTCTTTATTGATAAATTCTAAAAACCCTTTGAGAAAACAGACAAACCCTTTAGCACCCGAGTCCACCACAGATGCTTTTTTAAGAACTTTCAGTTGATTTGGCGTATTATTTAAAGATTTCATTGCCACTTCAAAGGCATGTGATAAAAGATCTGAAAAATCAACCGCCTTTTCCTTAAAAGCATCAAGGGCCTCTGCCCAATCTTTAATTACCGTAATCATTGTTCCTTCAATAGGATTGGAGATCGCATCATAAGCATACAAAACAGCTTTTTTTGTCGACCTTGAAAAGTTATCAAAAGATAATAAGGTTTCATTTTCAAGTTCAATACTCATCCCATTCAAATAAGAGGCAAATATGATACCTGAGTTGCCTCTTGCACCACTTAAAGCTGCATCCGCAATGGATTCTAGTGTGTTTTTAAGGGTATCTTTAATTGAAGCCTCATCAATGATCGTATGCATTGTTGAAGCTAAATTACTCCCAGTGTCTCCATCTGCAATAGGAAAGACATTTATTCGATTTAAATCATGTTTGTTTTTAATAACTTCCTTAGCACCATGTAAAAAGGCATAGTACAATTGCTTTTGATCAATGAATTTCAACATAAAATCACCTTCTCTGAGTATTATTTTCCATTGATAATAATTATTATAATTTTATCAAACTACTGTCGGAAAAACAATCTATTTCTGATAATATGCGAGAGGTATATCCTTTCTTATATCACAATATGAGATATAAAAGGGGGACGGAGAAAATGGTTAGGGGGACGGAGAAATTGACAACTTGCTTCGCAAGTTGTCAATTTCTCCGTCCCCCTAACCATTTTCTCCGTCCCTTTTCTACTTGAGGACTTTAATAATCGCATTTATAACTGAATCTTCATTATTCTTGCGTTTTGTAATACCAAACTGATGTGGAATTTCGCCCAGTTTTGTCTCAATATTGCTAAATGCGCTATCTGTTTCACTACCTGAGTTATTAATGACCAGAACAAGTTTATTCATAATTTTCTTTTCTTTCATTAATAAAGAATAAACCGCAGGCGCAACGTTATTTGCCCATACCGGTGAAACAATCACAATTTTATCGTATTGATCCCAACTAACAACGGGGCTCAATAGGGGTGTAGTTACCTTCCAAGAAGAAGCATACGCACCACCTTTTATAAACCCAAAAATGCCCTTCCATTTTTTATCATCCGTAATAACAGACATCTCTGCGCCACTTTTTTGTGCGATTTTCTCAGCTATTCGTTTTGAATTTCCATTTCGTGAAAAATATAAAACTTTTACCATAGTACCCTCCATTTTCATAAACATCGTATTTCTATTCATCATAAAAAATATCGCTCTAAAAGTCAAGTGTATTAAAAAACACCTCGACTTTAATCCGTCAAGGTGTTTTCATTTCTTATGGTATTACCCCATAATCACATTAATCTGGTGTTCCAGTCCATCGTTGAAAATCGGACATTTATTGCCTTGCATTTTGGTACCATCAATTACTAATGCAACAATCCCTTTTGAAACATGGTTAGGATTTTGAACATCGATTTGGTATGTTGACCCTCTAAAGACCTTCATGACCTTGAATTCATCCCAGTCTTTTGGTATACATGGATCAATCACTAAACCATCAAAATCAGCTCGAATTCCCAGCATGAATTTGGTTCCTGCTTGATATGCCCAGGAAGCTGTTCCTGATAACCAACTGTTACGACCTAGCCCAAATTGTGGATGTTCATTTCCTAAAATGTTCTGAGGATACACATAAGGTTCTGCTTCAAATTCATCGATTTTATCATTTTTAGAAATCGGGTTAATTTGTTGGTAATATTGAAAGGCCTTATCCCCATTACCTAATATGGTTTCAGCAATCATTGCCCATGGATTGGCATGTAGGAAAATACCACCATTCTCTTTTGCGCCTGGTGGATAGGTGGATACGCCACCCTTAATTGGGTCATAACCATCATATCCCGGCCCACTTAACTTGATCCCATTTTCAGTGTTTAAAAGTCTTTCTACAGATCTCATGGCAATTTCAGCTTTTTCTTCTGATGCAAAACCTGATAAAACAGACCAAGATTGACCATTTGTGTATATTTTGCCTTGCTCATTTATATGGGAACCAATGGGTTGCCCCTCGTGATCAAAGTATCGAATAAACCAATCGCCATCCCAGCAAGCTTTGTTAAAAGCGTCCTTCATGGTCATATAGTAAGCCTCATAGTGAGCAGCTTCCGCTTCTCTACCCAAAAACAACATAAGCCCTTTGAGTTCTAATAAGCCCTTACCAAATAAATTGGCATTGAAATTTGATTCGGCACCCTTTGGTAAGTTGACACAGTCATTCCAGTCAGCATACCCAAGAAGGGGCAAATCATGTCTTCCTTTGTTGTTTTGAGTGAATTCAATAGCTCTGTTTAAATGTTCTAAAACAGTGCCTTCTTCAATAGGTTGACCTTTCTTATCTTTATCATAATAAGACACCTTATGATTGAGAAATTCATAATCACCGGATTCTTTTAAGTATTCACAAACCGTAAGAATAATCCATAGATGATCGTCACCATAATAATCAGGGCGCTCATCATGTCCAGCTTCTCCATTTGTGGCTTCCATCGTCGATGGGAAAAATTGATGCATGGCGGAACCATCTATTTTTTGCGTAGAGAGTAATTTTAGCATCATATCCGTTGTTTCATCTGCACAAATCCCCATCACACCAATCAAATCCTGGGAAGTATCTCTGAACCCGATTCCTCTATCCGCTAGACCTGTTTGGTAAAGAGACAAGAATCTGGACCAATTCATGGTGGTTAAACACTGTTTAGGATTATGCACATTTAACAAGGTGTTCATATCAACGCTAGGTGTTTGGACTTGGAACTTACTTAAATAATTCGCCCAACTCGCCTTTAAGGAAAGAAATGCAGCATCTACATGCTTCTCATCTCTGTAGAACTCTATATCCTTAAGCTCCTCATCAAAGTTTTCATATTGCCCCAATTGTGTAATGAGCCTTTTGGTTTCAGAAGGCTTGACCACTCCTAAATGATGTAGTGCAGCAATAATGTTGTCTTCTCTTAGTGCTTCATAATTACTCAGTTCTTCTTTAAGTAAGCTTAATGGCTTCATATAGGTACCATACCCATTATCACCCAGGAATATCTTGCGATCCGTTTCAAAAGAAGACATTTTATGATTAGAGGTAAAATAATTCACTTTAGTTTCTTTTCTCATAAACGCAAATTGTTTAACGATTGTCATACCATTTGCTTCTTCCAAAGCTTTAGATTGCATGGTTTGTGGTACCCAATCTGCATTATTAAATTGCTTAATGGCTTCAAAATGGGTATATTCCACTAAAGGAATCACATCGATTTCAAGAGGCTCCCCCGTTAAGTTAGTCACTTTGATATCTCTGAGTTCTCTTTGACTCTCTTTTGGTACAAAAATAGTCACTTCTGTTTGAATGCCATACATGATCGACGTAATGATAGAATAACCATTTCCGACACGACAGGTATAACGCTCATAAGGATCAAGGGTTGGCACAAAAAACGGAGAAAAAATTCTGTATCCATCCACAGTTTTAACTCTTAAATAAAGGGTTTCTCCTTTAAATTCAGAGGCTGGAAGTTGTGGAATGTACTTAACAATTCTATTGAGTGCTGGATCACCTTTACAAATAACAGCGCCACCAGTCTGATCCACAAAACCGCCAAAATCTAGTCCACCAATATAATTAATCCATTTTACGGGTGTTTTAGGATTTGTGATGACATATTCCATGTTCTCATTATCAAAATATCCATATTTCATCAAACGTTCTCCCCCTAATTTTATGGATAGACCCTTTAAGGTCTATCCATATTGATTTGATAATTGACTACTACTAACCTAAAGTGACGATAACTTCACAAGCCACTTTATTTTGAACAGGTATGATGTTACCCGCGACCATAACGCCGTCTACTTCCATGCTAACAACACCCTTTGAAGCCCCGTTAGGATTTAAAATAGTGATATTGTAGGTCGTACCTCTGTATATTCTAGAAACAGTGTAAGATTTCCAATCTGTTGGGATACATGGATCTACTTTAAGACCATCAAAGTCTGGTTTAACACCAAGTATCCATTGAGTTATCGTAACATAATTCCATGACGCCGTACCTGTTAACCACGAATTTTTTGCTTCACCATGTCTTACAGCATCTTTACCCGCAACCATTTGAGCGTATACATAAGGTTCTGTTCTATGGACGTCACTGATTGGCTCCAAATAAGCTGGACAGATTTTTTTATAAATACTAAAGGCTTCATTACCTCTACCTAGAACAGTTTCTGCAGCTGCTACCCATGGGTTGTTATGGCAGAAAATACCTGCATTTTCTTTATAACCTGCTGGATAAGTAGAGATTTCGCCTAATTCGATGTGATAAGTTGTAAAGGCAGGGTTATTGAGAACCATACCATAAGGTGTATCTAAATATTTCTTGCAAGATTCCATTGCCTTTAAAGCAGATCCATCTTCGACACCAAGACCACCCATAACACACATACCTTGTGGCTCAATAAATATCTTACCTTCGTTACATTCCTTGCTACCTACTTTTTTACCTTTTGAATCATAGGCTCTTAAGAACCATTCTCCATCATAGCCATGTTCCATCACAATTTTATTCATGCGATCAATTTCTGATTGCGCTTTGGCAGCTTCTTCAAGTTGACCTTTTCTTTTGCAAAGTTCCACATATTCAGGTCCGATGTATGCAAATTGACCACCGATGAAAACAGATTCTGCCACTAAACCATCTTCCTTAAGAGGTCCTGTTTGGAAAGATTCACCCGGTTCATCTGAGTAAATATTCAAATTCAAACAATCGTTCCAGTCTGCTCTACCAATGAGTGGTAAGCCATGTGGTCCTACATGATTAACGACATGATAGAAGGATCTCTTAAGATGTTCCATCATGGTTTCTGCAAGGCTTGGATCATTGTTAAAGGGTACTTGCTCATCAAGTATGGAATAATCGCCAGTTTCTTTAATGTAATTAGAAACAGAGAGCACCATCCATAATGGGTCGTCGTTAAAACCGCCACCTAAATCATGGTTACCCATTTTTGTAAGGGGTTGGTATTGATGATAAGCACCACCATCAGCCATTTGAGTCGCCGCTAAATCAATGAGTCTTTCTCTTGCTCTTTCTGGTATTTGATGCACAAAACCAAGAATATCTTGGTTGGAATCTCTAAAGCCCATGCCGCGACCAACGCCTGATTCAAAGTAAGAAGCACTTCTAGAAAGATTAAAGGTAATCATACATTGGTAAGCATTCCAAATGTTAACCATTCGATTCACTTCAACTTCACCTGTGTTAACAACATAATAGGATAAAAGTGTGTTCCAATGGGCTTTTAAAGCTGCAAGAGCCGCATCTACTTGATCTGTTGTTTTTAACGCATTGATCATAGCAGCTGCTTTGTCTTTGTTGATGACGCCTTTACTTTCCCATTTATCTGCTTTTTCATTTTCAACATATCCCAGAACAAAAATGAATTTCTTACTTTCTCCTGGTTGTAAAACCACGTTAACCATATGAGATGCAATTGGGGACCAACCACTGGCTACGCTATTTTTTGAAGTGCCTTCAAAAACCACGTCTGGGCGGTCAACACCATTGTATAATCCGATAAAGCTTTCACGATCCGTATCAAAGCCATCCATAGGCTGATTGAGGGAATAAAAGCTGTAATGATCTCTACGGTCTTTATATTCTGTCTTATGATAGATCGTAGAATCCTTGACTTCAACTTCGCCTGTGCTGAAATTTCTTTGGAAGTTGGTCATATCATCATAGGCATCCCATAAACAGAATTCAATGTATGAGAATAAGCGAAGATTTTTTACCTCTGAGGATTCATTGGTTATTTCTAACTGATGCACTTCTGCATTAGTAGCCAAAGGGACAAAGGAAGTTTGTTGTGCTGTTACTTGATTCTTAGTTCCTGTAATAACGGAGTAACCTAAACCATGACGACATTCATAATGATCCAGTTCTGTTTTAACCGGTTTGTACCCTGGTGACCAAACAGTATCGCCATCTTTAATATAGAAGTACTTACCTTCATTATCTGCAGGTACATTGTTATATCTGTAACGCGTTAAACGTCTTAGTCTTGCATCCTTATAGAAGGTGTACCCTCCTGAAGTATTTGAAAAAAGTGTGAAAAAGTCTTCGCTACCTAAGTAATTAATCCATGGATAAGGTGTCTTAGGTGTGGTAATCACATATTCCTTATTGATATCATCAAAAAAACCATATTTCATCGTAAAACCCTCCTGTTAATAAACACGCGTTTATGGTATATATATTTAAAACTCAATAGGGACAGTGACAATCTTGTTTCTATTGAGTTTAAAAACAAATGTGTTATAGCTTTTTACAGCTTTCTCGTTGAAAAAACGCAACGGGATATTCCACAGATTCCGGTATGTCTGTTTCTCCATTAATTTTAGCATGGAGTACTTCGATTGCCTTTTCAGCCATTTCATAAAAATCAGGCGCAAAGGTTGTCAGCTTTGGTTGAACTTCTTTAGACCGATGAGAATTATCAAAGCCAATAATGGATACATCGTCGGGTACGACATAATTGGCTTCATTTAATGCATTCATGACACCAATAGCCATTAAGTCATTGGCAGATATGTACGCCGATGCGATACATTTCATTTCAATACGTTCTTTCATGGTTTTATAGGTTTCATAAATACTAAAGTGTCCATCAAAACAGTAGGCTTCATTTACAGGAATTTCTTGAGCCTTCATAGCTTTAAGAAATGCGCTGTAGCGATCTTGTGCTGACCTTGAGGTACTGATACCTCGAATAAATCCGATTTCTTTATGTCCAAGACCCGCTAAATAAACAACTGCATTTTCGATTGCTTCATCATCTTTTGAATTGATCACAGTGATATTAGCATCTTTATAGATTTCTCTTTCTTTGGACGACATCACATAGTCAAAAAGCACAATGGATGACTTAATATTTTCAGTATGGATTTTTCTAAGTGTGTCCTTATGTGTCCCAATAATAATGGCACCATCGATTCTCTTTTCTAAAAAGGCTTGGCTGATTTTTGAATACTCCATA
>CAZJIO010000104.1:10769-14294 GCA_964546035.1 uncultured Eubacteriales bacterium | reverse complement strand
GGTAATTTTTACGCATTACCTCAATCACCACAAATTTTCAAACAATTATTGATGCTTTCTGGTTACGATCGTTATTTCCAAATCGTTAAGTGCTTTAGAGATGAAGACTTGCGATCTGACAGACAACCAGAATTTACTCAAATCGACATGGAACTTTCCTTTGTAACAGAAGATGATATCATTTCTGTAAATGAAAGATTGCTTTATAAAATGTTCAAAGAAACCATGGGGCTTGAAATTCAATTACCGATTGAACGCATTACTTATGAAGATGCTATGAATCGATTTGGTTCAGATAAGCCAGATACGAGATTTGGTCTAGAAATCGTTGACCTATCCGAACGTGTAAAAGATTGTGGTTTCCAAGTCTTTACGGCTACTGTAGCTTCAGGTGGTAGCGTTAGAGGGATCAATGCAAAGGGCTGTGGTAATTTCCCAAGAAGACAAATAGATGCATTAGGTGAATATGCTCAAAGCTGTGGCGCAAAAGGGATGGCATGGATTGCAATCAGTGAAGAAGGCGAATATAAATCAGCGATTACAAAGTTCTTAACACCTGAGATGGTGGACCTTATTGTTAAAGATATGGATGGACAAAAGGGTGACTTACTCCTCTTTTGTGCAGACAAAAATGAAGTGGTTTACAATACTCTAGGGAATTTACGTCTTGAAATTGCGAATAAGTTAGAGCTTAGAAAGAAAGATGAATTCAAATTTGTTTGGATTACAGAGTTTCCACTCCTTGAGTGGAGTGCTGAGCAAAAGAGATTTGTTGCTAAACATCATCCTTTCACAATGCCTATGGATGAAGATTTGCAGTATTTAGAGTCTGATCCAGGACGCGTACGGGCTAAAGCTTATGACATTTGTTTAAATGGTAATGAAATTGGTGGCGGTAGTATTAGAATCCACCAAAGAGATATACAAGAGCGCATGTTTACAGCTCTTGGTTTTACGACAGAAGAAGCTTATGACCGCTTTGGATTCTTACTGAATGCCTTTAAATATGGGGTACCACCACATGGCGGGTTAGCTTATGGACTTGATAGAATCATTATGTTGATGACAGGTTCTGACAGTATCCGTGACGTTATTGCCTTCCCTAAAATAAAAGATGCTTCTTGTCAAATGACAGATGCACCTGGATTAGTAGACAACAAACAGTTGGTGGAGTTAGCGATTAAAATTGATCAATTAGATCTCAAATAATGAGGTGATGGATTTGGCTGAAGTTGGGCAAGTCATTGAACGTAAAGGGAATTTAGTCGTTGTGCGCTTAGAAAGACATGATGCTTGTTCCTCATGTAGAGCCTGTATTGCAGGAATAGATCCAAAAGAAATGCTCTTAGAGGCGACGAATGCATGTGGCGCAAAAGAAGGAGATTTAGTGGGTATTACCCTTGAACAAAGTAATTTTCTAAAGGCAGTACTCATCATGTATACCATTCCATTAATAGCTCTATTGATGGGGCTAGGTTTAGGCTATGTGGTATTTAGAACTGAAGTAGGAGCATTGCTGTGTGGTGTTGTTCTCCTAGGAAGTGCGTTTTTGCTCATTAGAAAAAACGAGTCGCATTTTAACAAAGGTGGCTATAGGCCCATAGCAAACGAATTGATTCAAAAAGCAAACTAAGTAAAAGGTCAGGTGACAAGTTCCCTGACCTTTTTTATTTTATTCAGAATCTCCTGGAAGATCTCGTCTGATGATTTTATCTGAACTTTCTTTTGGCCTTTCTACTTTAACATCTTTTGATAATCTTTGATATTTTTTACGCCATTTCTTTCCTTCAAATTGCACTTCTTTTGTGAAATTAGCAAGTTCATTGTATTGATCTGTGATGCTTTTTTGTAATGTTCTCAGGTGGCTAACTTCTTGTTGCAGTTTTTCAAGTTCATCTTTTGAGGTTTCAATAGGTGCAGGAGCAGAGTTGATAGTGCCTAAAAGCATTTCGCGTATTTCAACATTGGTAGAGGAATAAAACAAGATATGATCCACATCAATTTGTGATAAAACAGCAATATTAGGTTGATGATCGATAAACCCCAAATAACTTTGCCCACTCAAGTTAGGACTATTGGAGCCTAAAAGAGTGATATCTGTTATGCTGTTATTTTGTAAAGTACAACGGACAGGTTCTGAAAAAGAGCGGCCACCATTGGGTGAAAATGTAGAATAAAGTGTCAAAGAGGTCAGATAATTGATCCAGATGACATTGTTGTATACGAATAAAATGGGCTTAATTTTTTGCCCAAGTGAAAGAATTTCTAAAGAAATGGGCTGATCATCTTTCATTTGAGCATAATGGAGGGTTGAATGACCGAATTTTTCAATCACGTAGGTGACATGGATAGCGCCTAAATGGCTTGTGAAACAAAAATCAGTTATGGGATATTCTGAGGCAACTAAAGTAGAGTAATTATCCCATTCATTGGTATTTGTGTTATAGGAGTAAAGGTTGAGTTCATAACTGCTCTCGTTTAAGATGCAGCACATTAAGCGGATAAAATCACCCTCAATAAAGCATTGGTATTTTGAGTTTAAGCTAGGGAGTGCTAATAAAGATTGTGGTGCGGCGTTTTTACTGTCTGTAAAATCATGGAAGATTAAATCAGAAGTGTGTTCATAGGGATTTAGCGCACAATAAAAGAGATAGCTTTTTACGCCCGATACAATTTTAAGATTGGATATCGAATAATTATTCTCGTGATCTTCTAGAATGGTATGGGTAGAAAAACTATTCTCTTTGCCAGATAAGTGGAAGATGCTGCTTTGAGCAGTTTTATATACGAGGTGGATCGTATGACTTTTATCGATACTGGCACAGTACTCATGGAAGTTGCTTTTGCCAAGAATACTAGATTTCTGGGAGTATCTTTGGGGATATGTCCTTAAATAAATGCTCTCTCCCACCTTATTGATGAGTATATTTTCTTCGTCGTTTAGAAGTAAGTAAGCCATGTCATCATCTTTCCTTTTATGTATAGGCGGAGCCTATTTGCTATTATCACAGTATATGAGGAATGTGCAAAGAAGTAGCACCAAATATTTTGTCCCTTTTAAATGAGAACCTGTAACACTCAGGTTTTAGATATCATAAGATATATTGAAATCATTTTTAAGGAGGAAAAAAAATTGAGCGATTGTAAAATTTGTTTTCATAAAGGCGATGGTAGAATCATGCAAAGACCTGTTGCAGGTGAGTGCGAGAGATGTAACCCAAGACCTGTTCTAGAAGCGATTGAAGATGCATGTGTGTGCCCACCTCTCGGTGAGCCGAGAGGCGAAAGGGGAACAAATATTTAATTTGGATACAAAATGGACACAAAAAGTTCACAAAATTTGTGTATAATAATAGAATAAGCTAAAAATACAGAATAAAAGGGAAATTATAGGAGGATATACATATGAAAATGAGTTTGAGCAATAGAATCGCTTTGTTTGTAGGCGTGCTCATAATGGTTGTATCAGTTTTGATTGGTGGTGCAGCCATTAAATTTAGTACGGATACAGTAATGAAAGAAGCA
>CAZJIO010000104.1:10419-10743 GCA_964546035.1 uncultured Eubacteriales bacterium | reverse complement strand
GTATCCATGCTAGAGTTTGCTACTGAGGGTGCGGATAAAATTAAAGTGACCATTGAAGCAAGACTGGGTATTTTGAGTGAAGTAGCTAATAGAGCTCGAACCAAAACCATGGATTGGGAAATTCAAAAAGAGTCCCTATTAGATGATGTTGAAAGACTAGGATATATGGACATGGGAATTGTGCTACTAGATGGCTCAACAACTTATGTGTTAAGCGAAGATGTGGCTCAATTAGGTGAACGGGCATATATTAAAAAAGCGCTTCTCGGTGAAGCTAATGTCTCAGATGTCCTAATTAGCTCGGTAACCGGAAAGCCTGTTGTT
>CAZJIO010000104.1:6243-10409 GCA_964546035.1 uncultured Eubacteriales bacterium | reverse complement strand
AGCAGCCCCAATAAAAGATGGCGATCAAGTGGTTGGTGTTTTGCTTGGTAGAAGAGATGGCGCCGCACTTAATGAAATTACAGATAAAATTGGTTTTGGAGAAAGAGGATATGCTTTTATCGTGGGTGCAGATAGTACCTTATATGCTCATAACAACAAGGATTTTGTCTTGAAACAGGCAAATCCATTTAAAGAAATTGAAACGGATGGACCTTTAAAGGCATATGGAATAGCCCTCAAGGAATTAGGTGTTGGAATTTTGGGACTTGCTTCCTATGAGTTAAATGGCTCAAAACGCATCACCGCTATGGCGCCTATTCCAGGGACAACCTGGACAATTGGTGTTGGCAATTATGAAGAAGACTTTTTAAAGGGCACTGTTGCCATGAAAAACATTATTCTCATCGTTTCGTTCATTTGTGTGGTAGCCGGTGTGATTGGCGCTGTGGTGCTTGGTGGGTTTATAGCAAAACCGATCAAATATTTATCAGGTCTCATTAATAAAATGGCAAACTATGATTTGACAAAAACAGGAAATCAAACGACTTATAAATTAGCTAAAAGAACTGATGAAATTGGTGTGATCGCTAGTGCGGTTATTGCTATGAGAGAAAACTTTATTAAACTGATTAATGAAGTTGCAACAACATCTCAAAATGTAGCGGCATCTTCGGAAGAATTAACATCAACCAGTCAACAAGCAGCAACAGCAGCAGACGAAGTAGCCACAACCATAGAAGAAATTGCAAGTGGTGCAACTGATCAGGCAAGAGAAACAGAACAAGGCGCAACAAGTGTTAACGTTTTAAGCAGTCTGATCACAGAAGAATTACAATTTTTAACAGACTTAAATAATTCAGCAGAAGAAGTTAATAGATTGAATGAAGAAGGCGTAGCTGTGCTTGTTGATTTGGTTAATAAGACAAAAGAAAGTGGAAAGGCAACCGATGAAATCCATTCTGCCATCCTTGAAACAAGCAAAAGTGCTCTTAAAATTGAGAACGCCAGTACCATGATCAAGAACATTGCAAGACAAACAAATCTACTGGCTTTAAATGCAGCAATTGAAGCTGCAAGAGCAGGTGAAGCAGGTAGGGGCTTTGCTGTTGTAGCAGATGAAATTCGAAAACTTGCAGAGCAATCCAACAGTTTTACAGATGAGATTGTCCTCATTATTCAAGAACTTTCTCAGAAAACAGAGAATTCAGTTAAGAAAATCAATGAAGTGGGAGATATCGTCACGTCTCAAGCAGTCAGTGTTGACAGCACTAATAAGAAGTTTGAAGGGATATCCTTGGCCATTGAAAATATGAGGAATATTATCGGTGCACTTAATCACTCAGGAAAAGAAATGGAAGTTAAAAAAGAAGAAATTGTTAATATCATAGAAAACTTATCTGCAATTTCAGAAGAAAATGCTGCAGGTACTCAGCAAGCTTCAGCATCAGTTGAAGAGCAAACCGCATCTATGCAAGAAATTGCAAATGCAAGTGAAGAACTTGCTGGAATGGCTGAGGAAATGCAAAGAGTTATATCACAGTTTAAATTAGAAGCTAATAATTAAGTATCCCGGATAACAGCACCTACTCCTTATGTATACGTACAAACGAGTAGGTGCTTTTTTTGTCATTGGACAAAGCAAAACATCATATAAACAAATATAAGTATAGAATAATGAGGTTATAAAAATGACGGGTCGATCAAGATGCATAATCAAAGGGGGATTTGCGAATCTTTCTGATTTAACACCTTCGGAGCATAAGGACTTTGTAATGAATGCTAAAAGAGCGATCGCAAAAGCACTGGGGAAGAAAGTAATTCGAATCATAGATAGTGAATCCAAGGAGTGATGAAGAAATCAATCAAATAGCAGCAGCTTATATCCGGGTGAGTACTTTAGATCAAACGGAGTTTTCACCTGATGCACAGCTCAAGCAAATCAAAGATTATGCAAGAAAAAATAATTTGCTTCTAGTAGAAGAACATATATACGCGGATGAAGGTATTTCGGGTAGGTCAACAGGTAAAAGAGTCGCCTTTAATCGGATGATCAAGAATGCTAAGAAAAAGCCTAGACCTTTTGATGTGATTCTAATACACAAATTCAACCGATTTGCCAGGAATAGAGAAGATGCTATCATTTTTAAGTCCTTATTAAAAAGAGATTGTGGTATTAAAGTTATCTCGATAACAGAACCCATAGAGGATGATAAAATTGGTATTATTATTGAAAGTGTCCTAGATGCATTTTCAGAATATTACTCTGTTAATCTCTCGGAAGAAGTGAAAAAGGGGATGGCGGAAAAAGCTTCAAGAGGTGGGGTCCAATCTAGACCACCCCTTGGGTATGACGTTGTTGATAACAAGTTTGTGGTTAATGCAGAAGAATCGAAAATTGTTAAGCTAATATTTGATCAATTTATTCAGAGAGAATCACCCTATATAGCGATTGCAAAGGATCTCAATGAGATGGGATTGAAGACTAAAAATGGAAATTCCTTTCAGAGTAAGTCCATCAGATATATTTTATCGAATCCTACCTATAACGGCTATTTGCTTTGGAATAAAAAAGAGAAAAATGGGGCGATTCGTGATCCTGAAGAGTGGATTATGGCTCAGGGAACCTTCGAAAGGATTGTGACAGAGGATGAATTTGCTGCGGTTCAAAAACGATTGGCAAGTTTGTCCATTAAAATAGGGAAAAATGCGCAACCCAGCGGGTCTTATCAGCATTTTTTATCAGGATTGCTCGTTTGTCACGCCTGTGGTGGCAAGATGGTCTATACAAAAAGCAAGTCTTATACATATTTTAGATGTCGAAAAGCCAAAGAAGGCGGATGTTCCATAAAGAAAGGCATAAGGACAGATTCCCTTGAGCAAGCTATTATAGGTCAAGTTGATGATGATTTAAAAGATATCCATATGATTGTGAGTGATATTGAAATTAGGATAAAAGATTCAGATTTGAACTTTTATCAGCAACAGTTAAAAAGTGTCGAAAATAGATTGTCTCAGGCACAAATTGCATATTTGAGTGGCGTAGATACTTTGGATGAATATAAAAAAAACAAGACAAATTTCCTAGGACAAAAGTCCGTGATAGAATTACATATTCAGACAGTTTTTGAAAGGAATGAAGAGAACAACAAAAAAAGCATAAACGAAAAGCTTGGTCTGGTTTCAGAATGGATGGGAAAAGAAATAATGGTAGAGCATAAGAGCAAAATTTTGAAGAGTTTTATTAAGCAGATTACAGTAGATATTTCACAGGATGCCTTTGAGATTGACTACTTTAGCTTTGATGAAGAGTAACTCTTACTTTATTGCCCCTTCTTCCTCTCGGTGAGCCAAGGTTCTTACCTATTATTGCACCTGTTGTTTTTGACGAATGTGGTATCAACCTTTGTAGAGAGATTTGTTTACCTGAGTGTGTTTTAGATCGTTTTCCAACAACAGATGCCATTGAGTTAAAAGTTATTGATATTGATTTTAACTTAAATTGTGATGAGGGTTCTAAAGTAGATTTTATTTCTAGAAGACCTAATTGTGTTAGAGTGAGATTGGCAAGACTTTGTGTGAAATTTGCTGCTAAATTCTTAGATGCCAACTGTAGAGTTCTAGGTGTAGAATGTTTCTCAGCAGAATATCTTCCAGAATCTTGTGCACCAAGCTTTGATGAAGAATTAAACCCATCGTCTGTAACAGTAGAGCTTTATGCACCTTATGGTGTTTCTTACCTCACAGATTGTGATGACTGTACACCAACAATCAATTTCCTTGGCTTCGTAGAAGGTCATCATGACAACAATGCTCTACGTCAAGGTATCGCTAGTCAAGCTTTAGCAAAAATAGTAGATATTGATTTTACAAGCGGATGTATCGCAGTAGGATTAACTATTTATTTGAAATCTGTTTATTTTGTACAATACAAGATTAAACATGCTGGTGCATGGGTTTGAAAAAGACAAAGTGGAAGTAGGGTTTATATATAATAATAGATTTGAATACGACGTGTTATTAAATCAATTTCTATCTTTTCAATAAATTGTTGAACAGCCTTGTATTTATAACTTTCAGGAATTGTCTTATTATCTAGAAATGATTCAATGGATTCTATAATAGGATCTTGATTAAGAGATGAAAGACATTGTTTGGTAACTGTTTCT
>CAZJIO010000104.1:5766-6161 GCA_964546035.1 uncultured Eubacteriales bacterium | reverse complement strand
CCTTCAAGATAGGATGCGTAGACTAAGTCCTGTTTATGCTTTAGTTTTAAGCGTTTTTTGCTAAGGTATTCAATGGAACTTGGATCAACAGCTTGAATCATCGACACAGAGTTTTGATGTGAGCAAAGGTCTGCACGTATTTTTGTAAGAATAAGCCCACCTAGTTTTATAGCTGAAAAGGTTTGATTGACCATACAACCGCCTTGATAGGCCTTTTCACACCTGAAATAATTATATCTGACACCCTTTCGATTGACATGTAAGAGGCGAAGGGTAGAACCACAATGAGAGCATCTAAGAAGTTTTTGCATCCAAGATTTGATGTGATCTGGTGATGTTGCTACCCGTTGCATGGCACAATTATTTAAGAGCATTACCTGGGTCTGTTCAAAAAG
>CAZJIO010000104.1:0-5724 GCA_964546035.1 uncultured Eubacteriales bacterium | reverse complement strand
ATCCATTCGTTCTGAGGATTTATAGTGTTTGTCTTAGGATTGCGATAGTTATAACGCGTATAGCCCATATAGACATGATTTTTGAGTAAATACCGGAGAGATTGTTTGGTCCATGCCTTTTCATTTCTTGTCTTTATTTCATGAACATTTAAATAACGAGCAATTTCCAAGACAGTGGATCCAGAAACAAACATTTCAAAGATGCTTTGAACAATAGGAAATTCAGTGGGATGGGGAAGAAGATTCTTTTCATCGAGGATATAACCAAAAGGGAGACTACCGATATGTTCACCACGACTTGCTTTTTCAAACATCCCTTTTTTAACTTCATCCGATAAATTCAAGCTATAGTATTCTGCCATAGCTTCTAGCATGGACTCAAGAATAATTGAGAATTTGTCATCTTCTATACTTTCTGAAATGCTAATCACTTTAATTTGACAGTCTTTGCGAAGGAGGGATTTGTACACAACACTGTCTTCACGATTACGTGCAAAACGATCAAATTTATGTACAAGAATGACATCGAAGGGCTTTGGTTTCTTTTTGGCGATGGCAATCATCTGCATAAAAGCAGGACGTTTTTCAGCTTGTCTACCCGAAATGCCTTCATCAATATATATAAAACGCTCATCAACAAATAACTGATGATCATTGGCGTATTTTAGGAGCGCTTTTTTTTGTGCATCTGGACTGTATTCAATTTGATCTACTGTAGAAACGCGGATATAAAGTGCTGCGCAAAGCATATTAACACATCCATTGAAATGAGAGTATACCTACTTATATGAAGGGCAAATTTCAACCATGCAAAAATTAATAATCCTATGAAAAAAAACATAGAATCAAAGATAATTAAATGAGAGGTGGCCGATTTATATGAATATCGCATTAGGTAAAGATCATTGGACAGTTACATCTGTAGTAAAGCAAGCAGGGAAAAACGAAAGTGAAAGTTTTGAAGCGTTACCCGAAGAGCAACAGATTATTTATGCTGATCAATTTGTTGAAAGGGCACTCAAATGTTTAGGATATGTAAAGATTCAAAAATAACATAAATATTCATATTATTAAACAACATAATATCTTAATATTGACAGACCCTTAATCCATGGGTATTATGTGAGTATGGTTATGTGAATATACTAATATTATGAGGATAGAGTCAAAACATAATACTACCAGGAGGAAAAAAATGGTTAATGTGAGAGGTAAATGGGCACTTATTACAGGTGCAAGTAGAGGTTTAGGTTATGAAATGGCTTTATATATGGCAGGACAAGGGTGTAACCTTATTTTACATAGTAGAACTTTAGAAAACTCAAAAAAAGTAGCAGTAGAAGCAAAAGCGCTGGGTGTGGAAGTGGTTATAGTAGCAGCGGAAATGTCTGTGGATAGCTCGGTAAAAGCCATGTTAGAAACCATCGAGGGAATCGGAATGACAGTTGATTTTGTATTCAACAATGCGGCTGTACAAATTGCTTACAGAGTTGATTATTTTCAAACACCTGTTGAAGATTTCGATATGAGTTTTAAAATAAACTTAATTGCTGTGGCGACTATTTGCTATCACTTTTTACCAAAGATGATTGCGCGTGGCTTTGGAAGAATTGTTAACACAACAAGTGGGATTCAGAATGAGCCACAACAAGCAGGATACTCTGCTAGTAAGGCAGCTTTAAATAAATTCACCATTGATTTGAGCACGGTTATAGATGGCACTAATGTTATGATGAGTTTAACAGATCCTGGTTGGTGCCAAACGGATTTAGGCGGAAAATATGCACCTAACACACCACAGAGTACTTTGCCTGGCCTTGTAGTTCCTGCTTTTATGGACGACAAAAAGAGTGGTCGAATATTCTCAGCACAAGACTTTACAGGTTTGAGTTTAGAAGAGGCGATTAAAAAAGCTGAAATCGGGGTGAATCATGAAATTAATTAATGTAGCAAAGGGCATTATACAGATACCTCAGACAGGGCTAGGATGTATGAGAATTGCAGACATGAAACTGGATGAAATCGATCATTTAGTAAAAACATCTATGGAACTAGGGATCAATTTTTTTGATCATGCAGATATTTATGGTGGCGGACGCTCGGAAGAAGTATTTTCGAAAGCTATTCAACTGAAGGATTCCTTGCGTGAGCAGATGATTTTGCAATCTAAGTGTGGCATTAGAAATGGCTTTTTTGATTTTTCAAAAGAATATATACTTACTTCTGTAGATGGCATATTAAAACGTTTACAAACCGATTATCTTGATATTTTATTGTTGCATCGACCAGATACACTTGTTGAACCTGAAGAAGTTGCAAGTGCATTCGATGTACTCGCAGCAAGCGGTAAAGTAAGACATTTTGGGGTAAGTAATCAGAATCCTATGCAGATTGAACTGCTCAAGAAGAGCCTTAATGTGGATTTAATCTTTAATCAATTGCAACTGAGTATAGCAAATACCGGGATGATGGATGCTGGGCTTAATGTTAATATGAAGGTGCCAAATTCTATCGTTCATGATGGCAGTATCTTGGATTATTGTAGGCTAAATGATATCACCATTCAAGCTTGGTCACCTTTCCAATATGGTTTCTTTGAAGGGGTATTTCTCGACAATGACAAATATCCAGAGTTAAATCTTGTCATTGATCGTTTGGCAGAAAAATACAACGTGAGCAACACAGCTCTTGCAATTGCCTGGATTCATCGTCATCCTGCAAAGATTCAAGCCATTGTTGGAACAACCAATGTGGCAAGATTAAAAGACATATCCTTAGCAGATCAAGTGACTTTATCTAGAGAAGAGTGGTACGAAATATATAGAGCTGCAGGAAATATTTTACCTTAAAGTCCGAATTTATTTGTCTTTTTGTTTGACATGGTGGTCTTTGTGTACCACCTAAATGTATTGCAGTTGAAGAAGCTGAAAGTGCTTGTAAAGAATTCGTTGAAGGCGACTTGCTTGAACAAAGTATTCAACCTTTGGAAGTTTGTGCAAGACCAAAAACATTTGACCCACGCGACTTTGATGCAGTAGAAGATCCAACGCCAGCTCCAACTGAAGCGGCAGCAGAACAAGAACACAGAAAAAAACAAAACGGATTTAGTTTTAGATAGTTTCAAAAAAATAGTGCCTTCGTGGGCACTATTTTTTTTACTTTAAAACCAAGGGTTGTAATACAATTTGCAATGGGTTAAAATAATAATACTATTCAAAAGGGGGGAACAAAGATGAGTGATGGAAATTGGGAAAAGATATATAAAGAGCAAGGTCAAGTGCATACAGAGGTTTTGAACACAGTTGTGGAAGCGGTAGAGCTGTTTCAACGTCGAGGACATAAGGATATATTAGACCTTGGCTGTGGGACAGGTAGGAATACCTTTTATTTATCGAGCAAAGGCTTTAATGTCTGGGCTTGTGATCTATCTGAGACAGGTATTCAAATGACCAAAAGCAAGTCGGAAGCCTTGGGTTTTTCGGAAGTACAATTTAGCCAAGAAGATATGTATCGATTAAACTATAAAGATGAATCTTTTGACGGCATATTATGTGTTTGGGTACAAGGACATGGTACCCGTAGAGAAGTGATTTTGGGAATTGAAGAAGCTTATCGGGTCTTAAAAGAAGGGGGTTCTATTGTCACTGATTTTGTTACGACAGATGATCCAACTTATGGTTTAGGAGAAGAAATTGAAAAAAATACGTATGTAGGTGGACGCTATGGTGAGGAAGGTATTCCACATTATTACACCACTCAAGCCGAGTTAGAAAAAATGTTCAGTTGCTTTTCTCTTGTTGACATATACAATAGAACTTATGCTTTTTTGGATGACAAGGGGACAGAACATGAGATCGTGGCACTGGTTGTAAGTGCTAGAAAATAAAATTAATATTTGGGGGAGTATGAGAATGAAGGAAAAAAAACCAAAAGAGCTGCTGCAGCAATTTTTTGGGTATGAGGATTTTCGAGATGGGCAAGCAGAAATCATACAGTCGATTTTGGAGGGGAAAGATTGTTTGGTTATTATGCCTACGGGTGGAGGAAAGTCAATCTGCTATCAAATTCCAGCACTTATTTTAGAGGGTATCACATTGGTTATTTCACCTCTGATATCGCTAATGAAAGACCAGGTGGATGGATTAATCGATATGGGAATACCCGCTACGCTATTGAATAGTACCGTGAGTGCTAGGGAACTTGAAAAGCGGGTACAGGATATTGTTCAAGGTAAATATAAGCTCATCTATGTAGCTCCGGAGAGACTTGATACAGATTTAATAGATGACCTTATGCGTCAATGCACCATTTCACATATTGCTATTGATGAAGCCCATTGCGTTTCCCAGTGGGGACATGATTTTAGAAGTTCTTATTTAACCATTCATGAATTTATTCGAAAAATTCCTGTTAGACCCGTCATTTCTGCATTTACAGCCACAGCAACACCCCATGTAAAGAAAGATATCATCGAACAACTCAGACTGTATCATCCTGGGCGGTTTGAGTATGGCTATGACCGGAAAAATTTGAAATTTTTCGTGCTCAAAGGGATTAATAAAAAACACTTTATTCTCGATTATGTCCTTAAAAACAAAGAGGAATCTGGGATTATCTATTGTTCTACTCGAAAAGAAACGGAAAATGTCTATGAGAATCTCAAAAAAAAGAATCTCAATCCTGCCATTTACCATGCTGGCCTTACGATGAAACAAAGAAAAGATCAGCAAGAATTATTTCTCTATGACAAAGTTAATGTGATTGTTGCGACGAATGCATTTGGTATGGGAATTGATAAATCCAATGTGAGGTATGTCATTCATTACAATATGCCAGAAAATATTGAGGCATATTATCAAGAAGCTGGACGTGCTGGACGTGATGGTGAAACCTCTGAGTGCTTGATGCTTTTTAGCCCCGGTGATGTACAAATTAGGCGTTTTCTCATAGATCAATTAGAGGAAAAAGACCCAACTTATTTATCTCACCGATATGAAAAACTTCAGCAAATGACCCACTATTGTCATATTACAACCTGTCTTAGAAAGCATATTCTCAATTATTTTGATGAAATCTATCCCGATTATTGTGGACAATGCAGCAACTGCTCCGATGAAGTAATTAAAGAGGATGTCACCATTGATGCTATGAAGGTTCTGTCATGTGTGATGCGCATGCGTGAACGTTTTGGGATTGCAACGGTTGCCGAGGTTCTTAAAGGTTCCCAAAATAAGAAGGTTCTTCAAAACCACTTTGAGGAGCTTTCCACTTATGGACTTCTAAGAGGTTGGAGTTTGTCGGATATCAAAGATTTTATTAGTCGATTGGTTGCGGATGGTTATTTAGAACAGTCAACGGATGAATACCCTGTTATTCGTGTAACTGATCCTGGTCGTTTGGTTTTAAGAAAAGAAGAACAGGTCATACATAATCAAATTAAGGCAAGAGAAATCGTCGTAAATGATTCTTTATTCGAGGGGTTAAGAGAATTAAGGCGTAAACTTGCAGCTTCTGCGGGACTACCACCTTATACAATTTTTCCAGACAAGACATTAAGAGAAATGAGCCAATTTACGCCAACTTCAGAATATGCCATGTTGAAAATTAATGGGGTTGGGGAAGTGAAATATCAAAAATATGGCAGTTTATTTAGTAACCATATAAAGCAATATTTATTGGAGAAAGGGATTGCTATACCAGAAGAAACCTTGGAAATAAAAGGTC
>CAZJIO010000103.1:10007-14332 GCA_964546035.1 uncultured Eubacteriales bacterium | reverse complement strand
CGCCGTTGACCCCGTTGGCGTTGAAATAATAATTCCATCTGCATAATAATGATTGACCAAATCATCATTCACATAAATGCTATATCCAACCATTCTTGATATGGAAGATCTTGTAGCAACAATATCATTCAAGGCCAAACCAATGTTTCTTTTTTGACCACCCTCAAGAATTTGTGTTTGTAGCATCATTCGATCTTGGATAAAAAAGTGTCCTCTCACCAATTCATCTAAGGTCTTAAGAAAGTCTTTTGCATCAACTTCTGCTAAAAAACCTAAATTGCCAAGATTAACACCTAACAATGGCAATTGATAATGCCCAATTTCTCTAGCTGTACTGAGAATCGTTCCATCGCCCCCCAGTACTATGACACAATTAGCATCCTGCAAAGCTTGTTCCTTTTCACAAATAAAATCCTTCAAGTCATATGCCAAACCAATTTCTGCAGTGACATAAACTTCAAATTGGTGGTCAGATAACCACTTCACAATTTTCTTAGTGAGTTCGTGACTTTCTTTTTTTAGCAGGTTCGGTACGACAAAAAATTTATTCATAAATCACCAACTTCGATTCATAATTATACATACGCACATCCATTTTATAACTTTTCATGTGCATTATCAACAATATTTTTAATTATTTCTGTGAAATCAGATTTCAAACTTGAAACATGCGCCTTTTGGATATGGAGTAAATACTCAATATTCCCCTCAGGTCCTTTAATGGGTGAATAACTCAGACCTAAAAATTCAAATTGAATACCCATTGCATACTCAATGACTTTTTCTATGACGTCAAAATGGGTTTGCCACTCTCTGACCACACCTTTTTTTCCAACTTTATCTCTGCCAGCTTCAAATTGTGGTTTAATGAGACAAACACACTGGGCATCACTTTTCATTAACTCCCACACAGGCAACAAAACCTTTGTTAGGGAGATAAAGGACACATCTATAGAAACAAAATCGAGTGATTCCGTAACCTCTTGATTTGTAACATATCGAATATTTGTTTTTTCCATGCAAACCACTCTTGGGTCCTGTCGCAGCGACCAATCCAACTGGCCATAACCAACATCTACAGAAAAAACCTTGCTTGCACCATTTTGCAACATGCAATCTGTGAACCCACCCGTTGAAGCACCCACATCCATACAGACAAAGTCCTTTAATTGGAGATCAAAGGCTGCAATAGCCTTTTCCAGTTTAAGCCCACCTCTACTCACATAAGGAATCGGATTGGATTTGATCACAATATTGGAATAAATATCTATCTTAGTACCGACTTTATCTTCTCTTTGACCATTTACAAAGACATTTCCGGTCATAATGAGTGTTTTTGCTCTTTCTCTCGAAGGTGCATGACCACCATTGACCAAAACAATATCTAAGCGTTCTTTATCACTCATTTTCTTAACCTCTTTATCTCTTAATGCCTATTGCGTAAGTCCACAAAAAGCTACAATTTTAGCGAGTATTTTTTCTTCACTCAAGCCGCATTCATCAAATAACTGCTTTCTAGTCCCATGTCTTACAAATGTATTTTCAATGCCACAAAGAAGCATACGCGGCCTTTTATCATAACTGCTCATCAAACGTGAGACCTCTGAGCCATAACCACCAGAAACGACATTTTCTTCTATAACCACTATATAAGAATGTTGTTCCGCCAGCTCTTTTAAGAGTGATTCATCTATTGGTTTAATAAATCGAGCGTTCATTAGCGTAGGCTGGATGCCTAATTCTTGCAACTTTAACGCCACCTGATAGGCTTGTTCATACATTGTACCTACTGATATGATGGCAATATCCTTACCCTCAAGTATTTTTTCTGATTTCCCATAGATGAGAACATCTTGAGAAGGAGAACTATCTCTGCTGTCACCGCCTCTAGGATACTTAATACTGATTGGACCATCCATATAATTTTCTGTGAATTTTAACATACATTCCAATTCCACCCCATCTTTTGGTGCCATAATGGTCATATTGGGCATATGGCTTAAAAAAGAACTATCAAAGATCCCTTGATGTGTATCGCCATCTTCTCCGACAATACCTGATCGATCGACGCAAAAAACCACTGGGAGCTTTTGGATACATATATCGTGAAGGATAGGGTCATAAGCTCTTTGTAAGAAGGATGAATAAATCGCAACATAAGGTTTCAAGCCTGATACGGCTAATCCACCTGCAAAAGTCACGGCATGCTGCTCTGCAATGCCAACATCAAAGAATCTATTTGGATATTTTTTTGAAAATTCATGAAGTCCTGTGCCCTCAGGCATAGCTGCCGTGATGGCCACAATATTTTCGTTGTTTTTTGCCATGTCGACTAACTGATCACCAAAAACTTGTGAATAGCTTTTTCCTTCAGAACATCCTTTTACATGACCGCTTTGCTTCTCAAAGGGTTTTGTGCCATGAAATTTAGTAGGAAAAGCCTCTGCGTATTTATAACCCTTCCCCTTGACCGTATTGATATGTACAAGTGTTGGTCCATGTAATTTTTTAGCTTGATTTAAAACCGTCATCACTTGTTTAATATTATGACCATCAACAGGTCCTAAATAAGTGAATCCCATTTCTTCAAAAAACATCCCGGGTATAAAGAGTTGTTTAATACTGTCTTTGACATCTCTCACAGCACTAATAAAGCCTTCCCCGTACCTTGGTATTTTTCTAAGTACTTTTTGAACATCCTCTTTAACCTCATTGTAAAGTGTTGCTGTACGAATACTATCTAGGTACAGAGAAATACCGCCAACGTTTTCGGAAATAGACATTTGATTGTCATTGAGAATCACGATAAAATTACTGTCTAAACTGGCCACATTATTTAGAGCCTCAAAAGCTAGCCCGCCAGTTAAAGCCCCATCGCCAATAATGGAAACCACATAATTATCACCCTTAGATAAATCTCTTGCCTTAGCAAAGCCAAGAGCTGCTGAAATTGAAGTAGAACTATGTCCTGTATCATAGGCGTCATGTATGCTTTCATCACGTTTTGGAAAGCCACTGATACCATCTAGTTTCCTTATGGTTTTTAAACCTTCTTTTCTACCCGTTAAAATTTTGTGCACATAACTTTGATGACCTACATCCCAAATAATCTTATCTACTGGGGAATTAAAGCAATAATGTAAAGCAATTGTGAGTTCAACAACACCTAAATTAGAACTCAGATGACCACCACTTTGGCTCACTACTTCCACGAGATATTTTCGAATTTCTTTTGAAAGCGTATTTAATTGTACCAGATCAAGTTCTTTGATATCTTTTGGGTCTTTAATTTGATCCAATAATTTACCCATGAAGAGCACCTCATTTCTTAAACTTTCTAATGTTAAAAAAGCTGATAAAGTAACCTATTTTAAAAACAATTCCATTGGAATTTCGCAAGGCTATTTCTTTTCCTATAGCCTTTCCCCCGACGGTGATTGCTGATATAATTCCTGTTAATAACATACTGAGTACTATGGATTCGCCATCCATATCTTTATTTATCTTGATTAGAATAGCACCTGTGGTTGTCCCAGAAATAATGCCCGATATATCGCCAATGACATCGTTAAAAAAGTTGGCTACAGGACCTGCATTTCTAAGGATGGATATACTTTCTTTTGCGCCTCTTAATCGATGGGAGGCCATAGCATGAAAGGGTGTTTCTTCCGCCGATGTAACGGCAATCCCTAATAAATCAAAAAATACGCCGATTGAAATAATAATAAATAAAACAACTATGGCTATGAATAAGTTAACATTTCCCATAAGTACCATGGAAAAATATCCCAAGATTATGGCCATAAAAAAAGGGATGATTGTTATCACCATGATCCAGACATAGTTAACTGATCTATGCGTATATAAATTCCTAAACTTTACTTTGGGTTTTTTTTCTCGATTGCTCAAATCTTTCCAACCTTTTCATTAAATTCAAACTAAAGATAATAAATGGAGTAAATTTTGCGACATATAGTCTAGCAGGTTTTCCCGAATTTGTACGCCATTGTCACCAAAGGAGCAGTTTCCTATTAAACAAATTCCTACCGTGTCGCCAACGATAGAGCTAGATCACCTTAACAATCACACTGTAATCCTCTATTTATTTCTTTCAAACAGTCTAGAAGTTTTCCTTAACAATTCACCCTAATTCCTAGCCTCTTTTGCGAATAAAGTTTCAAGCAAAAACTTAACAATACCTTTGGCCAAAAGCATGATAAGTTTAACTTGCTCTCCCATTTATAATCACGCAAGGCAGGCTACGCTGTCCACAGCTTTCGCCGCATGACAGGTTCTATCCAACGTCGTAGGAATTTGCGTTAGCA
>CAZJIO010000103.1:8215-9993 GCA_964546035.1 uncultured Eubacteriales bacterium | reverse complement strand
TAGCAAAACATCCCACATTCGTCGGTCTCCACGACAGAAGGGTCATCGCCCGCATGCCATTGCGGATCGCCCCTAAGTCTTAACTCCCAGCATAAGCCCGCGACTGGGCGTCGCCAGCCAACACCAGAAACTTCATCGGTATGCCCTTTAACGGATCTTTAGGCCCGTCTTCAGAATTAAATGAATTGACTAGAATACTGCATCTTCAGTTTGATACTTTAATCATACCATACTTTAATATAGAATTATAGACATCAGACCTTGCTAATTTTTTCTAACTCTTAAATATTCAATAAATTCCACGAGAAATTCACAATTTTGGAAACTTTTCAGAAGCACTATGGCTTCATTTAATTTTTGCTCAACAATCTCTTCCGATGCCTCTAGCCCCATTAAGGTAACATAGGTAACCTTTTTATTCTTTTCATCACTGCCCATGGGCTTGCCCAACTCCTGGGTAGTGCCCGTTACATCTAGGAGATCGTCCTGTATTTGGAAAGCAAGACCAATATTTCTACCAATATTTCTAAAGGTTTCAACCTCTTGTTCTTGTGCATGAGCCAACAGCGCACCAATTACAAAGGCAGCTTCGATCAGTGCTGAGGTTTTATGCAAATGAATATAATTTAAAAGCTCCAAGTCAATTGGTTTATTCTCGTTGAGTACGTCCGCCACTTGACCACCAATCATACCTCTTGTTCCAGAGGCTTTAGCTAGTTCTTGCATAGCTCTTAAATGATATAAGTCCCCACTACGGGTACTTTCATCAATGATGATTTCAAAAGCTCTATTTAGCAGAGCATCCCCTGCCAGAATGGCCATATTTTCACCAAATTGAATATGGCAAGTTGGCATTCCCCTTCTCAATTCATCGTTATCAAGGGCAGGAAGGTCATCATGTATCAAGGAGTAGGTATGAATCATTTCAATGGATGCCATAAACACTTCGATAGCATCCTCCGTACCGCCACATGCCTTAAAGGTTTCTCTCATGAAAACCGGTCTAATTCTCTTGCCACCTGCCAAAAGACTATAAGTCATTGCTTTGATAATGGGATCGATATGAACAATCTCACTTTCAGGCATAAATTTCATTAAAATATCATTGATGTTTTCTTGGTTTTTCTTAAAATTTTCAATAAAATCCATAGTCCACCACCTATTTCTTTTCCTTTAAAATGATGAGTTCTTTCTCTATTTTATCAAGTGTCGTATTGCACGTTTCTAAGATTGTAATACCTTTTTTATACAGATCAATGGAACCTTCTAAAGAAATCTCGCCACTTTCTATGGCTTCAACAATGGCTTCAATTTCCTTGACATTTTCTTCTAAGGATTTATTTTTAACTGTTTTATTTGTGCTCATTTATTAAGCCCTCCACAAGTGTAATGACTCTTACACCAACCTGTCCATCCATTAATTGGACCCGCAACTCTTGTCCTAATCCTAACTCTTGAATGGTTTTGATTGGATTTCCTGCCTCATTAGTGATAAAAGCGTATCCATCTTTTAATTTTTCAAAGGGCGAAACGCGCTTTAGCCTTTCTTGAAGTAAAGTGATATAATTGCGCTTATCTTTAAGATCAGTAGCTAATGCTGTTTCAAGGCGATCCTGCAAATCATTTAAATATTGAATCATTTGCTCAATACTTCTTTTTGGGTGATATCGCTCAAACCGAGCTTCATAGAGTGCTATCCAACTTTTTTTCTGTTCCAACTGTCTGGAAAGACTTTTAAAGAGCCTCTCTTGAAAGCTTTCTAAATACGCATTGGTCTC
>CAZJIO010000103.1:5422-8192 GCA_964546035.1 uncultured Eubacteriales bacterium | reverse complement strand
TCTCATAAAATGAAGGAATAGCGAGTTCGGCAGCCGCTGAAGGGGTGGGTGCTCTTAAATCAGACACAAAATCAGAAATTGTAAAGTCAATCTCATGTCCAACTGCTGAAATAATAGGCGTATGGGCTTCAAATATAGCTCTAGCGACTCCTTCATCATTAAAGGACCAAAGATCTTCTAAGGACCCCCCGCCTCTACCAACAATAATCACATCTACATCTTCCATAGCATCCAAGGTTTTAATACCTTCTATAATACCCTGTTTTGCTTCATCCCCTTGTACTAAAGTTGGATACAACACCAGTTGAATATAAGGGTTTCGCCGTTTAGATATGTTCAAGATATCTTGCAAGGCAGCGCCAGTTTCAGAAGTCACTAGCCCAACTTTTCTTGGGTAAAAAGGAATGGATTTCTTGATTTCCTCGGAAAACCAACCCCTTTGATTCAAGCGTTCTTTGAGCTCTTCAAATTTTTTATACAAAAGACCTATACCATCTTCAATAAACTCTTTCACATATAACTGGTATTGACCACTTCTCTCATAAACAGAAACAGACCCTTGAGCGATAATTTTCATACCGTCTTTTAAAGACCCGGTTTCCTTGCTTTGATAACCTTTAAACATAACACAGGCTATTGAAGACATGGCATCTTTAAGTGTGAAATAAATGTGACCCGAACTATGGATCTTACAATTAGATACCTCACCTTGAATCCAAACGCTTTTGACAATATAGTCCATCTCAAAAAGCTTTTTAATGTAGGCATTCACCTGTGCTACCGTTAAGATGTTTTTCGTCATGTATGCACCACCTATCGCCCTACTTTACAATATTAGCAAGGACACCATTTACAAAGGATGGGGAATTATCTCCCCCGTACTTCTTAGCTAGTTCAACAGCCTCATTAATTGCTACCGAACTCGGAATATCCTCGTCGTGATAAATTTCATAGACCGCTAAGCGAATAATAGCAACTTCGACTTTAGCAATTCTCTCAAAGGTCCAATCCTTGGTTTTTTCCAATATGCGCTGGTCAATATCTCCAACCATTTCAATTATTCTTAGCGCTTTGTTACGAATGTATTCAAGACCTGCAAGATCCTCTGACTCGACTTCATCCATATAATAATTCACATGCAGATAAAAATCTTCTTTTATATCAAATTCATAAGAGAAAATGATCTTAAAAATATGTTCTCTTTGCAACCTTCTATTCACCAAATTATCCTCCTAAACTTCATTTAACTTTAATTATAATCGATTTGAATGCATTTTAATACCCTTAAATAAAATTATTTAAGGGTATTATGACAATTAAGTATTTAATTATTATAGCGCCGCAACTTCCACGCCAGCAACTCTAATGTTAACATCTTCTACTATTAAACCCGTCATCGTTTCAACAGCACTTTTTACCTTATCCTGTACAACCTTACATACTTCAGGTATACACACCCCGAAATTAACAATTAAGGAGAGTTCTAAAGAAATCGATTCTTCACCAACTTCTACGACGACGCCTTTAGATAAATTCTTTTTACCAAGAAGTTCTACCAAATCACCTTTTAAAGTACCAACCATGCCCGCAATACCTTCAACTTCAGTTGCTGCAAGCCCAGCAATGATGGCTACTACTTCATTTGCGATTTGCACTTCACCAATTTCGTCTTTTTCATGTATTTTAACTGTCTCTCTGTCCATAGTAAACCTCCTCATTTTATTGCCTAAAACACATATAGGCACTTTGAATTAGGTCAATTATAACATAGGGGAGCTATTGAAGCAACGAAATCCAAGTAATTGGTCCTTAAAAAGTTTTATAGGTTCACTCTGCTTGGAGGGTTTTTAGGGGTGCAATCACAATGAGACTTGGATCGACGCCTGTTTTTCTTGAAACGATATCTGAAATCTGAGCCAAATCGGTTGCTGTGATTTCTTTAGCATTGATTACAACATCCACTTTTGTATCGTCCATAAGGACAAAAACTTCACTATATCCCTTAGCAATCAGTAAGGATTCAGCTGCTGCTTCTCTTTCTATACGATCCTGTAACTGGATCATTTTAGATGCAGCCTCTACTTTTTGTTCCTCTCCTAAGTTTTCATTATCAATAACCTCAAGTAAAATATCTAGGCTAGCTGCTCTGGTATGTTCTCTTTCGATTTTTGTTTTCAAGAAATAACCGCTGTCTATGGAAGTGCTGCTTACAAAGACAGCTTCTCCAACTTCATCTACCTTTGTATTTACCCCTTCAGCTTCTAGGATTAAATCAGGATCTTCAAGGACTAATTCTGCTCCAACGTCATTAACATCAGCATCTTCCATAGTGGTTACTGCTGATTCTTCTAGTTCTTGAATAACATCCACATTGGTTAGATTTTCATCGTTAGGTACTAAACCTGTAGCATCCAAATCCATCACAGCGACATCTTGAGGTTGATCACTCAAGACATACTGATCTTTGTTATTGTCTGCCTTACCCGTAAAATTCAAGTAGCCTGCTATAGCAATCATAATTGCCAATGCTGTAATAATAATTTGATTCTTTTTGAAGGTATTCATTAATTTTCCCCCTTATTGTTTAACCATTTTCATTACTTCTATTTTATGCGCTGGTAAATCTAATAATACTTGTGCAACATGAATTAAATAATTCTTTACGATAGGATTTTCACCACCTTCTGCAATAATTACAACACCACTCACTTCTGGCAAGTACTCCTTCAACACAATCGCTTGTTCACTACCGTCACTATTTCTGATAATT
>CAZJIO010000103.1:2224-5370 GCA_964546035.1 uncultured Eubacteriales bacterium | reverse complement strand
ATTCAAGGGTTGTTGACGTTGAATAGGGAGAATCCTTATTCAATACAATTTCACCTTTCGTTTTCATGGTAAGCATCACCTCAACCTGACCTACGCCCTCAATTTTGACCAATTCTTTTTCAAGTTGTTTTTCTAAAGTGTCACTATAAGAGATCAGTTCTTGATCCGTCGTATGTTGAGTTGTTTCAGTGACCAAAGCAGGAGAATTTTGGTTCTTAGGTAACGCTTTATTGTTGAACAAAATCATGACAAGTCCTATACAAAATACAGCAAATAAAGCGTTCATTATTTTCTTCGGTTTATTCATTTGAATGTTATGTAACTTGAATTTCATTGGTAACCTCCATGGCATGAAAGTTTCTTGAGTAAAGGTGACTTATGATATGTACCTATTTATTTCTTTTCTATACTAATATGAATATTATCGTAGGATACATTATAGAAGTCTAAAAGGTCACTTTTCAACTTTTTTTCAATCAGAATATCTTCTGAGGATTTTGGTAGCTGTGCATCTTCTTGCAAATTGACCTCTATAGGTAAAACGAGGGGCATGCTTTTAGTCCCAGAGCTTTTTTTACGAAGAATCAGATGCATTTCTATGATTTCTCCAAAGCGATCACTTGAAGCATCTTCATTCACTTTAAGGCTCACTGCCGTCAGATCAACGCCTGATTCCTCAACAATACTTCTAATACGTTCCTTGGTGTTTTTAATATACAGTTTAAGGGCCAGTTCATTGTTAAGCTGTTCATAGGTAGTCGCTTGTTTTTTCAAATTATAAGCGTCTACATTCATCTCCGTCTTAAGGATGCTGGTGAACATCTTTTCATCGAAGCTTTTTAATTGAAGTAACGGTTGTATTAATATCATGATGAGTAAAACACCCGAAAATAACTTAAAGTACTTACTCATTTTTCCACTCGGCATTAAGCTGACAAGTACTTTGACAAATAAAATGTAATATACGATATTTTTAGCCCAATCTATTAAGAATGTCATAGAATCACCTGATATACAAAAGTGTATTGGTTATAAAAAGCGTCATCGCAATAACAACTATCAATAAAAAAACAACCAACAGAACGGTTCCAAGCAACAAAAAACACACATCACCGATCTGTGACAAACAGTTTACCAATCTGCCTTCGGAAATCGGCTCGATAAAGGCTGCCGCTAATTTGTATGCTAAGGCGATAACTAAAATTTTGAGCATAGGGGTAATGGTAAGAAAAATAATTGCAATGATTGTGCCAATACCAAACGCATTTTTTATAACGGTACCACAACCGAGTACAATGTCTGCTATTTCTGAAATACTCGTCCCAACAACCGGCACAATACCAATGGTTTGTTTAGCTGTTCTGGCCATAAGGCCATCCACCACTGGTAAACCAAAAGATTGTAACCCGAACACGCCTAAAAAAACCCACAACAGGATCTTCATACTCCACTCATACCCTTTTTTAAATAAGGAGATGATTTTGCTTAAATTACTTTCGTCTGTAATGGTGTTCAAAAGAACAAATACGATTAGTATGTATAAAAAAGGCAACATGATATTTTTGATAATCCCATTAATAATGCCTACCAACATGATAATACTTTCTCCATACATCACCGAAGAAATCGTGGCACCAGATAGGATTGTTACGGATATCAAACTGGGTACTAAGGCTTCAATAAATACCAAAATATTTTCAATCATGTCATCTGCAACGGCGTTAATCATATTGTAGGATTGTATCGTTGATGAAATAACCAATAATAGGACCACAAAAAAACCCATTTCAGCTGCCTGTTTGTTTTCGAAGGTTCCCATTAAGGTCTTGAAAAATGCTGCAACGATACTAATAACAAGAATTCTAATAATGATACCCATGTTGTCTTTTAAATCCTGGTAAAAAATAGAGAAGACCAATTGCAAAATGGTTTTTCCTTCCATATCGTATTGACCTGCCAGAATTTTCGAGACCAATTCTTTAAAATCTAAGGGATAATTTTGATTCAGAGACCCATTTAAACTTTGCTGAATACCCTCATAATCAATGCTCTCCTTCTGAGAATCTTGGACCTGTTGTAACTCCATATCAAAGTTAATGACTTTTTCATCCTCTAACTCACTTCCCTTGACGGTGGTGAAAGATAAGTGGACTAAAAGAATAAGAATAGATATCATAAGTATTTTTTTCATTGATAACACCCACTTCATTGGTATTGGTCCTTGCACTTTAAACAATGGATTCCACTAAATTAATAATGGCTAATAAAATAGGTGCTGCGACAACCAATATGATGATCTTTCCCGCTAATTCAATGTTATTAGCTATGGCTTTTTGGTTTGCATCTCGGCACAATTGAGCACCAAACTCTGTAACAAAGGCAATTCCTAGTATTTGAAGCAATATTTTCATGTAAATATCTTCAATGTTTATAACCCCGTTCATCTTGTTTAAAAGGTCCATGATAATGTTAAATTTGTCCAAGAAAACCAGGAAGGTAATCACACCCGTTACCACACTTAAATAGATACCAAACTCTTTTTGTTTGTCTAATATAGCGATAAAAATAATCGCTAGTAAACAGATGATTACAATTTGTACAATTTCCATGTTTGTACCCTTTATAACTTGAATAGATTTTGAACTTCTGTAAATAAATCACTGATATATTGAATAACCCAAAACAGAACAACCACTAGTCCCGCTAAGGTCGTCAGCATGGCTTGATCCTCACGCCCTGCTCTTGATAATACCTGGTTTAATACAGAAATTAGTATACCAACTGCAGCAATTTTAAAAATGATGGATATATCCATTTCTCTTCATCTCCTTGTAAAATTAAGTGTGGTTTAAATGAAAATTACGACGATGAAAATGCCTGAAAGAATGCCCAAGGTTCTAAATAACTTTTCATTTTTCTCTTCATCTCTTCTGGCAGTTTCAATATCTTGTTCCATGTTTTTTATATGTAAGGATAGATTGTTCATCTGACTCTCTTTATCTAATAATCCTAAGCTTTTAATGAAAGTAACCAACTTTGACGCGTCCTTTTCATTCAGACACGTTTGGAGCAAAAATCCCTTTAGGATTTTATCATCCATCTTGTCCATAGATTGATTGGGATTCTTTTTCACAAAATCTGAAATA
>CAZJIO010000103.1:0-2196 GCA_964546035.1 uncultured Eubacteriales bacterium | reverse complement strand
TTTTTATCTCGCCTTCTAGTCTTTTACTAACTGTTTCAAAAGCTTCCGATAAGGGCGTCAATGAAAAATTAATTTCACTTTTGAGAAGCACTATACCTCGTTTCCACTCTTGAAGTTCACTCACTCTCTTTTTATAGATCACACTGTACATATAACCTAATCCCGAGCATGCAATCAATACCAAAACCATTCCAACTAACTTCAGTTTTGTCCCCTCCTTTCATCTTCATCGTTAATCACGGCTAACAACTGATGATTTTCATCTAATATACTTTTAAAATCTCCAATTGATTGATTGTTTTCCAGAAGGATATACCGTTTGAAAACCTTTCTTTCAATCAATTCTTGTACCCTAGGCTTATCCTTTAAATCTTCAATGGAATCACCATGAATGGTACAGATAACCCTGCACCCTGCACCCAACGCGTACTCAATAGCATCCACATCTTCCTTGCTACCGATTTCATCAACAGCGATAATTCTCGGTGCCATTGCACGAATGAGCATGAGCAAACCTTCACCCTTACTACAACTGTCTAAAATATCCGTTCTTATACCTATATCATTTTGGGGAATACCTCGATAACAGCCACCTATTTCTGAGCGTTCATCCACAAGCCCAACGGTCATGCCTCTGAAGTCAAGGGTACCATCAGATAATTGTCTAATAGCATCTCTCAGCAGTGTTGTCTTGCCACATTTAGGTGGTGAAATAATGAGGGTATGGAGTAGGGTGCCCTTTTGAACCACATATCCAAGGATAGAGTTCGCACAGCCCTTTACCTCATGGGAAATTCTGAAGTTTATGCAAGAGACATTCCGAATGGTTTTTACTTTCCCCCCTTCTAGAACAACCTTACCTGCAATACCAATTCTATGCCCGCCTTCAATGGTGATATAACCGCCTTTAATATCTTCCTCAAAGGCATACAAAGAATGCTTACTGATGGCTTCAATGACTTCTTTAATTTCCTCCAAGGAAATCTTTAAAGATCTATCATTGTATTCTTGGGTTATTTTATGGTCGGGACCCACAAAGAATTCTTTGTTGTTATAGTAAATCAGAATAGGTTTTCCTACTCTCAAACGTATTTCTTGTAGCCAATCCATATTCAGTTTTCTGATAATGCCTCTGAGTGTTTCAGAGAAGATATTTTCTATTTCAATCATTTTACGCATCCTTTCTTAGGACATGTATATGAGTAGCTAGGCCATAATATGCAAAAAAAAATGAGCCGAAGCTCATTTTTTCTTAATCATTTGTCATACTTACGGTGTTACTTAGTTGTGCCAACCATGCTTTGTTCAGCTTGTTCAATTAATTTTTTTACCATATATCCACCAACTGAACCGTTTTGAGCAGATGTTAAGTCACCATTATAACCTTGTTTTAAAGGAACACCTATTTCGTTAGCTACTTCATATTTGAAACGGTCTAATGCTTCTCTTGCTTGAGGTACTACATTTCTGTTTCTGCTTGCCATAATACTATTCCTCCTTAGGTCATTAAGTCTTTTGTTCTTTTGTTCTTTTGTTCTTTTGTAAAACCTTTTATATAAGTTACAATACTATTATGTGCAGTAGGATTTTTATTACGCTAGAAATTGTTGTCAACTTATAAGCTAATTTTTCCACCCTGACTTTCTAACTGTCTCAACATCAGCTCACCTAAATAACGATATTTTTCGCTTTTGAAACTCGGGTCTTCATCGATGATTTCTTTGGCCAAATCACTTGTTTCCTTTAAGATATCCATATTTTCAAAAAGATTACCGATTCGAAATTCAGGCAGACCATGTTGCTTGACACCAAAAGCATCACCAGGTCCTCTTAATTTTAAATCGTATTCTGAAATGATAAATCCATCTGTATACTTTTCTAAGACATCCATTCGCTTTTTGGTCAGTTCAGCCTTTGAATCTGTAATTAAGATGCAATGGGATTGATATTTGCCTCTTCCTACTCTACCACGTAATTGATGCAAACCGGCTAGACCAAATCTTTCAGCATTCTCAATGACCATTATTGTTGCATTGGGCACATTCACACCCACTTCTATGACCGTTGTTGAAATAAGAAGATCCATTTCTCCATTAGAAAATTTTTCCATAATTTCGTTTTTTTCTTTTGGTTTCATCTTGCCATGTAAGTAAGTCCATCGAATGGATGTATTCATACTGCTTTTTAGTTTTTCCG
>CAZJIO010000102.1:8372-14653 GCA_964546035.1 uncultured Eubacteriales bacterium | reverse complement strand
ACAAAACTTCAATACATATCCAAGTTTTTACTCACTGTGAATCTGAATTATATGGTGCATCAGACTTTAAGAAAAACAAAGTCTACTGAGTATACATGCCAAAGGATAAATGGTATCTGGTTTAAAATCGCCCTTATCCTCGAAGCCACATAACTTACCCATAGATTTACAAACAAAACTTTTGCCATCTCTCACTAACATATAGCTGGCAGCCAAATATTTTTTGTTGTCGATGAAACGCTCTAATAAGGCATCCATTTTGTCAATGTTCTCAGGTCTAAATCCTGCTTCCTTTAAGCTTGCTTCACATTGCAATTCTATTTTCTTCATGTTCTCCCCCCCATAAAAATAATTTTATTACATTATATCATTGTATGTTTTCTATTTCCATTAATATTATCATTATGGCAATAAAAACTCTCAAACAATCCGGATATTCTCCCCGTCAACAACAACAGCCTTCTTACTCTCTGCAAGATCTAGAGCAGCTCCTACACACGCCTCAATTGTCGTACTGCTGCGAGAAAAACCAAACAGTCTGTATACCTCTCTTATTAGATCTATTTTTGATAAGCTGATCTGATTTTTCACAATATACACAATGGCATTTACAATCTCCGTAACGGCAATATCCTCCATATTTCTGCGGGTCATTTCATTCGCTGGCACTCTAAACAGATGAAACGCTTCTATCAATTGATCCTTTTTCCAATAATATAGCGCATTATTCATAGATGTCACTTGGAAATCCGATCCTTCAAGAACTTCTTTCATGCGGTTTTCTAAACGTGCTCCTGAACGTGTAATGCCCCACGCCATCTGTAACCGCTTATGGAGTAAGTTCTCACTGATGGGTGCTTCTACTGCCATGACACGATTAATTTGTTTTAAGATCTTTTTAGTGTTCTTGGGCAAACAAAAAGCATCAAGACCTCCATCAGTTTCTGTTTCTAAAGAGCAAATCTCATAAGTAGGCAGTGCTTCTGCCGAATCTGCTTCAGTTGCCACTAATTTCTTATACACATAGGTCTCTCTGATGGGGGTTTGAGCAGGAACTTCTTTTACCCCGTCAGCTGCTTTCTCTATTTGCTTTGCAAGGATTAAACGAATTTTTTCCACTTCTTTATCTGGATTTTCCCACCAGTCCAGCATCCAGAGTCGGTGCACACACCAACCCAAGGATTTCAGGACACCCTCCTGAAGGATATTTCGATCTCGCGCAGTTTTTGAAGCCTTATAATTGTCACCATCACACATAACCCCTAACAGATATTCGCCCTTGTGATAGGGATGAACAATACCTATATCGATTTTATATTCTGAGGCCCCAATGTTGGTATGGACTTCATAACCGAGTGTCATAAGTTTTTCAGCGATTCGCTTCTCTGCCATTTCCGTTTTTACCGCAGCATTTGAAAGCTTAAAGGCTAGAGAACTCTTTCCTTTTTGCGCATACTCTAAAAATGCTCGAAGTCCAGCTACCCCTTGGGAGCGGGTTTTAGAGATGTCGATATGCTCTGGACGTAAGGTTGAAAAGACCTTCATTTCTTTTCTTGCACGAGAAACGGCCACATTCAATCGTCGCCAACCCCCATCTCTATTAATAGGACCAAAATTAAGAGCCGTTTTACCCGTTTCATCAGGACCATATCCAATGGAAAATAGAATAATATCCCGTTCATCACCTTGTACATTTTCCAGATTCTTTATGAAAATAGGCTCATAGGCCGCGTTATTTATTTCCTCAAGGGCTGGATTTTGAATAAAGGTTTTCGTGAGTAAATCGTCAATGAGATTCTGTTGTACAGCGCTAAAGGTGACAACCCCGATGCTCTCTTTACACAGAATCGGATCGCTTAACCTTCTAACAATTTCAGCAATAACGGCTTCTGCCTCTGCTTTGTTATGCTTTGTCCTACCTCTATCGTAAAAGCCTTCGACAGGTACAAAGGTCACACTCGATACCAGATCTCTTGGGGATGGGAAGGTATAAAGCTTATTGTCGTAGTATTGCATGTTACTAAAAGCAATTAAGCTCTCATGACGGGATCTATAATGCCAAAGCAAATGAGACTGGGGCATTGAAAGAGCCATACAGTCATCCAATATACTTTCCAAATCCTCTTTTTCATAATTGTCTTCATCGACTTGATTGGTCGAAAAGAAGCTCGTCGGGGGCAGTTGTTTAGGGTCACCCACTACTATAACATTTTTCCCTCTAGCGATAGCACCTACTGCTTCGCTGGTAGGCAGTTGGGACGCCTCATCAAAAATAACCAAATCAAAGGGTGGGTACTTGGGGTCAATGTATTGCGCCACAGAAATCGGGCTCATGAGCATACAAGGACATAGCAGTCTCAATAAATGAGGGATGCCATCAAATAGCTTACGTATGGAGATCATGCGCCCCCCACTTCGAATGGCCTTTTGTAAAATACCGATTTCAGAGGAATTAGCTGAGTTAAGTGACGCCGATGGTATTTTGGCTGATAACCTTGCAATCAACTCATCCTTTGTTAAATTTTCAAAATCTGTGCTGGTCTTTGAGAATTTTGCAATCAAATCTTCAAATATAGCGCCATTGAAATCAGAAAGACACTTTTCACTGTTGACAATTTCCATGGAACAAGCCTGAGAAACCCCACGATAAAATCCTGAAAGCAACTGTTCTTCGCCTATTAATCCACCCTCATAGGCAGCAACCACATGGGTTAAACCTGCGTCTTCAAGACGTGCTTTGATGTTTAAAAATGCACACCAATCCCTCAGCCCTTCTAGATTTCCTAACCACCTCTGGATGACATCACTCATTTGAAGGATGAAAAGGTCGCTTTTTTTAGCGAGAGCAAAGGGGATACCCGCTGTTTGATTTAATTTATTTTCAATTTCATTAATAACGCGCCAATGTGTATGCATCCCCTCTATTGTTTCACTATAGCGTTGTTTAAAGCCGTTCAAGTCTGTGAGCACCTCTTGAAGCCATTGTTCTTTGACCTTATGAGCCTCTACCCCATTAAAGGCTATTGCTGCGATTTGTTGATCTCCCTCAGCAGCATCTGTAAAGGCTTTTTGTAAAGTCTGCCACTTTGATTTCCCATTGAGCCCGCCACTTTGCTGCCACAAAAGTCCAAAGAGGTCACTAAAGGTTTCATGATGCTCTTGGACTATTTTTCCATTGAACTTAAACTGAGTGATTTGCTCTAGATATTCGGGGATCTTGTCCCCTTTGAAATCTTTTGGATTTTTTGACAACATCTTTAAGGACTTTTTAACTTTTGCCTTGCCAAGCATCTTGGGTAAGAACCATGCCTCTTGAGCCAAACGCCATTCTTGTGTTGCTGCCACAGCATCATAGGTTAAAATGGTCTCTATAAATTCCATCTTCAATTTTTCTTCAAGAGCATCCCGCTTTTCTCCACTGGCACATACGAGGGTCACTTCATCTTTAAGAATTGAGAGCTGAGTGCACATCCATAACTTAGGTGGTATAAACTCGGCACCTTTTACAACTGAAAGCAACTGAGTTGCTGCCGTTAATTGATCAAAACTATCTAAATGACCCATTCCTGGAAGTTGTGAAACTTTAGTAAATAAGTCCTTCAGCTCCGTTAACTGCTGTGCATAGGTTCTTAACGCATTTCCAATATTGGCTTTCATGTCTTGGGAATAAATGCAGCTGGTTATTTCACGTAAGGGATGTTCATAAGCACCCCCACAGGTTTTGCCTATAATTTGCAATTGAGTGACTAAATCGACCCAATCTGCGTACTTCTCAGGTGTTAGCCCCATAATATGTACTTGGGAAAATGGGGTAGCTTCTGAATCCTCTCGGTGGCACTCAAAACGGGTAATCGCCTCATAAAGTGAAAACCCATAGGTACGTTTTTTATGGATTGCTTCCACCACTTCATTGAGTTGACCTCTAAGACCAAGTAAACGTTGAGCCTGAGCGTTGTACTGCTCTGGCGGCGCTGTCTTTCCAATTTCCAATACTTTTTCAAGCTGGTCGAGGACATCCTTTTTTCTCGCCTTATTGGAATGCAGCTCTAGGCAAAAAGGAGCAAGTCCAATGCCTTCCAGTCTTCTTTGCACAACAGAGAGCGCCGCCATTTTTTCTGCGATAAATAAGACCGACTGCCCTTGAAAAAGGGCATTGGCAATGATGTTGGTAATGGTTTGAGATTTTCCTGTACCCGGTGGTCCGTGAAGCACAAAACTTTGTCCCTTTCCTGCAGCACAAATAGCAGACAACTGAGAGGAGTCCGCACTGATAGGAACCGCTAAGTCTATGGGTTTAAAGGTCTGATCTAGTGTGCTTATGTCTGGAAATTGTTCACTACAATCCCATTCAACCTTACCAGACATGAGACTTTTGACAATTTTATTGTTCATTAAGTCCCCTGCACGGTTTCTTATATCATTCCACATAATAAATTGGCTAAAGGAGAATAGGCCGATAAAAGCCGCTTCTTCCACGTCCCATCTGGATTTACTCATGACCGCTTGTCGCATAGCACTGAACACACCCTTAAGGTCGACACCACTTTCATCCATAGGTAAGGGGTCTAACCCACCGATGTTCAAACCAAAATCTTGTCTTAACATTTCAATTAACGTGATGTTCATCTGAGGTTCTTCATCTCGAATGCGTATGACATAACCTTTTTGGGCTGACTTTCTTACGACGTCAATAGGGATCAGTACAATCGGTGCATGACGTTCCTTTTCACTGACATCGCTTTCATACCACTTCAAAAATCCCAAGGCCAAATAAAGGGTATTGGTACCATTTTCTTCAAGACTCACTTTTGCTTGTCGATACAGGGCAGTCATACGTTCAACAACTTCCCCTTCATCTATAAAGGTACGAATTCTTTTACTGGCAAATTCTGTTTTGATCAAGGTCTCAATAATGGAACTTTGATGGTGCAATTCGAAGATTTTTGAATCCCTCAAGGTATTATCAAAATCTTTCGGTTTTGCCATGAGTTGAAATTCTTGCCCACTAGAAAGGGCATCTTCGAGTTCGCTGAGCTGGTTGACCATTAATTGCAGGGCAGTTTTAGTCACACGAAAATTGACTAAAGTATTCCTAAGGCTGAGATCCAGTAGTTTTCGTTCCCAGATGCGTTGTTTTGTTACCTCAATTTGAGAGACTTGCTCTATTTTATTATGCACTTCGAAAGTCATTGGCGCATGAGCCATTTGAACTGAATTTGTTGAACCTACATTTTCTGGCAATAATTCTTTGATGTCTTGAATCAAAGGCATTGGTCGAATGCCACTACCTCGACTGCGCTTTACATCTACGATAAATTCAAAATGATGGATTTCCAATAAATGGGCATTTCCTAGCCTCACTGCTTCGTCAAAGGCTACTGTTTTACCCGCAACAAAAGCGGTGGACTCCACTAAACATATTTCATGAATCCCCTCAGCAATTCTTTTTGAAATCATGGAGACATCGTCTTGAACACATTCTGAAAAACACTCATTTTCCAACCAACAGCCTAAAAAGGCATGCCCCTTCATAAATACGATCAGGGGTGAAAGACCAATGGCTTCCAAACAACTGGCATACAAGAGGGTTAAATCCAGGCAGGTACCCATTTTATTCTTTAGAATGTTGTCACATAACCGGATCCTTTGTCCAACTACTTCGTAACTGGTTGGTGGTACACAGTAGGAAATGGCCTCATTTTGTAGGGCGGTATAGATGGCAGCCATTTGAAGTTTGACCGTGTTGGGGTTATTGCTTTGATAACCTGTAAATGAAGGACTGTCGCTCCATTTTTCCAGAATAGGGCTGGCATTTTGAAGGATCTTTGCTATGCTGGGATGATTGGGTGTGATGAAGGCTGCAACGATTTCTGGCATAATAGCAGTGCCGCTCCATTCATCATAAGCTAATACATCGATGGCCTTTCTGTTTATAGCCAATACATCGTCTTTATGCCGCACTACGACTGAGACCGATCCCAAGACTTTTTCAGTTAATCCGTATAAATAGGTTGGTGATAGATGAAGATCAATCCCATCTATATCAACTGCTCCATGGGCTGGTATACTTTCTACCGTGGTAGACCACTCGTGGGCAAATTCAGGTTCGACAGATAGAACCACCTGAACCCTTTTAATGTCCTCTTCACCATCATTTTTTACGATCAGTTTTTTTACGATAGGGACATCGTTTTGTTGCATGGCAAAATTCACAACGTTGCTATAGATTCCCTCAATCTTAATCCACTCGTTCATTTATTTTCTTCCCCCTCGCAATGGAT
>CAZJIO010000102.1:4365-8337 GCA_964546035.1 uncultured Eubacteriales bacterium | reverse complement strand
AACACCCCTTCAGTGAAAAAGCAAAAAAAGGGATATTAAAAAATAGTCTCATTGAAATCAGTACGATGTGATGATATAATAATTTTTAAGTAATTATAGAAGCAGAAGAACTTAGGGAGGTTGAGTATGAGCACCATTATTGAACTAAAGGATGTAGAAAAAACATTTAAAACCCTTAATCGCAGAGAAGGCTTAAGGGGTACTTTTAAAGATTTATTCTCAAAAGATTATAAATTACTCACAGCTGTGGATCATGTGTCTATGAAAGTTGAAGAAGGGGAAATGGTCGGTTACTTAGGGCCAAATGGGGCCGGAAAATCCACAACCATTAAAATGATGACAGGTATATTAGAACCTACTAGTGGATATATTTCTGTTAATGGTAAGATACCCCATAAAAACAGAGTCCTCAATTCACAAGATATTGGTGTTGTCTTTGGACAAAGAAGTCAGCTTTGGTGGGCGCTTCCTGTGATAGAATCCTTTAAAATACTGAAGGAGATCTACAGAATTGATACCACCGTGTATAAAAACAATTTGGCGCTATTTGATTCTTTGGTCAATATCAGCGATTTGTATTCAAAACCCGTGCGACAAATGTCCTTGGGACAAAAAACCCTTTGTGATATACTAGCCGCTTTCTTACATAATCCAAAAGTCGTCTTTCTTGATGAACCTACTATTGGCCTAGATGTCTCCATGAAAAGTAAAATCAGAACCTTAATTCATGCCCTTAATAAAGAAAAAAACACCACAGTCATTCTGACAACTCATGACATGGGTGATGTAGAAGCCTTATGCAAACGCATACTCATTATTGATAAAGGGGCTGTCATTTATGACGATCACTTTGATCAACTGAAAGGTATGTTTGGCTCTTATAGAAATCTTAAGTTAAATGTGGCTAACAGTGATTATGAGCAAATAAAAGGAGACATTATATCGACCTTCCCTGAACATGGGGCACTCACCTTTGAACCCGATGAAGAATGGCTCAACATTTTAGTGAACGAAGATAAGGTTCAACTCATTAAGGTACTCAGTTATTTTATTGACAAGCATGATATTAATGACTTGAAAATTGAAGAAATTGAGGCTGAGAGTGTTATTAAGAAAATCTATGAGGGGGGAATAGCTTGAGAAAATATTTAGCTTTAACAAAAGCTACCCTTATGGAAAGCTCTGTTTTTAGAATTCATTTTATGATTTCTTTTTTGGGTAATCTGGTTTACATCATCATTGTGTATTTCTTATGGAAAGCGATTTTCGACAGTACCTCTAATGAAACCATTCATGGCATGACCTTTAAGAGCACTTTCATTTACTTAACCTTAGCAAGTGCCATCTTCACTGTTTTTAAAACCTTTACCGATTGGCAAATGTCAAGAAGCATCGTGGATGGTAGCGTTGCCCTTAGCTTTGTGAAGCCCATTGATTACCAGCTTTTGATTTTCTTCAACCAATTTGGTGATGTGATTTTTGGCTTCTTTTTGATCTTCCTGCCCACCTGTTTAGTCGTTGCCTTTGCGGCAAGTGGAACGATTGTTTTTGGCATCAATATTCTTTTCTTTATGATTACCCTTTTTATGGGAATGATGCTCAATTTTATTTTTGATTTCATCATTGGCACTTTAGCGCTATACACTGAATCCATATGGGGCATCAGCATCACAAAAGAAGTGATTGTGCTTCTTTTATCAGGAGCTGTTATTCCCTTACCCTTCTTTCCAGGGACCATTAGAGGTATTGTAGAATTACTTCCTTTTCAGGCGGTCTACAATATGCCTTTGCAGGTACTGATAAATAAATCCTATGGTATCTCAGATTACATAAGATTTATAGGCTTTCAACTGATCTGGTTATTCATTTTATTCGCTCTTTCTCGTCTATTCTTTAAGAAAGCTTCAAAAGTCATTACCGTAAATGGAGGTTGATGGAGATGAAACATGGTTTAAAATATTATATTAAAATTTATTGGATGATTGTTTCCCAGGATATAAAAAGCAAGATGCAATACCGTGCTGATTTCATCATCAGTTCCTTGGGTATGCTGGCTACCAATCTTTCCGGTCTTTTTTCCTTTTGGCTTTTGTTTCAAACCTTTCCGTCCATCATGGGCTGGAATTATAATGAAATGTTGTTTTTGTATGGTTTTTCTTTGTTAGCTTTAACGCCAGTCCAGTTGTTTTTTGATAATATTTGGACCATCAATCAACATGTCTATCGCGGCAGCTTTATCAAATATTGTTTCAGACCTATGAACATCTTTTTTTATTATATGTCTGAGGTTTTTGATGTGAAAGGCTTGAGCCAACTGGTTGTGGGTGGTGGAATTATTGCCTACTCTTGGATTAAAATGGATTTAGCCTTTACCTTTGGCAGTGCATTTTTACTCTTGATTGCTTTATTTAGTGCTTCTCTTGTCATGATTGCTATCATGGTTTTTGCTTCGGCTACAGCTTTTTGGATTATGAATTCCATGTCGGTACTCATGTTTATGTTTAAATTTAAAGATTACGCTAAATATCCAATCACTATTTTTAATCCGCTTTTCAGATTTATTTTTACTTTTATCATACCTATTGCTTTTATTTCATTTTACCCGAGTCTCATTTTTCTAAGACCAGAGGAAAATCATTTATTTGCAATCCTATCACCTGTTATGGGCATCCTATTCTTCTACCTTTCTTACAAAGTTTGGATGAAGGGCGCCTTAAGATATTCAGGTACTGGCAATTAAGTAAAGTGAGGGATCTCTATGAAGAAAATAAAACCGGCGCGTATACTAGTTAGAAAACACTTCTCTCTGGGCGAAGAAATATCTCATTCTATCGCCCATGGTGTTGGTTTATTATTAGGTATAGTGGCTTTGGTGTTGTTGGTATTGAAAGGCAGCCATCAAGGCTCTTATGTTTATACCTTTAGTATGGTTATTTATGCCAGTTCAGTGATAATCCTTTACGCTAATTCCACCTTCTATCATGCCTTTAAAGAAGGGAAAGTTAAAAATGTCTTTGAAAGATTTGATCATCTTTCTATTTATTTATTGATTGCTGGCAGTTATACACCTTTTTGTTTAATTGCAATTGGCGGAACAACGGGTATTTTATTATGTTGCCTTCAATGGTTCTTAGCAATTATTGGCGTTGTGTTTAAGGCCATATGGATCGATCGCTTCATAAAGATCCATGTAGTCATTTATTTACTCATGGGATGGATGATTGTTTTCTTTGCCCGATCTATCTTTGATTCTGTTTCATCTACAGGTTTCTTATTATTGCTATTAGGCGGTTTGTCTTATAGCATAGGGGTCTTGTTCTACGTTTTTCATTGGTTTAAATACCATCATTTTGTGTGGCACTTATTTGTTTTAGCTGCTAGTATTCTACTGTTCTTCACCATCTATTTTTATATTGGTGCCTAAATTCATGATTATCCTAACGGATGAAATCAACTTTGTTTCCATGACGTGGTAATTCTTCTCTTATGGCAGACGCACTATAACCTAGAGACAAACCGCCACAGATCACTTCATCCTTAGAAATCCCTAGCTTCTCCAAAAAACCTATAATCTCTAAATCATCAGCCAGCCATCTGAGCTGGTTGATCCAACAAGAGCCAAGCTCGAGTGAACTGGCTGCTAGCATCATATTTTGCAGAACAACTGAGCAGTCTGCCATTGCATTGCCATAGCCTCGCTTGTTGGAAACAAGGATTAAAGTTGGCGCACTATAAGTAAAATCATAGTCGCCTTTTTGTGCCTGTCTGATAGAATTAGCCAAACTTTTATAAGTATCTTCAGTGATGCTCATTTGACTGAAGGCATGGACAACCAAAGTTTTAAGTTCCTGGAGAACTGTCTCATTTTGTATCACAGTGATATGAGTGGTTTGATTATTTCCACCGCTGGGGGCATATCTGCCTGCTTCAATGACGCTTTGTAGATCCGCCTCATTGACTTGTGTAGTCTGA
>CAZJIO010000102.1:0-4355 GCA_964546035.1 uncultured Eubacteriales bacterium | reverse complement strand
TCGTATACTTCTTCTTTTCTTAATATTTTCTAATACAGCATTCATATGTTGGGTCTCCTTATTCATTTCATTCATTCCATTATATACCTAATTTCAGTAGTAGGTCGAGCAGCTCATGAAAAAACAAACAGATTAAAATTAACGTATAAAAGGCTGGGCATGCTCTTTTGTGAGCAAATCCAGCCTTTTATACTTTACAGTTTCAATTCTTTCACTACTTGTTCTAAGAAAACTTTAACAACTTCGGGGTCAAACTGAGTCCCAGAACATCTTTCCAACTCTTCCAAAGCTTCTTTCTGACTTAATGCCTTCTTATAGCTATTCTCACTTATCATGGCATCATAGGCTTCTGAAACAGCAATAATCCTAGCCTGAATGGAAATTTCATCACCTTTAAGACCTTTCGGGTAACCTTTTCCATCCCATCGTTCATGATGAGATAAAATAAAATTAGCAATTTCCGAAAATTCATTGACTGAACTTAATATTCTAAAGCCAATTTCCGAGTGTCTCTTTATTTCGTTGTATTCCTCTTCATTAATTTTTTCAATCTTATTGAGAATATTTTCATCAATGCCTATCTTCCCAATATCATGCATTTGTCCTGCTAATCTCATTTTATGAAGATTTGCATTGCCTAATCTCATTTTTTCTGCGATTGCTCCACAAATTTTACCAACTCTTTTTGAATGTTGCATTTCTTTAAAGTTTTTTTCATAGAGGGTGTCCATAATTATTTCGACTGTTTTGTTTCTCATACTGGAACTCTCGTTAAGCTTTTGCTTATACATGGCATCTTCTGAATTTTTATAAATCGTTTCTATATTGGTGCCGATTTCTTCTTTCGTTTGATAACCGAAGGATATTGTGATCTCGAGACCATTCACTCTTTCCTCTGATAAAAAATGGTTAATGCGCTCAATGATGCCACTCGCTTCATATGTATTCGTTTTAGGCAGGATAATCATAAATTCATCTCCACCAACTCTTGCTATAATATCATCCGCTCTACACCCATTCTTAATGGCTTCTGCAGCTTTTATCAAAAATTCATCACCCATTTTATGCCCAAAAGAGTCGTTGATTAATTTCAGCCCATTCAAATCTCCCATTGCAATGGTAATGGGTAGGTTTCTTTCTGTATCAATTCTGTTTAACTCTTCTTCATAAAATCTGCGATTATATAGACCCGTAAGTTCATCATGAAAGCTCAAAAACTCAATGTCCCTAAGTTTTTCTGTTTTATCTGAAACATCATTAAAAACTAATACCGCACCAACAATCTCACCATCTTTTTGGAAAATTGGTGCCGTACTATCTTCAATATACTTCTCAGTACCATCTTTACAAATCAAGATTGTATCAGCTTCTAGTTCAACAATTTCTCCGCTCAAAATCGCTTTTTCTACGATATTTGCTTTCTTTTCTCTGGTCAGTTCATCCACAATATTAAAAACCTGATCAACTGGCTTTCCCGCCGCTTCTTCTTGATTCCAACCTGATAATACCTCTGCAACTTTATTAATGAATATAACATTAAATTGAGTATCGCAAGAGATTACTGCATGTCCAATGGATACCAATGTCGCTTCAAATAGTTGTTGATCACTGTAATATGATTCTTGAATTCTAATAAGTTCTGCCTGGGCAAAATTTTCTTTCTTTTTTGCAACTAATTCAACGGTTCTCTTTATTTTTTCTTTCTTTTGGAAGATCAGCTCTTCTTTGACAACGGTTAACTCTGATGCTTGCTTTTCTACCTCTTCACTTTGCAAGACTAGTTCCTTGTTGACAATGATCAACTCTGATGCTTGTTTTTTGATTTCTCTTTTCTGTGAGGATAGTTCTTTAGTCGCAATAAGTAGCTTGTTCGTTAAATCATTAATTAGTTCTTGTTTTTTTAAATCGCTATCCATATAGATTTTACCTCCAATTAGGCATTAAATTATTAAATTTTAAATTATATTATGATAAAATCTAATATTAATTATCTTCTTTATTTTAACACTTTTTTCTACATAATACAATGCAATTCATGAACTAATATATGGGAGAGAAGAAACAAGCCTGGTATAAAAACGAAAAAAGCGTACTTCTCCGAAATGGATTCATGTACGCTCTTTTTAGATGATCACGCATCTACTAATTTGTCGCTTTGTCTAACCTTAATCTTTCCAAAGCTTTCACACCAAACCCCTGTAAAGTAAGATTTCCAGTTATGATTACATCTGCTAATAGATCCTTATAACTGCTGTCATTTTTCAATTCGATGACTTGCTCATTTGCTGAGAAATTCATCACAAATATGAAATCTCTTTCACCATCTGTACGCAGTTGTGCTGTTACACCTTTAGGTAACTCAGCATCTAATGCCTTTAACACTTTGAGGTCTTGAATGATGCCTGCATAGAAGTCATTTTCAAAATCAAGGTTATTTCTAAAGGCGATATAATAAGCCTTTCCACTTCCAAAGGTATTAACCGTCAAAGCGGGTCTACCTGCATAAAAATCATGGTTGTAAGTGCCAATAGTTTCAGCCGTTTCGCAATGAATGAGATCACAAATTTCTTTAACCTGGTATTCTTTTGATCCAATTGATAGACCTTTATGGACAAGGGTTACTGAATTTTCATCTTCATCATGTAACCCATCTGTCTCCTCTGCCCAGATACCCAACACTTTTCTTAATGGACCGGGAAAACCTCCTAAAAAGCATAAATCACTTTCATTAACCATACCACTGCAGTAAGTGGTCACAAAGGTCCCACCGTCATGGACAAATTTCTCAATGCGTTCACTCACACCTGGTCTAAGCATATAGAGCATAGGTGCAACAAGAACTTTATAGCTTGAAAAATCACAATCCATATTGATGACATCTACGGGGACACCCACATCGGACACCCTTTTCCCAAAAAGCCTGGTAATGCTTTTTACAAGTGCTTTCGTATTCTTTTCTATTAAGGTTGAACCCCTTCGCATCGTCAAGTGCCCAACGATTTTCCCAATCAAAGATTACCGCCACATCTGGTTTTACAGAGGTACCAACAACAGCTTCAAGTTTTTCTAGTGCGAGACCTACCGCAGTAACGTCACGGAAGACTCTCGTATTTTCATGACCACAATGATCAACTACTGCCCCATGAAATTTTTCAAAAGAACCTCTGCTCTTACGCCATTGAAAATATTGAACCGTATCTGACCCATGCGCAACCGCTTGTAGGGAGGACAACAAATGCATGTCAGGACGTTTGAGCTTAGCTACACCTTGCCAATTGGTGATACTGGGGGTACTTTCCATTAACATAAAAGGTTTTCCGCCCTTAAGTGATCGGTAAATATCATGGACAAATCCAATATCACTTCCAAGGTCAGTGTCCGCTGTTCGTCCATGCCATTGAGGATAATTATCCCAAGATACCACATCTAATACCTCTACAAATTTCCAATAGTTTAACCCGCCATAGGTTCCCATCATATTGGTAGTGATGGGTACTTGTGGGGTCAGCTCTCTTATAGGGACGATTTCACTTTTATAGAAATCGATGGTTTGATGGGTAACAAATCGTTTCCAGTCCAAATTAAGTCCATGGATTAAAGCTTCACCTCTGTTTGAAGGCGATTCTACTTGAGACCAATCTGTGAAAGTATGACTCCAGAAAGACGTCCACCAAGCGTTGTTCAACTTGTTGATGTCATTCTCATATCTTTCCTTTAACCAAGTTCTGAATGCTTCCTGGCATAATTCACAATGGCATTCTCCGCCAAACTCATTAGAGATATGCCATATCAGTAGAGCTGGATGATCTTTGTAGCGTTCTGCAAGTTTGCGATTGATGGTTTGTGTCTTTTCACGATAGATTGGAGAAGTATAACAATGATTATGGCGTTCCCCATGCAGATTGCGCTGTCTATCTTGCTGAACACGAAGTACTTCAGGATATTTTTGAGACAGCCAAGCAGGCCGAGCACCACTTGGCGTAGCTAGGACAACATAACCCTGTTGACCAGCGATACGATTCATAATTTCATCCAGCCATGTGAAGTCGTAGACATTTTCTTCAGGTTCCAGAGCGGACCAGGAAAAAATACCGACAGACATGGTATTACAGTGGGCCAAATTCATGAGTCGCATATCTTCATCCCAGATACCTGGATAGTCTTTCCATTGCTCAGGATTATAATCTCCTCCATGGAGCATTTTTGTATATTTAGGATTAATTGGCGCAAATTTCATTTCATATTCCACCTTTCGATATTCGAGTCTTTATGATGATTATTGTACAAAAGTAAGTGTTCTCATTTTTGAACCAATAATATTTGTATGATTACAGCGTCAAAAGCAAGTTGTTCTA
>CAZJIO010000101.1:14407-14655 GCA_964546035.1 uncultured Eubacteriales bacterium | reverse complement strand
ATATATGCGCCAGGTATGCTTATGTGTGATAATGGCGCAGTGCGGCTGTTTTGTTCCTGCGGAATATGCGGAGATAGGGCTTGTTGACAGGATATTTACAAGGATAGGAGCTTCGGATTATATTGCGCGAGGCCAATCAACTTTTATGGTGGAAATGATTGAAACGGCAAATATTTTAAATAATGCAACCGAAAAATCTCTTATTGTGCTTGATGAAGTCGGAAGAGGCACATCAACATTTGACGGAA
>CAZJIO010000101.1:2391-14276 GCA_964546035.1 uncultured Eubacteriales bacterium | reverse complement strand
GACAGAATGAAAGGTGTAAAAAATTATTCTGTTGAGGTTAAAGAATGGGGCGATAAGATAGAAAATAAGAGAAAAATTAAAGAGGGAAGCACGGATAAAAGTTATGGGATACATGTCGCAAAGCTTGCCGGTATTCCGGAAAGTGTGATTAAAAGAGCAAACCGAAAATCTAATTCAGATCTTTTTTGGGCTTGCCGTGGAGCAGGTGGCGGTAATTTTGGGGTCATTGTCTCTATGAAATTTAGGCTTCCTCCACGAGTCAGAAAAGTTACTCTGATTGAAATCGATTATCTAAACGTAAGCACTGAGGAACAAGAAGTATTTCTTCAGACATGGCAAAAATGGCTTAAAGATGCTGATAGTAGAATCACGCTAATCTCAAGAATTTATAATTCTACTGAGGATGGTTTGGCAATGTTAGTGAGAGGTATTTTTTACGGAGACCCTTGTGAGGCGGAACAAAGTGTTAGAGATTTCCTCATTCTTGATAAAGCTGTCTATAATATTGAATATCTGACGTTCCTTGAAGCTGTAACAATTATTGGGAGTACATATCCTACTGAAGAGAAATTCCAGTCAGTTAGCCGCTTTGTATTAAGGCGTTTCGATAGTAATGAAATAGCCAAGGTTGTAGATTTAATTAAGAATCGAGCAGAAGGATCTGTGTTCTGTGGCTTATCGATGTATGCTTTAGGCGGTAAGGTTTCGCAGGTTGATACGGACAATACTGCTTTCTTTTATCGGGAGGCAAGATTTATCATATGGCTTGAAACCATATGGGAGGACAGTGATTTCGCTGAAGAAAACATAGAATGGATAAAGAATCGATTTCCATATCTGGAGTCTGTTACTGAAGGCTCATATGTTAATTTTCCTTATAATGATCTTCCGAATTATTTGGACGCATATTATGGGGAACATGTTGAACGCATTAGAAATATTAAAAAGGAATATGACCCTTTTAATATTTTCTCATTTCCACAAGGAATCGCAGCGACCGGTGACTGTTATCTACCTCTCTTGCAAAATGAAAGAAAGGATATTTTAAAAAGTAAAACAAACATTAATCATCGTGGGTACAGGTATGTTGCAAAATAGAACAAACCGCCTATGACCTAAATGCCTCTGGTTGCTAAAAAGTAGTAATCTGTGGTAACATTTATTTATAACTATTCAGGATGTATGACTGAATAGTTATAAATACATAATTAGTCATATTGTAGTCACAATAATATAGTATACTTTGAATAGAATATAGTTGATAAGTAAAAAGGGAGACATCCAGATGCAGAAGGAATTTGATTTGGAAGCATATTTAAGTAAGGGTGTTGAAAACATTATTAAGGGTGCTATAAAGGCAACATTAAAGAATCCAAAGGAAAGTATATTTATTGCAAAATATGCAAGTTCAAGTATATATTCAAGAAAAATTAGAATGGAATATGAGAAAAATAATATTCATATCCCCCCATTTTTAATTGCAAGCATAACAAGTTCCTGTAATTTGCATTGTAGTGGGTGTTATGCAAGAGCAAATAATTCCTGCAATGACCATGCTAGTAAGGATCAATTAATGGATCTAGAATGGAAAAAAATATTTACAGAGAGCAGTGAACTTGGTATTGGTTTTATATTACTTGCAGGTGGAGAACCCTTTATGCGCCAGGATGTCATAACCACAGCTGCGGAATTTAAGAATATTATCTTCCCGATATTTACAAATGGTACGATGATGAATGAAAACTATTTGAATATCTTTGATAAAAACCGCAATTTAATTCCTGTTCTCAGTATTGAAGGAGATCAAGAGAATACCGATCGACGCAGAGGTGAAGGTGTTTATACGAATTTGATTACAACCATGAATGAAATGAATTCGAAGGGGATTCTATTCGGCGCATCGATCACTGTAACGAAAGAAAATATACATAATGTAACAAGTGAAAGCTTTATCTCTGAATTATATAAAAGAGGATGTAAAGTAATATTCTTTGTAGAATATGTGCCAATTAGTAGTGAAAGTAAGGGTTTAGCACCAACAGATGTTGAGCGTAAATACTTAGATGAAATGCTGGTTGGATTACGTCAGAATTACGAAGGTATTGTGTTTGTATCCTTTCCAGGCGATGAAAAGACTTCAGGTGGTTGCTTAGCAGCAGGTAGAGGTTTCTTTCATATTAATTCAAATGGAAATGCAGAACCCTGTCCATTTTCACCTTATTCCGATACGAATTTAAGAAATGTAACTGTACTAGAAGCACTCCGTTCCCCATTATTTCGTAAGTTGAATGATGGCCATTTACTGCTACAAGAGCATCAGGGTGGTTGTGTTTTATTTGAGCATGAAGAGCAAGTTAAGCAAATGTGTGTTTAAATAGAAATGCAGGAATCAGATGCAATAATAGGTTATGATCATATTTACATACACTTCAAGAAGGAGTCAAAGGGAATGAATAAAAGGACAAATAAGGTGCTTTGGTATAAACAACCCGCAGAAACCTGGGAAGAAGCTTTGCCAATTGGGAACGGATGTCTTGGCGGCATGGTTTTTGGTAAAATATATAGTGAACGGATACAGCTAAATGAAGATAGTATATGGTATGGTGGACCTACCGACAGGAATAATCCAGATGCTGCGGCGCAGCTTCCCCAAATTAGAAAATTGATATTTGAAGGCAAAATTAAGGAGGCAGAAGAGCTTTCTGTTTTTGCGCTCTCTGGCATACCCGAAGGTCAGAGGCATTATGAACCATTAGGAGATTTGTATCTTTTCTTTGAAGGCGAAAAGGGAAATGTCAACGGGTATAAAAGAGAGCTTGATCTGACAACAGGGGTTGCGCGGGTAGAATATTCAATGGGTGATACACACTTTAAACGCGAGATTTTTACAAGTTATCCGCATCAAGTCATGGTTGTGAGATTGACTGCAAGCAAGGCAGGCGCAATTTCCTTTCATACCCAGCTTGCCAGAGGTAATGCACCATGGAATTATGAGCCATTTACTACCCACAATTTTAAGTACAATGGAGGCTTCAATGCCTATGTAGATAAATCATGTGCCTTAGGTAAGGATAGCACAATGATGTCCGGTCAATGCGGTGGAAGAGGTGCTGTAGAATTTTGTAGCGTGTTAAAGGTAATATCTGAAGGCGGAAATACCTATTCTCTTGGTAACAATGTTATCGTAAAAGAAGCAGACACTGTAACTTTATTTCTTGCTGCGCGTACGACGTTTAGAGATAAAGATATTCTGAAAGTATGTCAGGATCGTATTTGTGAGGTTTCTAAACTTACATATGAGGAGATATACCAAACCCATTTGGAGGATTATTCTCTTCTATTTGACAGAGTTCAGCTCAATTTAGGTAAAGATGAGCCTTTAGAAATAGACAAGCTTCCTACAGATGAAAGAATTGAGAGAATCAAGACAGGAGAGGTAGATCTGGGGTTATGTAGCTTATTTTTTCAATATGGTAGATATTTGCTCATATCAAGTAGTAGACCGGGATCTTTGCCCGCTAACCTTCAAGGGATATGGAACAAAGATATGTTGCCAATATGGGATAGTAAATATACCATAAATATCAATACACAGATGAATTATTGGTTGGCAGAAACTTGTAATCTCTCTGAATGCCATTTTCCTCTATTTGATCTTCTGGAAAGAATGAGAGAACCTGGACGTAAAACTGCCAGAAATATGTATGGATGCAGAGGTTTTATGGCCCATCATAATACAGATATTTGGGCAGATACAGCACCGCAGGATGTGTGCTTGAGCTCTACCTATTGGGTTATGGGAGCAGCCTGGTTAAGCTTGCATTTATGGGAGCATTATGAGTTTACGAAAGATATGATATTTTTGAATAATGCTTACGATACAATGCGTGAAGCGGCTGAATTTATAGTCGATTTTCTGGTGGAGGATGTTGACGGACGACTTGTAACCTGTCCGACCCTATCACCTGAAAATGAGTATCGCCTTCCGAACGGTGAGATAGGGGTTATGTGTAAAGGGGCGTCGATGGATAGCCAAATCATTTATGCACTATTTCATGCTTGTATGGAAGCCTCAAATATTTTAAACAAAGATGAATTATTCCGGAAAGAGTTATCAAAAATACTGAAAAGGGTGCCAATGCCTGAGATAGGCAAGTATGGTCAAATCAAAGAGTGGGCTGTAGATTGTGAAGAAATTGATCCAGGACATCGTCACATATCACACTTGTTTGCACTGCATCCTGGCAATCAAATCTCCATTAATAGAACGCCAGAATTGGCCATTGCTGCACGAAAGACCCTTGAAAGAAGATTGTCACATGGCGGAGGGCATACAGGTTGGAGCAGAGCGTGGATCATTAATATGTGGGCGAGGCTTGAAGCTGGAGAAAAAGCCTACCAGAATGTAATGGAGTTGTTGAAAAAATCTACACTGCCGAATCTATTTGATAATCATCCACCTTTTCAAATTGATGGCAATTTTGGTTGTACTGCTGGCATTGCTGAAATGCTCCTTCAAAGTCATGAGAGAACCATACATTTAATTCCAGCATTGCCCCGAGCATGGAAAGATGGGTATATAAAAGGGTTGAAGGCAAGGGGTGGATTAGAAGTAGCATTTTCTTGGAAGGATGGATCTATTCAAGAAGTAGAAATTATCTCCTCTGTAAATGGCTTGATTAGGGTTTGTTGCAAAGAAAGGCATGTGGAATTCACGGCAGCAAAGGGTAAAATTTATCGCTTAGATAGCAATTTGAACCTCACATTCGGAACAGTAACATTTTGAAGGAATTCATTAAAGGGCACGGCAATAAATGATTATTGGAAACAGTATATTAGAAAATGATTTCGGGATTCAATTCACATAAGGCATTGTATTCGAATCTGATCAAAAAAGAATTTCATTTTAGAATCCCTTTAGTATACTCTGAGATGTTTGTTACTATTCCTAACAAGATTGAAGTTGATATTCCAACATATACAAATGATAAAACTTTCTTAAAGGATTACAATTTCTATAAAGGACAAACGATTGGAATAAAAATATCAAATGACATAACAAGTACAGAATCTATAGTAAGTAATGAAATTGTACTTGACCTTCAAGAAGGATGGAATACAATAGAATTAACAAATCAATTGGTAGGATATGAATCAATACCTACAATATATTAAGTTTTGACGCGACTACAGCTAATATTAACTGTTTTACATATAGATAAGCTGTAGTCGTGTATTAAAGAAAAAGGGGGTGCTAATTAAATTGCTAAGAAGAAATTTAAAAAAGTATATTATTGCTATGATTTCAATATTCATTTTGATATTTATTGTTTTGCAATCATTTTCAGTAGCTTGCCTAAAGCTGAATAAGCACTTGGACTGCGGAGGTATTAAAATGGGAATGTCTCAGGAAGAATTCGAAGATTTAGAATTTGAGGGTAATCCTTTTATTATAAAAGAAAGCATAGTATTTGATAATGAGAAATTGGATGCATATTTAACAGGTAATAAGGTGAATTACATAAAAATTAAGAGTTCAGAATATAGTGTTTATGGTATTCGAATTGGTGAAAGCAAAAAGAATGCGATACAATTGCTGGAAGAACATGGATTTAGTTTTAACAAAAAGAATGGAAGCTACAAAAATGGACGCATAGAAATTATATTTTATGTTGATATACAGCCAGAGGATATCATAATAAGTCAAATAGCAATTAAGGTTAATAAGTTTGAATTATCATTTGTACAATATTAATTGAAAAAGTTGAATAGGAGGAAAACCATATTAATTCACTTTTAGATTAAAAATGTAATTGCTGTAAATAGAATTGTAAGTACCTGAATCATTATTAGACACCTATCTGTCGTTATTCTTACCGCTCTTAAAGGCGGTTTTTCTTCTGCTCATTTATAGCTCTATCCAAGTCTCCACACACCCTGTCGCGGGTAACATAAATTCGCTGAGGTTTAGATCTTGACCTAGTAAAGGCATTGAGTGAAGGACTAGGCTCGTCGCCTTTCACTACCTTCTCGAAAACTATTGTCCCCAAAAGGGACCGAGGGTTCAAATCCCTCCCTCTCCGTTAGTGTAATAGGCAGGACGTCCTCGCGGAAACCAGTTAGTATGGGGGTTCGGGGGGCGTTTTTATTTTGCAAGAATGTATGAAAGGCTATTCGAGCTGTTGGTATTTAGAGTGTAGTAGGTGTAGATGTTGTCATATAGTCGTCGCCAGTACGTCGTCAAACCGCCGCCTTTATGGTTGATCTAATTAGGACAGGCGATTACCGAATAAGAATTGTTTTCTAAATGAATAATAGTATTCTGCTTTTTGGCAAAGGATATATATTAACTAGTGAAACACAACACAACATATGGAGTAAAATTAAATGTGTTTAATTATTACTGTAATAACAAAGGAAGAATTAAACAAAGAGGTTATTTTAAAATATTCTGCTAAACAAATCTATTTAAACAAATTAGTTGGTTACGACAACAGCATTACATTCGGTAAAGACTCAAATCTATATTCGCTAACAAATGGAATGTGTTCTTGTGACTTTTTTGCTGAAACAAGTAAGGTAAAAAATTTAGACAGATGGTTTCCTAATATAAAGGAGTTATTTAGCGATATATTTTGCTTAGGCATTCACTTTAAGCTTTTTCTGCATGATTATAGAGGAAACATTAATTCCGAGAAGTTAATTATAAATGATAAAATTAAAATGTCGTTTGAGAATCTTATTTCAAACTTTACACGCCTTGAAGAAAATGTGCTATATATTTGTGTAAATAACTTATGAAAGTTACCCGTTGCTAATACCAAAGATTCCCCTCACATTAAAGAAGCCATTTTGTAACATGAGTATCTTTAGCCTTATATTAACAAAGGATTATGTTTTATCAAGAATTGAAAACAAAGACTGGCAAATATTTGAGTATCAAAACTATTATCCTGAAGTTATGCCATTTGATTTCACGGACATACTAGATGATTGGGACCTTTTTCTACCTGTAATGAAGGGTATTGTCAAAAAATCAAGAAAACAAGCGAGTAAGATCAGGATTATGAAGCCTTCGGCCATGTTCATGTCTATAGATGAACGTGACTCTAAAATAGTTAAAAGAATGATATTTGAGGCTTTCGGCAATGCAAATTATTTTAAAGTGTCCCATATGGAAATCGCTGCTGCTGCCATAGGTGTATGGAATAAGCAGGGTGTTGATATGCCAGTGATCGCGATTTTAGTAATTGGAAATGTTGTACAATTTGCATTTTGCTTTGAAGGAGCAGTAATAATAAAGCATGTCGTTCAAGAATTATTAGTTACCGAGTTCAATGAGTTTACGATAAAGTGCAAGAAAATACAAAACGAAGATTTTACAAAGTACATTGATATGCGGGACATAAGTCAGGTGGACACAAACAAGATGAAACGCATGTGGGATGAACAACAAGACATCAAAATAATTAAGGTGTCCAATCATCTTGTGTTTGATCAAGTGATTGACAGGGAAATCAGAATAGATAGTGAAGTTGATTTTACTCAAATTATTGATGCTTATACTAATTATCTGAACGGCCATTTGTAAAACTTCTTAACTTGAATGAGGTGAGCGCGTTTAATGTTAATACATTTTATTGTATTTTCAGTTTGTATGGTGTCAATTTAAATGAAAATGTTATTCTTTATTATGAATTATATAAACGCAACAATAAATGCAATTACAGATAATAAAAAAAGTGTTGCAGTAACTATATGCCCCTTATATTTTGATTGTAAAGCCAACAAAATATTGATAAGGATCATATTTGTCAGAAATGCTGTAGCTAATAAAAAAGCAATTCTATATTCTCCGAAATTCTCACCATACAAATTTTTAAGAACAATTTCACCAATAATTGGGAAACCTACAAATAATATCACCATAGTAATAATGACAATTAAAGAGGATACCGCTAGAGTATTTTGAGAATTAAGCATCTGCATAATTGAAAAAACATATTTATTTTTAACTGGTCTTAATGGGTGTGCTATATAATAGATCTCATGAATATTATTAACCTTAATTTCATAGTTGCTATCATCAATACAAAATAACAGTGCATTGCTATAAGCCTTTAACCAGTAAAGCTAATCTTTTTATTAGAATATTTTATGATGAATTAATAGAGATGAAGACATATCTAGATGCTATGGAAGAAGAAGCGCAGACTAGCGGTCAGCTAGGGATTTATGCAAACGCGGTAAGATATTATGATCGTTTAGAAAAAATAAGCATGTATTCCAAAAGTATAAATTCACTTTCCTTTGATGAAAAATCAGATGCTATTACTCAAGTGAATTTAGTTATTATGAATAGAGAAGAAATAGATGAATAGTAATAACCAATAGGAAATTTTGGCTAGGTGTCAGGTAGAAAAGATATAAGTAGATACGGTATCTGAGGACATAACGGGCGGCTGTCACGCCACTGCAAAGTGGTCTTTCAAGAGATGTAGGGTTGCCAACCTACCATTTATTGTATCGACGATGAAACTCCTAGTGATAGGGGTTTTATTGTTATATAGAGATGTTTTGCCTACTTTTGATTTATGAGCTGACAATTTCATTGTATACAGTTAGCTGTCGTCATTTGGACAGCAGGATAGTGTCACATTCTCAGTTAATGTACCGAGGTAAGAATCGCATCATAAGAAATACTTTGCTCCAATCGTACAATTAGTGAGTGCGATATTTTACTAGAAAAATCTTTTGAATTCTGTTAATATTAATATTAAGAAATTTTAATTTTTACTTGTGTAAGGGAGTGAGTATGTATGGTTTTATCAATAGAAAAAATAAAAGATGAGGCAATGAATATCGCTTCAAAATACTCAATAAAAAAAATAGTTCTTTTTGGTTCTTATGCAGAAGGCACTGCAACCGAGCAGTCTGATGTTGATGTGCTGATTGAATTTAACGTTCCAGCGGTTTCGTTATTCGTCTTAAGCGATGTAAAATATGAACTGGAAGAAAAGTATGGAAAACAAGTAGATGTTATTCATGGCCCTTTAATGGAGAATGCAATGATTAGGACCAATAAGGTGGTATCTTTATATGAATAGGAAAGTAAGACGATTTTATTGAAAGTGTTATCAGAAATTGATGTCATTGATTTTCTTCTTAAGAATTATAGTGAAGAGGAATTTCTTATTGATGAAAAAACACAAAGAGCAGTTGCGATGACTTTAATTAATATTGGAGAATTGGTAAAAAATCTTTCCATGGAATTGAGATTGAGTTATCCTCAAGTACCATGGAGATCAATTTCTGGATTAAGAGATATTGTCGCTCATAAATATCAAACAATTAGAATGGAAGACATTTGGATTACTGTAAATGCTGATATAAAATCCCTGAAAGATATGTTGGAAAGTATTGTGAAAGACGAAATTATCTAAAATAAAATTGTTGCACATTACTTCTATGATGCAATTTGTATCTGCAATGTCAACAGATTATAAGTATTTGTTGACGAATCATTGGTATTGGAAAGAGTTCGATAAAGAAGCGGGTCATAGTGAAAAAAGAATAAAGAAAGAGTGGAATTAGAACTAGTGGCGATTTTATGAAAGGGAGAAATGATAGCTATACAAATGTAATTTCTATAGATGTTGAAGAAGCTTATAAAAAGCATCAGGAATATGCCTAAATCGTGTCTAAAGTTTTAAAAAGATATCAAATAGAATACATCAAAAAGTATCATTAAAAGTTACAGAATCTTGAATTTTTAAGGTTCTGAAACAGAATAGATCAATTTAAAATGAAATAAAAGAGTGCATAACAAACTCGAAAACTATTGTAACCAAAAGGTACCGAGGGTTCAAATCCCTCCCTCTCCGTTAGTAGGAAGAAACGTTGAATATACGCCATTCAGAGGTGCTTGTTGATGATAAATCAATAGGCACCTTTGTATTTCTAGGCTACTTAGAAGGCAGTTACCCTTTGATGTGGTAGTTTTATCATTTCTAAATACAAAAGGAGTGATTAAATCAATGATTAAGTATGAAAGTAAGATGGGTAGTAAGGCCATTGGACAACTTGCACGTAATTTTAATGAGGAGCTCACAGTTGGTGATTTCTTCGTGTTAAAGGATAAGTCATACAGGATAAAGTGCTAGAAGGCTTAGTAAATCGGACTTTGTATGAACACAGGAGACATTTTAATTGGATAGAAGATTGGGTGAGAGTCGTGTGGCCTATACTAAGGCCGATAGACTTTCAAGCGACTTTTTTAGGGCATATACGCATTACATGAGTGAGGAAAGAGGCTTGGCTAAACCGACAATTAATATTAGGCTTAGGACGTTGAAATGCTATCTTAGATGGCTTTACAACAATGAATATTGTTCCACCAATTATGCATTAAGGATTAAGCTAGCAAAGGTTGTAGATGATAGGGTTATGCCTGTACCTAAGGGAGATATTCAAAAGAGGTGCTTAGTACTTTGGATACCAGTGGTTATGCAGGGTTTTTTGGCTCACATACTACAGCTTACACCGTTAGTAGAATCAAGAATATGGTCCTACTGACCAATCATTCCATATAAAATCAAGTGATACAACTCTCCAGTATTTGCTTTATACTCCTCTTGCGTTTTCCATGTAGCCTGCACTTCAGAAGCCGCTAGCAAAAAATGAAGAATGGTATTCGTTGCAATAGAAGGATTAATGACACCCTCTTCTTTGCCAGAATCAATAAATTCAGAAATAACATCCAGCCGCATATTATTCATTTCTCTATTGAACAATTCAACAAAAACTTTATCTTCTAATGCTTCTTGTGAAAAATACTCTGCTAAAAGTTCGTGGGGTTTCTCTGCACAAAGGGTTACTGCACGCAGCAGTCTATCCTTAAAACTCATTTCCGCATACAATAAGGAGTTTACCAATTCTTGCGTTTCTCCTAGAAGTGCTGATGCACATTCTTTGACTAGATTTTCTTTATTCTGAAAGTAATTATAGATGGAAACAGCAGATACCTCGGCACCTGCCGCTATTTCATTGATACTGGTATTGGTATATCCTTTTGCACGGAACAGCTCTAATGACACTTTTATAATTGCATCTTTTTTCTTTTGTGTTCGCATCTCATATTTATTCATCCTGTCACCTCTATCAAATCAGATATTCTTAGTATAGCACATTCTCGAAAGTTTTGAAATAGGTTATAATGAATTTCAAAACTTATTGACAAAGTGAAGTTATTGCCATATAATAAGTTTTGTAATATGGATTTAATTATTTCAAAACTATTCAATGAAAGGACATAAACAAAATGAAAATATTGGTATATGGTGCTGGAGTTTTGGGAAGTTATCTCGCTCATACATTGATTCAGGCAGGAAATGAGGTTTTTATGTTAGCGCGGGGTGAACGTTATAAGCAATTGGTTCAAGACGGGCTGGTGATTCAACACTACTTTCAGAGGAAAAAAACTGTTGATAAAATAAACCTTGTCCGTTCCTTAGAGGCAGCTGACTATTATGACATCATATTTGTTGTCATGCAGTATCATCAGTTTCAATCTGTTCTTCCCGTGTTAGCGGCTAATGTCAGTGAAAACATTGCTCTTGTAGGGAACAATGCTGACACAGAATCGATGCGCGACTTTCTAATTAAAAACAGTACAACAAACAAGAAGGTTGCCTTTGGCTTCCAAACTAGTGCCGGTATGCGAACAGATACAGGAACTGTTATTTCTATCCATGGGGGCGGTAATGTTCTAGCGGGTGAGTTAGGAGACACGATGGAGGCCTTCCCGGTCATAAAAAAAGCATTTGGTGAAAAATATAAGGTTACTTATCAAAAGGATATAGATGCCTGGTTAAAAACCCATTATA
>CAZJIO010000101.1:0-2373 GCA_964546035.1 uncultured Eubacteriales bacterium | reverse complement strand
AATTCGATCTACTATTTATTTAATAATGATTTGAAAAAAGTGTCAACAGACAAACACGCTCTGAAGCGTATGATAGATGCCACAGACGAAGGCTTCTCTGTCCTAGAGAAATTGGGTTATACAATCACTCCTGCTACCCAAGCCAAGCTGTTCCGGCGATACAAGGGTGTCTATTATTTGGCAATGAAAATTTATCATAAATTGCCAATGAGCAGGGTTGTGCAGGGAACATTTGACGAAATGAACGGCCTGTATGAAGCGTTTGATAGAATGAAAGCACAGGCCGATTATGCAAGACCGGTTTGGGATGCACTGCAAAAAGAAGCAGTGGATAAGTATCATTCACAAAGCCAGCTGCTACGCGATTCGAAAAAGAGTGCTGGGTTATTATGAAAAAATTCTACGCTATTTTGACCATAATATGTGCTTTCTTTGCAATATACGATGCTGTTATTTGGTCTATTAATGACTCAAAGCCAGTCCTAAAAAGCACCTACAAAACGGTTGAAAATGGAAGTTCGTAACATTTGGAAGCTAAGACCACAAATATTTGATATTCTCAGTCAGAAGTCGTTTCAGCCTTGCGCAATCGACAAATAACGTAGATAGTTTTTGTAAAGAGAGATATTGATGCTTTAGTTATGTAAGTGAGTAAGGATAGTATCAGTGACTAATAAACAAAGTTTGAGGTGTTGTTATGAAAATAAGAAAACTAAAAGGCACAATTGTGCTGTTGTTTTGTGTATAATAAGCAGTAACGTCTCCGCCAAACCTTTTACAAACTGGTTTGTTTTAGATCCTAGAGAAATTGAGACTCAAATGGTTTTTATGATTCCTTTTGGTTTATTAGCCCTGTCTTACAAGAGTATTGCACTGCGTAACAATAGAAAAGAATGGAAGTCCTATCATTTATTAAAGGTAGCATTGGATATGGGTCGAAAAAGAAACACATTCAATAAGGAAGGAGGCTATTAAATAATGCAAAATCAATGGTTTATTATAAAAAAATATCATTCTCTAAATGTAGAAAATCTAGCAGCAGCTCAATCCCTGGTTAAAACCTGTGAAGAGCGAGATTTGGCATCCCCGTGTATACAATGGACGCACGATTTAAACGCCCATCAAAGTATGGAAAGCTGGTTTTTGGCTTATGAAGGTGTGGTTCTAGTAGGTGTTCTATCTCTATTTAGTCCCATGCGTGAGGAGATTGAGTTTACAGGGTGTGTTCATCCAGAAAAAAGGCAACAGGGGGTGTGGAATGCGTTGCTACTGGCAGCGACATCCGTTATGCAAGAGTATCCAATTAAGAGTTGCCTTTATGTATGTGACCGTTCATCAATAGTGGGGGGCTCTTATATCCGTGCCAAGTTACTTGCGTTGAGAAATACAGAGTACGCGATGAAGCTAGACAAAAGTTCAGCGTTTCCAAAAATAACACCACTGACGATGCGTAGAGCAACCTTAGTTGATATCGATGCCATGGCAGCAATTGGAGCTGATGCCTTCGAGGAAACGTTGGAAGATTCTAAACATTTTTTAGAGGCTGCATTTCATTCTGAGCACAGAATTCCTTATTGTGGGCTTATTGAAGAGGAAATTGTGTCTATTTGCGCACTGACTTATGAGGATGATTCAATTGGGATTAATGGCCTTGGTGTACATAAATCACAACAAGGAAAAGGGTATGGAAAAGCCACCATTGTAACGCTGTTGAAACAGATTATTGATGACAAACGAGATATTTTATTGGATGTAGATAGCTCCAATGTTGTGGCTCATCCACTGTATTTGAGTTTAGGTTTTAAAGAAGTCCAAGTAGTAGATTACTTTCTAATTGACCTATAAAACAGGACAGTCACCCACTAACAATTAGAGTTGGTTCAAAGACACTTCATTGTTAGTAGATCTTTTGGTGATTGAATTTTATCTCCACCAGTGCTATAATTAAGAAAATTTGAAAGGGTTAGGTAACGATATGACTCCTGCTATTTGCTAATATTAACTTAATTTAAATTAAATTAAATTAATATGAATTTCCTAATGAGTTAAGATGCCTGTATTTAGGTGTTTTTGTTGTGCTCTTTATGGAATGTGGCATTTAGATGGTATCTTACTGAGTTCAATAATTGTTTGTAGTTTATGGGTGTTTTCCATGAATTACAATTGCGTTAGCATGACTAGACCGTAAGAAGTATATTCTTATGGTCTTTTTTATTACTACCTGGGAAATGCTACTTCCCAAGCATTCAATTTATGATAGATAAGATGCTTCTGCCAGTCCATAAAGAGAAATAAAAATATGGATGAAAGAAGGAATATATAATGGTTGAGTTATCGTTGAATGGTGTTAAAAAGTACATGGAGGCAACCCTT
>CAZJIO010000100.1:8370-14785 GCA_964546035.1 uncultured Eubacteriales bacterium | reverse complement strand
GTGCTAGGGACTTTAACCCTTAAGATTGCGCCCATGCTGGGCGCACGCAAAAAAAAACCAGTCATAAGCGACTAGTTTTTTTTGGTTTTATAATCGATCATGGCCGTAATCACAGTAACAATAATAAGAACAACTAACGAAATGATTAGCAAACTTCTATTGTTAGTTATTGGGCAAACCCCTTCGGGCACCCTTGATTTGTCTACAAATGTTTTCAGCAATACTAAAAGTGCAAATAGGACACTTCCTGTAAACAACAGGTTACTCAGGGTCATCCACTTTTTAAGTTTCATTTTTCATCCTCTTTTCTATGAATAATTGCTCTTAAATTATACCACATTCTTACTAAGTATTCTATATTGAACAATATTACTAGTGAATAGATGAATAATGTGATAAGATGTCTTTATTGACAGTGTAAAATGGGAGGTTTAGCATGGGAGAAAAAAACAGAATTAGTAAGAAAGTCTACGAAGATAAGCTAGCTGAGCTCCAACTAGAATTACTCAAACTTCAGGAATGGGTAAAGGCTAAGGGTTTAAGAATTGTCGTCTTGTTTGAAGGTAGAGATGCTGCCGGCAAGGGTGGTGTCATTAAAAGAATCACTGAAAACCTTAATCCACGTGTCTGCAGAGTCGTGGCCTTAGGTATGCCCACTGAAAAAGAAAAATCTCAGTGGTATTTCCAGAAATATGTGGTTCATCTACCTTCAGCTGGTGAGATCGTTCTTTTTGATCGAAGCTGGTATAATCGGGCTGGCGTTGAAAAAGTAATGGGTTTTTGTACGGATGCTCAATACGATGAATTTCTCACGAGTTGTCCTCATTTTGAAAAATTGCTCTTAAAATCCGGCATTATTTTAATCAAATATTGGTTTTCCGTTAGTGATGATGAACAAGAAAAAAGATTCCAAGATCGCATCGACGATCCTACAAAGCGATGGAAAATCAGCCCTATGGACCTTGAATCTAGAAAGCACTGGGTGGAATACTCAAAAGCAAAAGATGTTATGTTCGAGTATACCGATATCAAAAAGTCACCCTGGTATGTGGTAGATGCCGATATCAAAACCCATGCAAGGCTTAATTGTATTTCTCACTTATTAAGTGTGGTTCCCTATAATGATTTAACCCCAGAAAAAATTTCTTTACCACAGCGTCAAAATGATGACTCTTATGTGCGGCCACCTTTAGATGAACAAACTTTTGTTCCTGACATTACAAAGAAACTGTTAAAGGCTTAAATAACAAAAAAGCTGCCATCCATTAGGCAGTTTTTTTGGATAAAATTATAAAACACAAGGCTGCTATCAATCCAACCCCTACTCCAGAACAATCAATTAAGACATCGAATAAACTGCTGCTACGTCCGATGGAATTTGACTGAAAAGTTTCATCAAATAGAGCCAATACAACTCCAACAAAACCTGTCAAAAACAAGGCTCCAAATACTCTTTTAAATACATTATGGAAACCAATAAACACTAAAACAGTAAATATTAAGTATTCTGAGAAGTGCGCGAGCTTTCTGATTATTAAATTAATTTGCTCAGCCCTATAATCGTAACTTTTATGGTCAATCAAGAATGACTCAATGGTTCTTGCTATACGACTAGTAATGTCGTTAGAGGATTGACCCGATTGAGCAGAGAATCCTAGTATCATAACAAACATGACAATAATCAATAAAAACGGTGTGTATTTTCTCATTCTAAAACTCCTGATTTATTTTGTGTGACTAGGGTGTATAATCTCATTTTGATTGTCTATAAAAACCCTTTGCGCGACTGATTCACCTAGTTTCTTAGCAATCACCTTGTAGGCTTCCTTTAATTTTGGTTGTCTTATTATACTACCATGAGCATCTGAAGCTATAAAGCTAATCGCATTTTCTTTTAACAACCTATAAATCCACTTACGTTGAAATCTCGTTTCTGGCGCAAGCACCTTTGAAGCATTGACTTGTAACATGCATCCCATACTTCTCATTTCATATAAGAGAGCGAGATCAGTTTTGTTCTCAACCAATCTTTCACAATGGGCAATAACAGGGACATAACCTTTAATACAAAGTTGAAAAAGAAAACGTTTGATGGAAATAATTTGCATATGTCTATAAAACTCAACTAAAATATATTTGCTCCCTGCCAAAGACTTGCAACACCCCTCTTCTAAATCCTCTTCTAAGTTACTCCCAAGTAGTAGTTCGTTACCCAAATACAATCTTATAGGTAGCTGTGTCGTTTCGATCCAATTCAAGGCTTCAACATAATGTTTTTCAACAAGATGATGTCTCTCCTTTTCAAATGCATAATGTGGCGTGGCAATTATATCTGTAATACCATCTAAACTAGCCATCACGAGCATTTTCTTTGTTTCTTCAAAATCCATGGCACCATCATCAACACCAAAAATAAGGTGGTTGTGTATATCAATCATTTCCTACCCTCCTCATACAAACAACTCCATAACTCAAAAAGCCTTGCCTACTGATAGGCAAGGCTTTTTTGTTTTGTTGCTACTTGATTTCAACTATTGATTCTACAAATTCTGCTAATCTATATGACATGACAGCACATTCCGCTCTCGTAGCATTTTTCTTAGGAAATGCTTTAGTTACGCCATCCAATACTACGCCTTGAATAATGCCTTTTTTTATAACAAGTGCCATTGCCTTTTTAGCCCATACTGAAACAGAATTGCCATCAGCAAGTTTCGCAAGTTCAATATTAGCTTCGTCATCGGTTAAGTCAGTTTCATTACCAAAGTATATTAACACCCGACTAATCATTGCTGCCATTTCTTCTCTTGTTATTTTATCTTGAGGCGCAAAAATTTCTGTACTTTTTCCTTCGACAATTTTTGCTTCAAAAACTGCTGCAACATCTGCTGCAAACCAGTCTGTTGATTTAACATCATTGAATTTTAGTTGACTGACATCACCTTTTAAGGATAACATTCGCGAAATGATTGACGAAAATTCAGCACGTGTTACTGATTCTTTTGGCGCATATATGCCTTCACTACGTCCATTAATTACACCTACTGCCGCCAATGCATTAATAGCTTCCATGGCCCACTCATACCCTTCGAGGTCAGTAAAGCCAGGAGCACCTTCGGGTGTTGCTTCATCATCAATAATTTCTTCAATGTCATTGTTGCCAGGAGTGCCACCACCAGTTCCACCGCCATTGCCACCACCGGTACTCCCACCGTTTCCAACAATCTTAACAAAATTATATTTGTTTAAGTACTGAAAAATACTCCTTCGATCATTATCACTTGTAGCATTATAATATTTAACAAGTTCACCCATAGCAGCATACAGAGGCTCAATATTTTCTATAACCACTAAATTAACTAATCCCGCTGCTTCTACGACAGTATCAATACCTTCTTCCAGTACGACAAGATCTCCAAAAGCTTGAGGCGTCTCAAAAATAGCAATTTTAGCAATGGTCTGTAATCTCAACAATGTGAATACTTCATCCATTTTATGAAAACTTTTTGAAATTTCTTCACTATCACCAATGCTGTAAATAACAGTCTTAATACTTTCTGCAAAGGCTCTAAAGCTTGCTTTATCATCAGTTTTGAACCATTCATCTAAATCGTCTACAGTTACGATTGTTGTATTTGCTCTTGTTGCAAGCTCTTTTATTAAAGGTACTGTGACACCAAACGCAATCATCTTATCCTGTTGTGAACCGCCAAGAGCATTGAAAGCATTTTCATAAGCATTGGCCAAACCAATTGGATCATTTACCGTTTGGAAAAGTTCAAATGCATCTAAAAATTCTTTTTTATTATTTAATTCAAATACACTATCAACAAACTGGGTCATTAGTGCCTCTTCATCAATTGCAGCTGCCGCTGGAATACTGAAGGCACTTAACATTACCATAAGCGATAAAACGAAGCTCAAACCTCTCTTTAATATTTTCAATTAAACTACCTCTCTTTCATCTTAAATCAATTGGTTATTGTCTTAGGTTTCCTTTTTTTCTTTTTGCCCGATCCATAGTAGTAATAATATGCACTCTTCTTGTTTATTTCTGCCTTAGTAATGAGAACGCCTAAAATATTGGCACCTACTTGCTCCAGAGCCTTTTTAGCCTTTTTTGCAGCTTCTTTTTTAGTCTCTTTCATAGCCACAATTAAGATCACACCATCTACTAATTTACTTAATATTGCAGCATCGGTCACCGTTAATACCGGTGGCGCATCAATTAATATGGTATCATACTCTGCTTTAGCACCTTCAATAAGCATTTCAAAGGTATGAGAGGATAACATCTCAGAAGGATCAGGAGGTAAGGGGCCAGAAGTTAATATATGCAAATTTTGAAGGTCCTTAAGGGGTTTAACAACCTCAGATAAAACCTTTTTATCTGCTAATAAATTGGTTAAGCCCGGTGCTTGCGCCATATTAAACACTTCATGAACTCTTGCCTTTCTCAGATCACATTCAACTAGCAAAACCTTCTTGCCCGTTTGAGCAATAGAGATAGCCGTATTTGCAATAGAGGTGGTTTTTCCTTCTTCAGAGGTCGTACTGGTAAATAAAACCACTTTATTTTCTTGATCAATATTCACATAATTCAAATTCGTACGAAACATCTTATAGCTTTCACTTACTAAAGAATGTGGTTCATTAAGTGTAATCAGATTCTTGCTGTTCATGTTCTCTGTTCCCCCTTAAATCTCGGAATTACACCTAAGACAGATATACCCAGTTCCTTTTCAATTTCTTCTTCCTTTTGCACGGTATTAATCAAAACCATTTTCAGGAAAATAACCAGTAAAGCTACCATTAACCCTAAGATGCCAGCAATAGCCGTGTTTTTCGTCTTACTTGGCCCGACTGGTACTGTTGGCAACTTGGCATAATCGACTATTTGGATATTTTTAACACCTACAATAGCAATTGCCTTTTCTGCCAAAATCTCAGAAAGTTTATTGGCAATCTCCTTTGCTCTTTCTGGACTTGTGTCAATATATGTAATATGCATAAATCTAGAATCTTTAATGGTTTCGACACCTAAATGTGCCATCAAATCTCCCGGAGTTGCAAGAAGGGCTAATTCTTTAATGACCTCTTCAGTGACAAGATCAGATTTAATGAGCTCTTGGTAATCTGTAACAAGTTGATTACCTAGTTGTAAATCACTTAGACTAATATCTGATAAACCACCCGTTTCTTTACCTATGAAAAGGGTAGCAGAAGCTTTATATGTTGATTCTATTGTTGTACTTGTTAAGTAATACGATACACCACCTGCTACAGCCATCAAAATCATTATAAGCCACCAGTGCCTTAGAACATGCTTGATCAGCTCCATCAAGTCTATTTCTTGATATTCTTCATTCATTGTTATACGCTCGCTCTCAAAGGTTTGATATCTTCTGTTTAGTTTAAAAGATGTGCATATTTCATATATAATTCCATAGCCAGTGCTGTCTCATTGGGCGTTAAAGTGGCCTCCAGATATGCCTTCACTTCTACCTTCTCGTCCTCAGTTAAGCCGTCTGCTGCTAGTCCAAAGAGAAAGTCAGTATCTAATGCATTATAAATTGCCGCACCAGCATAAAGGTCATCATCACTGATTTGATCTCTATTTGCATTAATTTGATCTTGTACCCAAGCATCTTTTACGACTTTTTCCTCGGAATCATTCTGATCATCGCCGCCTAAAGGAGTTCCCCCAATTTCATAAAAATTCTGTTCATCACCTAATGGCACCTGAACATCCTCTGGTGATTGAGTAGTTTCCTGTTGAACTGCACCTGGAGTATCTGTCGTTGTCGTCACTAACTCCTCTACAGGTTCTTTGAATTCACTTGATTCTTCGACTATTTCTTGGGACACTATTAAAGTAGTTTCTGCTCTATTTGCCTCTTGAAGGTCCTCTATGAATTGCAACTGTACTTCCGCTAATAATTGTGACTTATCAACCTCGATGCCTTGGACAGGATCCGTCATCAGCGTTGGAACCGCTAGGCCAATACCTAGACTAGCGATCATTGCTAAAAAAACAATTAAAACCTTTTTCATTTTGCACCTCTCTGATGATGTGTTGGTGATATCCTTTTTTGCATTTTTATTAAAGCTAATGATGCTTCAATATGAAATTATATTTTTAATGAAGGGAAATCGAAAGAGTTTATTGATATGACTATAGAATGCTCTACAGGATGAAACTTCTTTACACTTCATTAAATACTGCCCCGAAATCATTATTCTCTCTGTCTATCCATGCTGTAATTATTAATAGTATACTTTACTCCAAAGTAGAAGTCAATAAAAAACAGCTATATTCATTCAATTTTATAGGTCTTTTGAACTATACTCGCTATTACTTATAACCCTCAGGGTTGGTACTTTGCCATTTCCAAGAATCTCTACACATATCTTC
>CAZJIO010000100.1:0-8319 GCA_964546035.1 uncultured Eubacteriales bacterium | reverse complement strand
TTTACTAGCATCAGCAAAACACGTTCCAATATCGCCTGGTCTTCTTCTTACCTTCTGATATGGAATCTTAACGGATGTCGCTTTTTCAAAATTAGTAACCACATCTAGCACACTGTATCCTATACCAGTCCCTAGGTTAAAAGCATCTATACCGCTACCTTTCATCACGTGCTCTACAGCCTTCAAATGACCCTTCGCTAGGTCAACCACATGTATGTAGTCCCTAATGCCCGTACCATCAGGTGTTTCATAATCATCACCATAAACACTCAGTTGATCACGCTTACCAACTGCTACTTGGGTAATATAAGGCATCAAATTATTAGGTATCCCATTTGGATCTTCACCAATGCGTCCACTTTCATGTGCACCGATAGGATTAAAATATCTCAGAAGTGCTGTACTCCATTCTGAGTCTGAAAGTTGAATGTCTCTTAAAATCCCCTCAATCATCAGCTTGGTACTACCATAAGGATTGGTTGTGCTTAAAGGTAAATCCTCTGTTAATGGGGATGTATTGTTCATACCATAAACTGTTGCAGAAGAGCTGAACACCATTTTCTTTACCCCATAAGCTTGCATCAATTCACATAGATATAGGGTTCCTATAATATTGTTTTGATAATACTTGAGTGGAAGCGAAACAGATTCACCAACAGCTTTGAGGCCAGCAAAGTGTATGACAGCATCAATTTTATGAGCTGCAAATACGGCATCTAATGCTTTTTTATCCAGTAAATCCACTTCATAAAAAGCAAATGATTTACCCGAAATTTCTTTTACTCTATTTAAAGCCTCAGGTTTGCTATTGCTGAAATTATCGACTACGATGATTTCATAATCATTGTTTAATAGCTCTATGCAGGTATGTGTACCAATGTAACCCGCACCTCCCGTAATTAAAATTGCCATGTTTTTACACCTCTTCAACAGGATTCGAGTCATTTTTCCATAATTTGTATAGGGTATTCTCTTTTATTTTAGAAACATCTTCTAGCCTAATTGGTGTTCCTTTCTCAATATCACAAAGGACAGTTAGCCCCTTAGCAAATGCTATGGGTAGCAATGCTCCCTCTGTCATATCTGCTATTTTAGTCACTGCGCCATAGTAATCAAATCCGCCAATGTCATCTAAAGCATCGCCTTTTGTGAGATTTCTCTTCGCAATGGCCACAACATCAACCGTTTTCTTTTCTAATGCTGCTATGACCGGTTCTTTGAAGAGAATAATTTTAGCTGCACCAATGAGCATTTCAAAGACACAAAGATGATTAAATTTATAGAAAAGGTAATTTGGACCACTGCCCATTTTATAGTATTTTAGATCATCCCTTAATCGCGCATTATCATTTTTGCCAACTACAAAAACCCCACCACTTGGCTCTGCCCCTTTAATAATTTCAATGACACCCTCTTCTGACAGCAATCCTCCTTGATCAATTCGACACATTAAGGACGGAATCGTTTCAAGGGTGCCTTCTGGACAGTGCATACCTTGGGTATCCGGAACTAAGCCTGTTGCATTTGCAACAAGACCCATTTCCATATTCATTTTTGAGCCATCTGCAAAGGATGCGATCTTATAAGGGTTTTGTTTAAATTTAATAGCCCAAGGTTCCACGGATTTAGGATTAGCATTGCAGTCTGTGAAATTTTTAAACTTTCCTGCAGCAACAATACCAAAACCTGCTAGTTTTACATAACTGAGAAGATTCATTAATTCACCAGGTTCATCCCCTGAAAAACCTGAATAAACCACTTTTTGTTCTCTCGCAATTTTTTGAAGAGCGGCTCCTGCTACAATATCTAATTCTGGACTTACACAAATTGGAATTCTGTTCATGAGAGCCCTTATAGCAATATCAGCCCCTAGTTCTGGTTCCCCAGTACAATCCAATATAATATCAACATTCCCCTGAAACAACAGTTCGATGTTGTTTGTATAAACAATACGACCTTGATCCATTATTGTTTGGAAGTCATCAACAGAATCTGTGTAAGTGTATGAATAAAGCCCTTCACAATCCACCATTAATTGATCCATTTTCGGTATACTTCTACCAATGACCACCACAGGTTTAAAAAAATGTGGTTTTAGATTAGAGGTTTCAACTAGGATCCCACCACCAATATAACCATTACCTACGATAGCAATCTTTATTGGTCCATTTTCTTTATGATAGCTCTTTAATTGCTCCATTAAAAATGTGTACATACTTATTCCCCCTTTATATCTTTAAATAAGGTAATTGTCGATCTTTGTCTGACAATATAATGGTATCTATACTTGGCCACTTAATATCAATTTTTGGATCGTCAAATTTTATCCCTGCATCATATTCAGGATAATAAAAATCAGTGGTTTGATAGGTGAAAATTGCTTCTTGTGATAACACCATAAATCCATGTGCAAATCCAGGAGGAATGTATAAGGATTGATGGTTTTCATCATTTAAAACTGTGCTAACATACTGACCAAAAGTTATTGAATTTTCTCGCAAATCAACTGCTACATCAAACACTTCTCCCTGAATAACTTTTACAAGTTTTCCTTGTGGGTGCTTTTTTTGATAATGTAAGCCCCTTAGGACACCTTTAACTGATTTTGATTGATTAACTTGTACAAATTTTTCATGATTGCCTACCGCCTCAAAATCTCTTTCTGAATAAGCTTCCAGAAAATAACCGCGCGTATCACCATATACTTTTGGCGTTATTAAATAGACATCTTTTATTGCTAATTGTTCAAAGGTGAAATTACCACTTTTCATATATTCTCCTAAACCTCTTCAGATATTTCTCTTAGATATTTACCGTAATCAGATTTACCAAGTTCCTCGGATAGCACCATTAAATCTTCTTTGGTGATATAATTTTTTCTGTATGCAATCTCTTCTATACATGCTATGTAGAAACCTTGTCGACTTTGAATCGTTTCTATAAAATTCGCTGCATCTAAAAGGCTTTGATGGGTTCCTGTATCTAACCAAGCATGTCCCCTTCCAAGCAATTCAACCTTGAGTTCATTATTTTTTAAATATAATGTGTTTAACTCTGTAATTTCTAGTTCACCTCTATGAGAAGGCTTTACTTGTTTGGCAATCTTTGATACCTTCCCATCATAAAAATACAAACCCGGTACTGCAAATTGTGACTTAGGATGCTTCGGTTTTTCCTCTAAACTAATAACGTTGCAATCCTCATCGAATTCTACAACACCATAATCTCTAGGATCCTTAAAATAATATCCAAATATCAGCGCTCCAGTTTCATGTTGACTTGCTTTTACTAATATATCCGTTAACCCATAGCCATAAAATATGTTATCTCCTAATATAAGTGCTACTGGCTCCTCATTAATAAATGACTCCCCAATAATAAATGCCTCTGCAATTCCTCTTGGTTCATCCTGAACTGCATAACTGAAGGTCATACCAAGTCTACTACCATCCCCTAACATACACCTGAAAGTATCAATAGCATTTCCAGTGGTAATAATTAATACTTCTCTAATACCCGCTAGCATCAATGTTGATAGTGGGTAATAAATCATGGGTTTATCAAACACCGGTAAACACTGTTTTGAAAGTGCTTTGGTTAATGGGTAAAGTCTCGTACCAGATCCGCCTGCAAGAATAATTCCTTTCATATTTGCACCTCTCCCGCCTTAATTTTGTTTATTTACTACCTTTTCTTAACAGAACAACGCGTAATGTTTTAAACAATATACGTATATCTAACCAAACTGACCAATTCGATATGTAATCCAAATCCAGTCTTACGACCTCTTCAAAGTCGGTAATATCAGAGCGGCCACTGATCTGCCAATTACCAGTGATGCCTGGAACAATACTGATTCGACTATGATGATAGTTGGTGTATTCCTTAACTTCATCGATGGTTGGTGGTCTCGTTCCTACTAAACTCATATCTCCCACCAAAACATTATAAAACTGGGGAAGTTCATCGATAGACATTTTCCTTATAAACTTGCCAATCTTAGTCACTCTCGGATCATTACTCATCTTAAACATATGCCCATCAACTTCATTATTATTCATTAATGCTGCTTTTTGTTTTTCCGCATCTACACCCATCGACCTAAATTTCCATACTTTGAAGATTCTACCATTTAGACCCACTCTATTTTGTTTGAAAATGATAGGACCAGGAGTTTCTAATTTAATTAAAGGACCAATGATCACATAAGCTATTAAGAATACGCCGAAACCAAACATGGCACCTACTACATCCAGTACTCTTTTTGCCATAAGTTGTCCCTCATCTAGACTTACGGTATGCAACTTAAGAACGGGGATATCACCTACCATTGCGACATGGGCTTTTGAGAGTCTCGTATTATTAACATTGAGCAACATTGTAATGGTAATACCCATTGACTGACAACTATTTAAGAGAGCTTCTATTCTAGAATCGTATTCTAACGGTCTGGCAACAGCAATCTCATCAATAATATGATCTTTAGCTATTTCATTTAACATTTCAATATCCCCTAAATGCTTCACACCCTCATATAGTCTCGGCTCACCAATATGAACGTATCCTACAACACTTATATTCAGATACTCCTGTTTATGTATTTCTTTAATATACTCTTGTCCTTTTCTAGAATAACCCAGGATAACTATGTTTTTGTGTGCTGTACTCACGCTGCTTTTGATAAATAAAAGCTTGCGCAAAAAAAACCGAATTAACCTAATGAGTAATATCGTTATTAGCAAAAATTCTATGAAAAAAAGCCTTGAAAGACTGACTTTACCAAAATACATAATTGTACCTGAAACAAGGACCGCTACACAATATGAAACTGACATACGTATAAACAGATGGGCATCAATCTTGCCTGCTTTTTCTATTGTAATTTCATATATTCTCAGCGACAAAAACGCGCCAATTAAAGACAGAACAAAGATAGAAACCAATCCCCATTGTTCTAAAAAGGTAACATCAAGATCTTGATTATAGTAATATACAAACAAAGTACGCGAAAGAAAAAACGAGGTGATTATTGTCATGATATCTGCTAATAAATACGAAGTTTTTCTGATACGTTTTTTCCACCCTAACATGATTCACCAACTCCTAATTGTAATGTTAAATTGTTATGATTAAATTGTTAATTCACTCGTAATACTGTTCGTCTGTAACTTGTTAAGCTGGGACTTCTATTATCTTTGACTTCTAATATCAAGTGGATTGTTCGATTTGTTTGAATATCCTTAGGAATTATGACCACCAGATCTTTACTGGTTTCTTTTGAATCAAAACGAATACTTGTCGTTGCTGTGTCAGCCTCTTCATACTGCCACCACAAAAATGTCAAATCATCGCCATCAGGATCAAAACTGCCACTTCCCGAAAGTTTTATTGTGTCACCCGGATTAACATTGATTTCATATTCCTGGTCAACAATAGCATAAGGACGGTGATTAGCTTCGTTAAAATTAGCTGTTATACACCAATCAAGTCTCATGGAAAAATCATTTTGAGCCTCTTGAACAAATCGTTCAATTGAATAGGACTCGCTACCTTGATCGTATGAATCTACATATAAACCATTGCTATATTTAAAGCGCCCACCCCAACCACCATAGGTCGGGTGCACATATGCTCGTAGACCATTGTCAAAAAAATTCAAAAAGGAAGGTGTATCTCCTTCTAAAATCGATCTTTTAGGATATAAATCAGCGAGGGCACCATGATTCTTAATATATTTATCCACCCACCCAGTACCTAAGTCATCTCCTTGAGGATTGTCATATCCCCATGTCTTAGCAAAAGCAAAGGACTTAATCATCATTATTTCCGGAAAATGTTCCTGTATATATTTCCCGCTATTATCTTGATAAGATATTGAATAAATTTTAGCCTTTTGGGTAGCCTTTTTATAATCATTTATAGAATAGTTGCCACTGTATTTTAATTCATAAAAAGCTTGAGCTACAGTGTTCAAGCCACCCCACGCTTGAATCCAAACAGGGCTTGACTTAGAATCTAATAGTACCTCAATAATCCTGTTTGAACCCGGCGTATTTTCAAAAGGCGGGACTGCATCAACATCATCCTTTAGTATATGTAACGGATTTTCATCACCTACATACAACCTAGATAGTAAAAATTCTTTGGTTGGATAGTTTTTGTCATGTCCTCTCAAATTGTTTTGCACTTTTCCATAGGCTTCAATCTGATTTTCTAGCCAATAATCTTTTGAGGTCTGACTATGTCCTGCTATTTGGTAAAAAGAATTGGTTTGAATAATGGCTTCTATTTCCATTTCATTTGAATACAATAGAAATCTTACCATAGAGGCTTGATCATCCATCTCTCCATCTGTCATTGCAATGACTCTTGTTTTATATCGGGTTGGTACTTTCTTTATTGCGGTATCAACAGGTCCACTGATATTTGCTTCGGTAGAAGGCTTAACCTCAGTTTCCGGTGCTTCTGTACTAGCTTTCGTACTCGTTTCTGTATTACTTTCTGTACTAATTTCTGTGTTGACATCTGTATCGACTTCAGAGATTACCTCGGTTCCAACCTCAGTACCCACCATTTCTGTTAGGTCTTCTATTTCCGCTACTGTGATTCCTTCCATTATTTCTTCTGTTCCAACTTCTGTACTGACTGCAACTTCGTTTTCAGATGTTGAGAAGTTTATTGAATTGTTTTTAATAAATTGATTCACAAGTAAAGCGATAATCAATACCATCCCACTAACAATTACTATATTTTTGAGTTTCAATAAATCACCTGGCCTCGTGTACTTTGTTTATTTCTGTATAAAGGTTACCTTATCACTTAGATAAAATCTTCTTTTTTGGTCAGGATCCATGTTTTTGGTACTACAAAAAAACTGCTGATTCTTATTGATATACGCTTCTATTGAACATATTTTCTTAGCAGGCACACCACCGTAAACACTATTGGCTTCTAATGATTTTGCTACTATACAACCAGCTGCCACTATGGTATTTTCACCAATTGTAACACCTGGCAGAATAACTGCATTATTTCCAATAAAAACATTGTCACCTATCCAAATTTGCCCAATTAAATCAACATCTTTAAATTGTTCTCTCAAGTAACGAACTACCCAAACACCACCATCATGGGTTACAAATTTAACATTATCAGTTATGGTTACATGATTACCAATGTGGACTAAATAGGGTTCTGATCCAAAATCCGTTGAGTAGAGACGACAATCAGCCCCTATTTCCATTCCCTTTTTTCTATAAATCTGCGTTAAGCTCTTATGAAATTTACTACCTCTCACGAAATGCTTGACGTATTTCTCATAGATTCTATTCAACATACCATCAACTCCTATTGTTTATTAGGTGTACTGAAAAACGCTTCAATAATCTGGTTGTTGAGTTCTTCGTCTGGCACCCAATACGATACACCCTCAATTGTTTTGCCCGAACCCTCTATCATTGAAAATTCTAAATCCTCTATGGAGGTTAAAACTTTAATGATATCTGTGAGTTCGGATATGTGTATATTTGTATTGTAATGGCTTGTATTTTTTAAGAGCAGCTTTGATAACTCGTTATAATCATACTTTTGAGGAAGTTGTTTTAGCAGAGCTGCTACAAAGTTTTGTTGCCGTCCAATTCTACCGATATCTCCATTTCCTGAATATCTCCAATGTACATAATCATAGGCATCTTTCCCATAAAGGACTTGTAATCCTTTATCAATATCTGCGCCATGACTTTTTATATCGATTTCAACATCTAGTTCTATACCACCAATTGAATCAACTACTTCCGGAATCGGCTCCATCTCCACAGCGAAATACTTCTTAGTCATCTCTGTGCCCATGTAAATGGTTAACGCTTCTAATACACTTGCCTCAGCTCTTCCCTTTAAACTTCCATAAGCGAAGGCGTGATTAATTTTATCTAATCGGTCTGTTATAGGTAAGTACATATAGGAATCTCTTGGGATCGACAACACTTTTGCCCAATTGCCATTCATATCAAGTCTCAACAAGGATATTGAATCTGATCGATAAATCGAAAAAAACTCATCACGCTCCTCTGTTCTGTCAATTCCTAAAAATAAAAAAGTCCTAATATCTTCAACAGCCAATTCAATAACTGGAACTTCCGTTGCTTTTTGAGTTTGACTCAGATCACTGCTGTCATTGCTTGGCCCTTCTTCAAGTTCATCCATGTCACTGAAAATTATGTTTTCTTTGGCCACTGAAGTGTTACTATTCACCTTATATGCTGATGATTGGGAATACACAATCCAAATCACTGCTATAACTGCTAATATTCCCACTAAAGA
>CAZJIO010000099.1:9388-15083 GCA_964546035.1 uncultured Eubacteriales bacterium | reverse complement strand
GATTTTGATCACGAAAAAATTTCAAAAATCCGACAGATGAAAGCCGATATTGAAAATTATAAAGCTCAGGCAGAAAAATATGACATCCAAGCTTATACAGTCGAGGAACTCTTAGGAAATATGTCCATAGATTTGGTACTCAACATTACAATCCCTAAGGCCCATAGATCTGTTTGTGAGGGGGCTTTAAACGCAGGCAAGCATGTATACGTTGAAAAGCCATTGTCACTAACGAGAGAAGATGGACAGTACTTATTAGCATTGGCAGCTGAGAAAGGATTGTTAATTGGCGGTGCACCAGACACGTTTTTGGGAGCGGGTATTCAAACCTGTATCAAGCTTATTGAAGATGGCTGGATTGGACAACCCATTGCAGCAACTGCCTTTATGACGTGTCATGGACATGAGAGCTGGCATCCCGATCCGGAATTTTATTATAAAACGGGCGGAGGACCCATGTTCGATATGGGACCCTATTATTTAACAGCACTAATCGCTCTCTTAGGACCCGTAGACACTGTTGCAGGGTATACGAAGAAATCCTTTGAGACCCGACGTATCACCAGTGAAAAAAAGTTTGGACAACTGATTGAGGTGGATGTGGATACCCATATCAACGGCTTGATGAAATTTGAAAGTGGCGCTATTGGTACAATCATTACGAGCTTTGATGTATGGGGAGCAGAACTTCCTAGAATTGAAATTTACGGAACAAAAGGCAGCTTATCTGTCCCTGATCCTAATACCTTTGGCGGTCCAGTTAAGATTAAGACAAATCAAACCGATGGGTTTATAGAAATGCCACTGTCCCATGATTATGCACAAAACAGCAGAGGTCTTGGACTCTCTGATATGGCACAAGCCATCTTAGAGGGAACAGAACATAGAGCAAATGGACTGCTCACCTATCACGTCCTAGATGTGATGCATGCCTTTCATGATGCCTCAAATCAAGAAGCTTATATTAAAATTAAGAGCAGCTGTAAAAGACCGGATCATAGATAATTTATCATGGGACATTCCATGGGTGAAATATAATGAATTAAAGCATCTCGTTTAGGGGTACATATGCTGTTAGAAAATATTAAAATTGCTTATGCATTAACCGGATCCTATTGTGTTTTTGACAAGGTATTTCCGCAAATTAAAAGGTTGGTAGACGAAGGGGCAAAAGTTTATCCTGTGGTGTCTTATGAAGTAGCAGTGACAAACTCTCGCTATGGAAAGGCGGAACAATTTTTAGACCAATTAGAACAGATCACTGGGAATAAAGTGATTAAAACCATGGAAGAGACTGAACCTTTGGGCGTCGTATATCCCATTGATTTAGTTGTCTTATCACCTTGTACAGGTAATTCCCTTTCTAAGCTTGCAAGCGGAGCTACGGATTCACCAGCTCTCATGGTAGCTAAGGGCATCTTTAGAAATCATAGGCCCGTTGTTGTGGGTATTGCTACCAATGATGGTATGGGAATAAGCGCAAAAAATATTGGCGCGTTGCTTGCTACAAAAAATGTGTATGTGATTCCCTTTGGACAAGATAATTATAGAGATAAGCCTGATTCGGTGGTATCTAAATTTGATTTGACTTTACCAACGATCCTTGAAGCATTAAAAGGACAACAATTACAACCCATCTTAGAAAAATACGAATAGTCTATGAGGAGGGAATGGTGTGCCTATTGTTACAATTGATTTATGGAGTGGTCGAACAAGAGAACAAAAAGAACGCTTAGCGGCGGAAATCACTCAAAGTATGGTGAAAGTTTTAGAGGTTAAACCAGAAACTGTTCAAATAAGATTCAATGATTTTAAAAGGAGTAATTGGGCCATTAAGGGTGAACTGCAAGGTGAAGATTGATTGATAAGATAAAAAACGTCTCTGTTATAGGCGTTTTTTATTTTTTTTGCAGAGAAACGATTAATTTTGTATAAAAAGTGCATAATAATAGGGATTTCAATATCAATGGATAAATGGAGGCATTACAAATGAAAATTAAATATTTGATATTTCTGGTTGTATGGGTCACAGTGATCTTATCGGGATGTACAAAAGAGGATGAAACACCAGCTGATGACACTTATACCACGGAAGCGACTACAGTAGCAACCACTACAGCTACGGAAACTACTGGAGTCGATGTTGTCTCATCTCCGTCAATTGTTAATACAGCTGAGGGTGTTATAGAAGCAGCTGGTCCTAATGCGGCATGGCTTTTGGCCATTACAGAAGATGTGACAGTTGAGGGAGATATTGTTGTTGAAGGGGATTATCTGGTGGCAGATAAAACGGATGCAACGAAAATGGTTCCTGCAGGAAGGAAAATTGCGCTTTATGCCCAAGATGCAGATCGCAATAAGACGGCTAGTTATACGTTGACGGCTGAGAAGATGATTGTGAAGAGTGCCAATACTAAAATACAAGGCGGCACTTTTGTGGGAGATGTGTATGTGGAGTCGGATGGCTTTAATTTGGTAGATGCGACTGTTGAGGGGAATATTTACTTTTCTACGGAAGATTTTAAAGCGAATTTAGCGGTTGATGAGAAAAGTAAGGTGACTGGTGTGATGGAAGTTCAATAAAAAAAAGTGGGCTACAGTGAACTGTTTAAGGGCAGGGGCTGGGGCTCATTTTTTTGGAGGACGGTCGAGCAAGAGGATAACCTATGTACTTGATTTGCTCCAATGTGCGTCCATGCACATAGTCGCACCGCTACGCATCCATGCTACGCTATCAAGTACATAGGTTATCCTCTTGCTCTCGGCTGTGGAAGGGTGGGGACAGCACACTGTAGTTTGGGGGGATAAGGGATAAAGGATAAGGGATAAAGGATAAGGGATAAAGATTAGGGATAAAGGATTAGGGATTGGGGAGGGGAAATTCTAAAAAAAATAACTGACAGGGGTGGGGGGATATGATAAAATCATACATATGAGTGGAAAATTTAGGGTGAGGGGGAGAAGGGAATTTGGATATGAGGAAGATTATTAAGATGGGTGTTTTGAATTTGGGCATTGTATTTTTGGATATCCTGCTTTTTTCGGAGGGGCTTTTACATATTGAGTTGGGAGGGGCTAGTGTTTTTGAGACGGCTTTTGGACTGACGGCAATACTTATGAGTATTGTGTTTTTTGGGGTTGGTAATTATAAGATTATGTTTGAGAAACCAGTGGTGATTAGGGCTGGGGAGATTAAGACGGTAGAGGATTGTGTGGGGGCGCTTAGGCAAAATCAGGTTAAAAAGACCTTCTCGAAAGAGATTGATTATATATTGGAGCAAATTGAGAGATTTATTAAGAAGCAAGAGACGATTAAGGATATATTGCTTCAGAAATTTGAGATTGGTGAAATGAGTTATTCAAAATTTCAAGGGACTATTTTAGATGTAGAAGGGGTATTTTATAGGAATATTAGGAGTATATTGAATAAAATTAATGCCTTTGATGAGGCGGATTATCTGCGTGTTAAGCAGGATCAGCTTCAGAAAAACTTTTCCGAAGAGTTTCTGCAAACTAAGATCAGTCTTTTTAATGAGTACATTCATTTTGTAAAAGAGGCTGTGGAAGATAATGAAGAAATACTCCTGAAACTGGATAAACTTCTTTTGGAAATAACGAAGTTTAATAGTTTAGAGGATGGAGAAATAGAGCAAATGAGTGCTATGAAAGAAATAGATGAACTCATTAACAAAGCGAAATTTTACAAATAAAAAGAGATAGGAGAGAGATGAACATGAATGGAAAAAATAATGCCTTAAAAATGATTTTGGTTTTTGTGGTGATGGGAATTGTCATTTTTGCAATTATTTATGGTGGGATTTCGGCAACGAAGAACCTGGGTAAAAGTAAGCAGGTGGTTACCACCGAAAATGCAATGGACACCATGAAGCGACTTTACAAGGATATTAATGTGAATAACGTTACAGCGAGAAAAGAACCGGTCAATTTGGAAGTAACCAGTGTAAAAGATGCTCTACCTAACATTGATAAGTATCCTGCCCAAGTTGAAAATACAACCTCAGATTTTATCGAAATATTCTCCTCTACTGAAAAAGCAGGAGAGAAAAAAGATGGCTGGTTAATTGAAGTTGCAAATGCCTTTAATGGGGCAGGCATTCAAGTAGATGGGAAGCACGTTTCTGTTAAAATTAGGGGCATCGCTTCTGGAACAGGAATGGATTATATCGCTTCTGGAAAATATTTGCCGGATGCCTTTACACCTTCCAATGAACTTTGGGGTGCTATGATCGAAGCGAGTGGGACTAAAATAGACTTAGTTGAAAAGAGACTTGTTGGAAATGTGGCAGGTGTTCTGTTTTCAAAAAGTAAATACAATGAGCTTGTGGATCAGTTTGGATCTATTAATTTGAAAGTGGTCACAGATGCTGTAGCAACGAATGCAATTGCCATGGGCTATACCAATCCTTTGGCCAGTTCAACCGGGCTCAATTTTTTAGTGGCTACATTAAGCACTTTTGATGAGACTAACCCTTTAAGTGAAAAAGCCATTGCTGGATTTGAGGCATTTCAGACCAATATTCCATTTGTAGCTTATACGACTTTGCAAATGAGAGATTCTGCTAAATCAGGGGTACTAGATGGTTTTATTATGGAATATCAAACCTATGCCAATTCACCAGATTTAAAAGCGGATTATGTTTTCACGCCTTTTGGTGTCAGACATGATAGTCCTATGTATGCTATTGGCGACTTAACCGCTCAAAAGAATGAAATACTCCAAAAATTTATTGAGTTCTGTAAGGAGAAAAAATTCCAACAATTGGGAACGGAGTATGGCTTTAATGCCCTTGATGAATACAAAGCTGAAGTGAGTGATTTAAGTGGAGATACCATCATACAAGCACAGAAATTATGGAAAGAAAAGAAACATGGCACCAATGAAATAGCAGCAGTTTTTGTAGCAGACGTATCCGGTAGCATGGAAGGGGAACCTTTGAATAAATTAAAAGAATCCCTACTGAACGGGGCTCAATTTATTGGTAAAGATAACTCTGTTGGACTGGTTACTTTTTCATCAGACGTCAATATCAATTTACCTATTGGAAAGTTTGATTTGAACCAAAGGTCCTTATTTGCAGGAGCCATAACAGATATGCAAGCCAATGGCAGTACGGCAATGTTTGATGCCATTGTTGTGGCCACAAAAATGTTAATGGAAGAAAAAGAAAAAAATCCGAATTCCAAGTTAATGCTTTTTGTTTTAAGTGATGGAGATACCAATCGAGGACATTCCTTTGATGATATCGATAATATGATGGAAGTGCTCAAGATTCCAGTTTACACAATTGGCTATAACGCTAATATCAAAGTATTGCAGAATCTATCTAACATCAATGAAGCGGCTAGTATCAATGCAGATACCGACGATGTTGTATATAAACTTCAAAACTTATTTAATGCACAAATGTAATTCATAAAACAAATAGGAGGGTATATTATGAGTTTTTCTATGGAAGTAACAGATACCGAGCTCGTTAAGAAAGAAATTGAAGAACAGGTGAAGCCTGTTCCAGAAGAAGTGGCAAAATTAAAAGAACTGGCTGACAGTAATGTTGCAGAAATTATGACCTTAGACATCAATTCCCTTGAAAAAAGAAAAATTATGTTAAAGTCCATTGATGAATTTGGTATGGAAACGCTGCAAAGCTCAGCAAAAAAGAATTCTTTGCTTCAA
>CAZJIO010000099.1:0-9349 GCA_964546035.1 uncultured Eubacteriales bacterium | reverse complement strand
GGGGGGCGAAAGCGGCACGGTTGCTTCAAGTCTTCTCGGATTGCAAAGAGAAATAAAAGATCTGGACCCTAGCATCATTGATTTTACAAAATCAGGTCTATTGGGCAAAATCTTTAATCCATTAAGAGCTTATTTTGATAAGTATCAAAAAGCTGACAGTGTCATTACGGACATCGTGATCTCTCTGGACAAAGGTAAAGCGACTTTGAAAAATGACAACACTTCTCTAGAAATTGAGGAGCTTTCCATGAGAGATCTCACTAAGAAACTCTCTAAAGAAATAGAAATGGGTACCATGATGGACGATGCCATCGCGAGTCAAATCGATATCGCTAAAGCGGCTAATGAAGATCCTGACAAGATCCGATTTATCTCAGAGGAAATTCTATTTCCCCTTAGACAACGCATTATGGATATGCAACAGATGATTGTTGTTAATCATCAAGGGATTATGGCTATTGAAGTCATTAGAAGAAACAACAAAGAACTCATCAGAGGTGTAGACCGCGCTAAAAATGTCACCATTTCAGCCATGAGAATTGCAGCTATTGTTGCTGGTGCTCTTTACAACCAAAAGATAGTCCTCAAGAAAATTGAGATGCTCAATGAAACTACCAATGAATTAATCAGTGGCACTTCTAGAATGCTCAAAGAACAAGGCGCAGAAATTCATAAACAATCTATGGAAGCGAACATATCCGTGGAAACCCTAAAGACGGCGTTTGCAGATGTGATGTCTGCCATGGATGCCATTAGCACTTATAAGCAAGAAGCCCTTCCTAAAATGAAGCAGACCATTAACGAATTTAAAGAATTGGCTGAAGTCGGTGAAAAGCAAATACAAAGATTAGAAAAAGGAAGTCGACTTTCCATATAATAGATGCGCATTAAGTCAACTGAACATAAGAAAAGACCTAGGAATCATTAAATTCTAGGTCTTTTTATTATGGATATTATTCTATTCTGGCGAGCTTTAGCAAGCCTTCGCCAAAGGCTTGAGATAGGACGCTATAATCAAATTGAAGTTGTTTTGCTAGACCTTCTAGCATCCCACCTGGATCTTTTGTATTTAATTTTTCTAAACCACCAGCACCAAATTCTGATATGCCGCTATTTTCTGGGCTATAGCTCCGATACCCTTTAATGGCTGTAACGGCCTTAGCGTTTATGGCTAACACCAGCCCACTGTCATTGATGATCAATACCTGGGTAAAATTTTGCTCTTTAAGTTGGATTTCAATGACACAGTAGGTGTCAGTCCTTTTTCTCATTTCACGGGCATCTTTTAAGTAGCAGGCTCTATAAGCGCTAATCATGGGCAGTACTCCTTTTAAATAAGGCAGAATGAATCGTACAACCTTATTCTATCATTAATGGGTGTTAATGAATAGGAAAAGTGAGGACCACTTTGAACAAATCACCATCAATCTCAATTTTAAAGTGCCCGCCCATCAAGCTCGTTAAACTTTGAGCAATGGATAACCCAAGTCCGGAACCTTCGGTAGATCTTGATGCATCGCCACGGACAAATCGTTCGGTTAATTGCTCTGGAGACAAATTAAGGGGGTGAGTTGAAATGTTTTTAATGGTTAAAAATTGGTAGCCTAATTCGCGTTTGAGCTCAATATAGACGCGTGTACCCTGCAGTGTATATTTTAATACATTGGTAAATAAATTATCGATAATCCGCCAAAGATGTCTGCCATCTGCTTGTATCGTCGTATCTGTTTCATCGTAAAGTAGGCGAAAGTCAAGCTGGGAGGCATCAATTCGATCCGCATATTCACCACAAGCCTGTTGTACCAGTTGATAGAGGTCTACGGTTTCGAGTTGGACATCCAAATTTCCACTCGTAGCTTTGCTGGCTTCTATGAGGTCCTCCACCAATCGCTTCATACGATCAGATTTTTCCTCTAATACTGTAATATATTCAAGGGCTTTTGGGTTTTCAAGGGCTTCCATTTTTAGTAAATCGACATAGGTGATGATGGAAGTTAATGGGGTTTTTAAATCGTGAGAAACATTTGTAATGAGTGCTGTTTTCATACGCTCACCTTTTAGTGCTTCTTCAACGGCATTTTTCAGACCACCTTGAATGGTTTTGATGTTACTTGCAAAATTAAGGAGTGCTGGAGAAATTTCATTGAGCACTAAGGGATACTCTAAATTACCACCAGAGATTTCTTGGGCTGCTTTTATAATTTGCGCTAGTGATATTAAAGATTTTGCAGCACGGTAAAGGATGATGAGGTTAAATAGGACAAAAATGAAACCAAAGAATAGGAACGTAACAGGATCACCACTTAGAGAAATGGCAAATAGAAAACTATTAATGGCACCATAACCCAACAGCATGAATAATAACAAGGGTTTGAATCCTTTGCCATTGAAAAATATCATTAGTAATTTCTTGCATCTAGATACTGTTTTATAAATAAAAGAATTTTTAAACAGTTGTCTTGCTTTGAATTGCCTAATCATTGAGGAGATATAACTGATACCAATCCAAATATCTATACCAAAAATGATGACTGCGATAATATTGAATGATAGCGTACGCGATTCTAACAAAGTAGCACCAAGAGCCATGGATATAAAAGCAGCTACTATAACAAAAACAAAGTGGACATCTGTATATAGTCGATCAATCCATAACAAATTGATGGTACCATGTTTCTCTCTACGACCTATAACCGTTAAGAGATAAATAGAGAAAATGATGAAAAATATGAGGCAAGTAATGAGCAAGGAGATGACTACAGGCTCATAAAGCTTCACTTTATTATAAGTTCGCCAGTCCCTGTAAAAGCCATCATTGGATAAAGGCGGCATTTGAATGGCGGCGTGGACTTCATAATCACTATTTTGAAGCATTTGTTTGACTTGAAATTGATAATAATACGCTAGATAAGCATCGTTAGATCCTTTAGAAGAGTAATGAACAGCAGATGTTTGCTTTTCTATTTGTTCTAATGGATCTGAGGCGACCACATTTGTGGTGATTTTTTGAGTATCTCTGTTTTTGATATAGTACATGAAATTTGGTGAAAGAGAGATGTCATAAGCTATAGTTTCGGCATATGCATCACCATTTAATCCATGGACATCATTAAGAACGGCATAATTAAGGCTGTTGTAGACGAGAACTCCGAAAGCATCTTTAAATTGATTGGTTTCTTGATAGGACTTAGTTTGTAGTTCATCTTGAAAGTAAAGAAGAAAAAAACTGCTCCCAATAATACACATAAAACTCAACCAAATCAGAAATGTTGCTGTTATTTTTAACCCTGTGGAATAACTAATATTTTTCGATTTTGTAACCAATGCCCCACACCACCTTTAAGTATTTTGGATCTTTTGAGTTGATTTCAATTTTTTCTCTAATTCTTCGGATATGAACGGCCACGGTATTTTCAGAGGCATAAGAAAGTTCTTTCCATACCTGTTCATAGATTTGGTCAATAGATAGGATACGGCCAAGGTTTTCCATAAGAAGCTGCACGATGCCATATTCAGTAGCTGTGAGCTTTACAACTGACCCATCCACACTGACTTCTTTTGCATCTTGATCGAGTTCTAGGCCGCCTGTTATTAATAAGTTATTTTTGGGTGTTATACTTCCTAAAGTCGTATAACGCCTCATTTGTGATTTTACCCGTGCCATAAGTTCTAAAGGATTAAAGGGTTTTGTCACATAATCATCTGCTCCAAAATTAAGACCAATGATTTTGTCGGTATCTTCAGATTTTGCAGAAAGTAATATAATTGGAATGTTTTGAACCTCTCTAATCTTTAAAGTAGCCGATAAGCCATCCAAATGAGGCATCATGATGTCTAGAAGAATTAAGTGTATGGTATTTTCATCAATTGCTTTAAGGGCTTGAAGACCATTATAAGCTTTTATGACTCCGTAGTTCTCCTGCTTTAAATAGATTTCAAGTGCGTTGACTATGGCCTCGTCATCATCGCAGACCAATACCGTATAGTGCTCCATTTTTATAGCCTCCCCAGTTCTTTTTTATATACATGTTCATCACCTGCCTTCTAATGCTATTCTAGCAAGGCGTGATGACAAAAAACTCAATCAATCTCTTAAGATTTTCTTAAGATGGCAGTTTAATCTAATAAAAATATACAGCAAAGACAATAAAGTAGCAATAAAAAAAGGTTACCTCATGGGAGAGATAACCTTGAAAGGCTATTATTAAACCGTGCCTATTAACACATCAAAGCTTCCATAGTTTAAGAAGAAAGGTATTTTGAATAGGTTAGCTTTGTGGATCTTTTGATCTTTTTCGTATGTTTGAACCGTTAGATCCAACTCGACGCCGCTGATGGACATATTAACGGTAAAGAGACCATTGTGAATGTTTAAAAACTCACCCATAGCATCTTTGGCATAATCATCCATTTCAGTAAAGGATTCTTCTGCAAATTTGCTGGCAAAGGCGATAAATACTTCGTCACTTCCAGCAAATGCTGTTGATAATTGAATTTCTCCTGAGACTGCTTGGGTAAATATATGAGGATATTGAGCACTTTCAATCGCTTCAGCCTTTTCAATTCGAACATCCGTATCAATAAAGCGAATGATGTTTTTGAAAAGTAAGGCAATATAGTCCCTATAAATAGAAGCGTTTTCAGTTCCGTTGAAATCAAGAAACGCATTGAGAACAATCTCAACGTTACCATCTTTTAATGCATCGAATTCTTCATCCGTCATACTGTGGGCTATCTTGTAGCTGGTAAGTTCCTTTTCAAACTCTGACAGGGTCATCAGATTTTCATCAATCAAAGCTTGTGCTAGGAGCAAATGCTCTGATTTTTGTTGCTTTAATAAATCGTTTAATTGTTCGGATGTTATGTATTTTCTGTCTACTGCTAAGTCACCAAATCGACGGTCCTGTCTCACTTGAAGATCATTCACTTCTTGGACTTGTGAGGCGTTCATATAACCTGCATTTATGGCAAGTACGCCTAATTTCAAGCGGACTTCTTTTTGCACTTGTAACACCTTAGAGAGATTCTCTTTTGAGACCAAACCTTTATTCAGCAAGTAGTTTCCAAAAAAGGTACTAAACATAATGGTTTACTCCTTTGTGTCGAAACTATTTAACAAGCTTCTTAATTTTTCTTCTTCACAGGGCTTTTGTATGAAATCCATAGCGCCGCCCTCAAGAGCCTTTTTCAAATTACCTTTAGTTCCTACGGAAGACAACATCACGATCTTCGCTTTGGAGTCAAATGCAATGATTTCTTCCACTGCAGCAAGACCATCCTTTTCGGGCATCATAATATCCATGAAAACTAAATCTGGACGGTTCTGCTCGTAGGATGTTACGGCAACTAAACCGTTTTGTGCTTCGAATATTTCACAAGGTGCAATAGCAGTTAAGGATTGAATAAGTTTTTTTCTGATGGTCATTGAATCATCACAAATAAGAATTTTGAGAACTTTGCTCATACATATATCAGGTACAATAAATAAGGATGTACCTGAACTTGTCACCCCTTCCATGTAGTTTTTTTGTTGAAATATGGTTATATTTGTATTATATCACTTAAACTAAAAAGTATATAGTTATTTAACCATCATTTAATCCGTTTTCATAACCCGCATGGCATTCAAAATGGCGATTACTGCAACCCCTACATCTGCAAATACGGCCTCCCATATGGTAGCAATCCCTCCGGCTCCAAGGAGTAAAACGATGCCTTTAACACCTAAAGCAAAGAAGATGTTTTGCCAAACGATCATTCGCGTTCTTTTTGCCACTTTAATGGCGGTGTAGATCTGAGTCGGCTCATCCGTCATGAGCACCACATCGGCAGCTTCTATGGCTGCATCAGAGCCTAAACCGCCCATAGCAATGCCGATATCAGCTCTTGCTAGCACAGGTGCATCATTGATACCATCCCCAACGAAGATCAACTTCTCTTTAGGAGATTTTTCTCTTTCTAACCGCTCCAGTATTTCAACCTTATCTTGTGGTAAGAGTTCGGCATAGACTTCATCAATTCCTAGATCTTGACCGATTTGATCTGCAACCCGTTTTAGGTCTCCTGTCAACATAACAATTCTTTTGATACCGATGCTTTTTAGCAATCTAATGGCTTCTGAACTGTCAGGTTTTATTTCATCGGAAATAACTAAAAATCCTGAATAGATGCCATCAATTGCCATATGTACATGGGTTCCCAAGGTATCTGGCGTTGTATATGAAATGCCCCTGTTTTGCATCAGGTTGTGATTGCCTAGGAGTAAATGATGCCCTCTTACCTGAACCTCCATACCGTATCCGGGTATTTCATGGTAATCTGTAAGATCACTTTTATTAACTTCTTTGCCGTAGGCCGTTAGAATGGACCTAGCAATGGGATGACTAGAATAGCTTTCAGCATAGGCCATATACTCAAGAATTTCTGCTTCTGTGTGAGAGCCTTGAGGTGTGATTTGCGTTACCTTGAAAACACCTTTTGTTAATGTACCCGTCTTATCCATTACCACGGTGGTTACACTGTTGAGTGCTTCTAAGTAATTACTGCCTTTAATTAGAATGCCTTTCTTTGAAGCGGCACCAATCCCTCCAAAGAAACCAAGAGGAATGGATATAACTAAGGCACATGGGCAAGAGACAACAAGGAAAACAAGGGCTCTATTAACCCATTCGGTAAAGGTTGCGCCAGGAATAAGCAGAGGCGGAATAACGGCTAAAGCAGCAGCGGAAAAAACCACAAAGGGTGTGTAATATTTCGCGAATTTTGTAATGAAGTTTTCTGTTGGCGCTTTTTTGCTGGTGGCATTTTGGACCAAATCGAGTATCTTGGCAACAGTTGATTCGCCAAAAATTTGAGTGACTTCTACGATGAGTAAACCTTCTATGTTAATGGAACCAGAGAGTACGGGGTAACCAATTTTGACGCGTTTTGGCAGAGCCTCCCCTGTTAGGGCTGATGTATCGAGGGTCGAAGTGCCTTCGGTAACGACGCCGTCAAGAGGGATTTTTTCTCCAGGTTTTATGAGAATTAAATCGCCGATTTGTACACTTTCTGGCGATACCTTCTTGGTTTCCTCACCAACTTTCAAATTGGCATAGTCAGGTCGAATGTCCATTAGGGCAGCAATGGATCTTCTAGAATTATGAACTGCAACGTCTTGAAAGAGTTCGCCTATTTGATAAAATAGCATAACAGCTACTGCCTCGGGAAATTCCTTAATGGCGAATGCGCCAATTGTTGCAACTACCATTAGAAAGTTTTCGTCAAAAATTTGCCCCTTGGAAATGTTCTTTGCGGCTCTTATGAGGACTTCTCCGCCAACCAAAAGATAACTGACCAAGAAGAGACTCAGCTCAGCCCAAAAAGGGAAGGGGATAGCTATGACTAGGATATAAAGGAGAGCGCCAATAGATAAGCGGAGCAGCTCCCCTTTGTTCAAGGTGAACTTACTAGATTGAGTAGCACCGGTTTTTTCACTTACAACCACATGGGGTTCTAATTTTTTGACCAACTTGTGGATATCTTCAAGAATAGCATCAAAGTGGCGATTACCTTTGGTTTCAATGGTAAGGGTCTGAGTAGTAAAATTAACTGAGGAATTTACAATACCCTCTACTTTTGAAGTGTTTTCTTCTATTTTAGTAGCGCAATGAGCGCAGTCTAAACCATGGAGCAAAAATTCTTTTTTCATACGATCATCCTCTTTTTAGTTTGATTGTTCTTTAATATGGGTTAAACCCTGTTCAAATATTTGATTAACATGGAGGTCATCTAGTGAATAATAGACAACTTTACCCTCTTTACGATTTTTTACTAAACGTGCTCCTTTTAAAACTCTCAGCTGATGAGAGATAGCGGATTGGGTCATGGACAATAAGGCTGCGATATCGCAGACACACATTTCAGATTCTGCCAAGGCCCATAGTATCTTTATGCGTGTTGTATCTCCAAAAACCTTAAAGAGTTCAGCCAAATCGTAAAGACTTTCTTCTAATGGCATTTTTTCTTTAACGGCATTGACAATATCTTCGTGAATGATGCTGCATGAACAACTTTCTAATGTTTTATCCAAAGGGCGCCTCCTCTTACGAATGAATATATGAACAACTATTCATATGTATAATTTTATTATATTCAGGAACTTGAAAAATGTCAAGGGTAAAATACATTATTTTCAAGGGGTAAGTTGACAGTTATAGCACAAAAGGAGTAATATTAAAGGGATAAAAATTTATCAAGGAGGATTGTATGAACAATTTAAAAGGTACAAAAACAGCTGAGAATTTATTGAAAGCATTTGCTGGGGAATCCCAAGCGCGTAACAGGTATACTTATTATGCTTCTGTAGCGGATAAGGAAGGCTATAAGCAAATCAAAGAACTATTTCTTGAGACTGCTGATAATGAAAAGGAACATGCTAAAAGATTCTATAAGCTCTTATTAGAAGGACTAGATGGCGTTATTCCAACTGCTATAGAAATCACAGCGAGTTATCCTGTCGCACAAGGGACAACTTTAGATAACTTACAGGCTGCAGCTAATGGAGAAAATGAAGAATGGACAGAACTTTATCCTGCCTTTGCTGCTGTTGCAGAAGAAGAGGGCTTCAGGGACGTTGCAATAGCCTTTAAAATGATTGCGTTAGTAGAAGCGAAGCATGAAGCGAGATATCTGAAATTAGCCCTCAATATACAAACAGATCATATTTTTAGAAAAGAAGAAAAGGTCCTGTGGAAATGTGGAAATTGTGGCTATATTCATGAAGGGTTAAGTGCACCTGAAAAATGTCCAGCATGTTTGCATCCAAAAGCTTATTTTGAGCTTTTCGTAGAAGCTTATTAAGAGCCATATCATATAAAAACAGGGCTGTGACCATTTACGGAAATCCGTTTATGTCACAGCCCATTTTTGGAATTAATAGGTCATTATTTGCTTTGTCTCTTCAACCTTGCATATTCAGCCTGTAAATCTAAGCATTCCTGGCATCTTAAATGACCCGTTTGATGAGGTAGCCCACAGTCGATACACAAACCTAATGCCTTTCTTGACTCCTTTAACTTTCTTGTATTTTTGGTGCTATTGACCTTTACCATGGGCATGCTCCCTTTTAGGTGGTTTCACTCTGATATTGACTTATATGCCTTAGATTATACTATTTCCAGTTTTGTAAAATATATGCTTAGAAATTGAATGAAATGAATAAAAAGTGCAGTTATATGCGGTTTAAGGAAGGGTGAAAACCAGGGTTAAAAATAGTGTAAATTAGTTTTGGAAATAGGCTTGACATTCAACTATACCGATGGTATTATATATCTTGTTCACTTTTGGAGGGATTCCCGAGCGGCCAAAG
>CAZJIO010000098.1:13442-15089 GCA_964546035.1 uncultured Eubacteriales bacterium | reverse complement strand
TTCACCGCTCTTTTTATTACTTCGTAGGAAAGTAGAACTTTCCTACTGGATAAAAAAATGACATTTATATTTAAAATATAAATGTCATTTTATATGCAGTAGATCATTTTTACAATTTTGTTAAATACCACTGTGCATCAAGAATTCTGCCTGAATTAGGGAAATTAGCAATCAGGTATTCAAAATCCTTTCTAGCTTCATCCATCTGATTAAGGAAATAATGAGCAGCACCTCGATAATAGAAGGCCTTATCAGTATAAGCTTCATTCGAGAGCAGTTTAATGGATAAGTCTAACTGCTCTATCGCCTGATCATAAGCTTTATTGAAATAGGAATTGGTTCCCTTATTGTATGCATCTACAGCAACTGCTGCATATACTTCTGCTTTAAGGGTGTTATATAAAGCCAATAAATCTGTACCCTCTAGCTTAGTAACATCAACAAAATACAGTTCATCTGCTGCCTTCACATCGTCTTTTGCCCCATGATATTGTAAGGCCAAAAGCACTTTAGTCGCTTCATTCTGAGTCTCTTGAGCTTTAGCAAGATTGTTTGTTAGGACAACTTGATTACTCTCTAATTCAGAATTCTTTTCGGTAGCTAGATTTAACTGAGTTGTTTTATCTAGAAGATCTGTTGATTGTATCGATACTTTATCTTCCAGGTTTAAGATATCAAGGTCCTTTTCCTTTATTTGACTTGGTAAAATAAGGAATATTGCCACAGCTAATCCTATAAGAGCACCAAATACAACAAAGATGACCTGTTGAAAGGAAGAACTAAAATGTATTGGTGGTCTTCTATTTGCATTTGCCTCTTCCTGCTTATAGGTATCCTCTTCTTCTTTATGGGGATCTTCTGAAACGGGAGTATCCTCAGTGATTTCATCATAATACTTTCTTGCAATATAATTATTTTTATCAATGGATAGAATTTTAAGTAAAATCTTTTGAGCTTTTTGAATTTCTTGATTCTTAATATAGCAAAGTGCAAGCAACGCATATGCTTTAATAAACTTTGGATTTAAAGTAATGACTTTTCTTAATTGAATTACCGCTAAGTCTTCACTGGTTTGAATAATATGCTGGAGGGCTTGATTGTATTTTTTAATCGCACTATTAAGCTTATCAAGATGGGTTTGATTTTCTTGAATAATTTTCAAATACTTACCTGCCAGGTTATCTGTCGGTTTAAGATTTTTACTGACTACCCATTGTTGAAGGGCAAGAACAGTTTCCCCAATTTCAAAATAAACCAATCCCAACAGGTTTCTAGCATCAATATTGCTCTTATCAAAACGAACACTTCTTTGCAATACGGATATAGCACCGCTTAAGTCCCTAACTTTTGCAAGATGCAGTCCTTGATTATAAAGTTGCTTAGATGTCATTAATATCTTTTCATAAACCTGAAATGACATTTTGCAGGTACTGCAATAACTGCTTGAATTTAAATCTTCCCCACATTTAGGACATAATTTAGCCATGAATTGACACCCACTTTACTTATCATTTTTTATTTCTTTGACCATTTCATTAAGAATATCTGTTATATCCTTTGAATCATAAGAATAAATCGCTTGTTCTGCTTCATCAATTTCTAAACATGGTTTAAACTTCTTGATTTCTTCTTCAAAATTAATCAATT
>CAZJIO010000098.1:0-13422 GCA_964546035.1 uncultured Eubacteriales bacterium | reverse complement strand
TAACCCTCCTGCGATTATTTTTTTTATTTCACCAATGAGATATAAGGAACCTACACAACAAAGTAAAGGTTGCTCATTCCCATAGCATTTTTCAAAAGCTTTTTCTACATTTTCTTCTATTTCAACAGGTACCTGACTATATTTATTAAATATGTTTTTCATTACCTTTGGATCTAAGCATCTACCTTCATGAACACTGGTTACAACAACCCTTTTTATAAGAGAGCAAGAGGAGAGTTCCTTAATCATTTCTTCATAAGCCTTGTCCTTCATCGCCGTAAAAAGCAAGGTAATATCAACCTCTTTAAAATTCTCCTCAAGATGCGCCACAAACGCCTTAATACCACTTTCATTATGGGCACCTTCTAAAATAAGCTTTTCGTTGACAACTTCCATTCTACCCGGCCAATAAAATTTCTCTAAGCCGCCTAAAATATCCCTTTCTTCAACAATAAGTTCATCTTTGATTGCAAAAACAGCAGTTAATGCTGTCGCAGCATTTGATATTTGATAAAAAGCATTCGTGTTCACAGTAAGTCTATCATAATAATAATACTTGTTCTTTAAAGAAAAATCAATGGCTTTATACGTTCTTTTCAAAATATTAACATCAATAGGTGTCACATGATAAATCTGAGAATTTCTTTCCTCACAAAAGGTCGAAATGACCTCCACAACCGATTTTTCATCACTCTGTAAAACCGTAGGGCAACCGTATTTTATAATGCCCCCTTTTTCAAAGGCAATTTCCCCAAGTGTATCACCCAGTACCTGAACATGATCAAAACCAATCTGAGTAATAATAGAAAGCAAAGGTTTTTCCACAATATTGGTTGCATCTAACCGGCCACCAAGGCCAGTTTCGAGTATGGCAAGGTCCAAGTTTTGGCTAGTAAAATATACCATAGCCATACAAAAAAGGGTTTCAAAAAAAGTCGGATGCGAAAAGCCTTCTATAACCATTTGATCAATAACTTCTTTAACAACCTTAAAATTTTGAAGAAATGCCTCATCTGATATATCTTCATTATTGATCTTGATCCGTTCATTAATCTTAGCCAGGTGAGGAGAACTAAAAAACCCTACCCGATAACCTGCTTCACAATACATATAAGAAAGCATGGAACAAACCGAACCCTTACCATTCGTCCCTGCCACATGAATAACCTTTAAACTTTGATACCCATTACCAAGTCGAGATAATAATTCTTTTGGATTATTATGTCCATCTTTCTTTCCAAATAATGGAATAGAAAGAATATAAGCCACACTTTCATTGTAGTTCATTTAAGTATCCTCTTTCGTATATTGTCATAATATAATGCATATACCTACTTTATCACTTATGGCGTGTCTATTCAATGGCCATTAGGTACTCGTTCATAAATTGTTAACATTTTTATCGCCTATTTGCCTTGATTAACGTGTATAACTAATCTATAACAACAATTTAAATGCACACCTTTTAGGAGGAGAATAAAATGGACGAATTAAAAAAAGATTTTTTAGAATCAACAGAAGAACCTGAATCTGTCGTAACATATACCTTTGAAGACGTTACAGACCTTTCTGAATCACCTCACAATATCACAAACCAAATCCCTATAGAAACTGCCACAACAACAGTGCCTTATAAGAAGAAAAGGCATCGCCTATTAAAAGCCGTTTCTATGGTTGTCATCTTCACCTTTTTAGGCGGCACCCTATTTGGAGGCGGTTATGTTACAGCACTCTACTTCGGAGACAATTTTCTCCCTACCAGCCTCCAAGCAAATAACACTACCCCATTAGACGGCAATGTCATACAGATTAACCAAGTAACACCCCTATCTGCAACTGACATCGATAGCAATCTATCTGCACCCGTCATCATTTCAAAGGAAGTAGGTCCCTCAGTCGTTACCATAACAAGCACCCTTGAGAGCCAATCAAACAACCCTTTTAGCAGATCCAACTATGCCCCACAAGGCTCTGGCTCAGGTATCATTTTTAAAATTGACCAAGACTTTCTTTATGTGGTTACCAATCATCACGTCATCGACGGTGCAATAAAAGTAGACGTCACCCTAATGGCCGGCGACACCTACCCAGCTCAAATATTAGGTTATGACTCCAGCATGGACGTAGCCGTCCTTGCCATCGACCTCAATACCATAGAAAAAGAAGTCGTCTCAAAAATATCCATCGCTAATTTTGGTGACTCCGACGCCCTCCAAGTAGGCGAAATGGCCGTAGCCATCGGCAGCCCCCTCGGAAAAGAATTCAGCAACTCCGTCACAGTAGGCGTGATCAGCTCCAAAGAGCGCATCCTCAACATAGAAGGCCGAGAACTCAAACTCATCCAAACAGATGCCGCAATCAACCCCGGCAACAGCGGCGGAGCCCTCGTTAACGCCTCCGGCCAAATCATCGGCATCAACACCGCCAAACACATCGACACCGATGTAGAAGGCATGGGCTTTGCCATCCCAATCAACATAGCCGCCCCCCTCATAAAAAACATCCTAGAAAACAAAGACGGCACAGACATCTCCACCGCAACCGCACCCGCCCAGCTATCCCCCGACCGCCCCTTCCTAGGCGTCGGCGTAGACGACATCAACTCCGAAATCTACGAACAAACCGGCATGCCCTTCGGCGTCTACGTCACCAGCGTCTACCTCAACAGCGGCGCCCAAATAGCTGGCCTACAAGTCGGAGACGTCATCTTCGCCATCAACGATGAAAAAGTACTCTCAGCTGCCGAACTCATCGCCAAAGTAGCCACCTTCAAAGTCAACGACACCATCAAACTCAGCGTCGCCCGCAACAACAAAATGCTCGACTTCAACGCCAAACTCCTAAAATACAGCGACGTCATAAAAGAATAGGTTTCCCCTCCCCCCCCAAAAGAAGGCCAGTTGCAAAAACCGCAACCGGCCTTCTTTTATACTATCCCTTCCAGTATCTAAGTATTTTTACGCAACCTGTTGCAATCGCACAGGCAACCTGATCAGGGATTCGTTCTGAGCGTGCAGGAGCGAGCGCCCGACCATTTGCGCAGGACGCGCAATGGGTCGGCAGAACGAATCCCTGATCAGGTTGCCAAAAACCACCAACCAGTAAAAATACTGGAAACTCTGCCAAACAAAAAAGGACCCCACTTGCAAGGTCCTTCTCCATTTTATTTCTTTGTTAATTTCCCCAATCTCTCCACAACTTCTTCCATCATCTGGCTATATTTCCCCAACTTCTCATTCTCCTCCTGAACAACCTTCTCAGGCGCCTTACTCATAAAACTCTCATTAGCCAATTTCCCCTTAACACGGTCCACTTCCTTCTGAAGTTTATCCCTCTCACCCTTCAGCCTAGCAATCTCTTTCTCAAGATCCACAAGCTCCGTAAAAGGCATAAATATCGAAGCATTAGGAATCACCGTCGAAACAGCATCATCATCAATGCCCTCTTTCGACCCTTGAATCACAACTTCACTGGCATATCCCAAAGTAGCAAAGAAAAGCTTACCCTCTTCAAAAATCTGTCTAACGCCTTCACTCTCAGAAACCACAATCACTTTAACCTTCTTAGAAGGAGGCACATTCAATCCTGCCCTTACATTTCGTATATTTCTAACCCCTTCTTTCAGTAAACTAATGGCTTCTTCTTCCTTTTCAAAATGCCACTCTTCTTTATAAACTGGCCAAGCTGAAATCATAATAGAAGCCTCTTCACTCTGAAGTGTGGTAAAAATTTCCTCTGTAATAAAAGGCATATAAGGATGTAATAATTTTAAAGCTTGAATCAACACAGTCTTAAGTGTCCATAAAGCAGCACCTTTGGTGGTATCCGCCTCATTGAAAAGTCTCGGCTTAACCATTTCAATGTACCAATCACAGAACTCTTCCCAAATGAAATCATAAAGCTTTTGAACAGCGATCCCTAGATCATATCTGTCCATATTCTCAGTAACCTCACTGGCTAAAGAATTGGCCTTTGATAAAATCCATTTATCAGCAGGTGTGAGGGCATCCACTGAAACCTCAGCTATCTCACCGTCACCAAAATTCATCATAATAAATCGAGAAGCATTCCAAATCTTATTACAGAAATTACGACTGGCTTCAACACGCTCAATATAAAAACGCATATCATTACCTGGCGCATTTCCTTGGATAAGGGTAAATCTTAATGGGTCAGCCCCATATTTTTCAATAACCTCTAGTGGGTCAATACCATTTCCAAGAGACTTGCTCATCTTTTTACCATCGGCATCCCTTACTAGGCCATGGAAGAGCACCGTTTCAAAAGGCAATTCACCCATAAATTCAAGCCCTGAAAAAACCATTCGAATAACCCAGAAGAAAATAATATCATAGCCTGTTACTAGGACGCTATTTGGATAGAAATAATCCACCTCTGGCGTTTTTTCTGGCCAACCTAAAGTTGAAAATGGCCACAAAGCTGAACTAAACCAAGTATCTAGTGAATCTTCATCCTGCTTAATATCTGTACTATAGCATTTGTCACATTGGGTTGGCGCATCCTTTTGAACCATGATTTCGCCACATTCTAAGCAATAATACGCTGGAATTCTATGACCCCACCACAACTGTCTAGAAATACACCAGTCGCGAATGTTCTCTAACCAATTGTAATAAATTTTATTAAATCGTTCTGGAACGAGTTTCAAATCGCCATTTTTTACCGCTTCAAGGGCTGGTTTAGCCAGTTCTTCCATCTTAACAAACCATTGTTGCTTAACCATCGGTTCAATAACAGCGTTGCAGCGGTCATGGGTCCCTACATTGTGAACATGGTCTTCAAAACGCTCCAAATACCCCTCTTCTTGAAGTTGCTTAACGATTAACTTTCTCGCCTCATAACGATCAAGACCAGAAAATACACCGGCATTTTCATTCATGGACCCATCATCATTGAGGATGTTAATTTGAGGCAATTGATGTCTATTACCCACTTCATAATCATTAGGATCATGGGCTGGTGTAATCTTAACAACACCTGTTCCAAATTCTTTGTCCACATAATAATCAGAAATAATTGGAATTTCTCTTTGAGCAATTGGAAGAAGAACATTCTTACCCACTAAATGGGAATATCTCGGATCCTCTGGATGAACCGCAACGGCAACATCACCTAACATTGTTTCAGGTCGTGTTGTTGCTAAACGGATAAAATCCCCAGTACCCACTATTGGATATTTCAAATGATAAAAGAAACCATTCTTCTCTTCATGATTTACTTCAGCTTCAGAAATAGTCGTTTGGCAAACTGGACACCAGTTAATGATTTTCGAACCCTGATAAATAAAACCCTTTTCATAGTACTGAACGAATACATCTAAAACGGCATCTGAAAGCCCTTCATCCATGGTGAATCGTTCTCTCTCCCAGTCACAGGAAGAACCTAATTTTTTGAGTTGATCAATGATGATTCCGCCGTATTCATCTTTCCACTCCCAAGCTTTTTTCAGAAAACCTTCACGGCCAAGCATTTCTTTGGTTAAACCTTCTTCAGCCATTTTCTTAACAATTTTAACTTCTGTAGCAATACTGGCATGGTCTGTTCCCGGTTGCCATAGTGCCTCAAAGCCTTGCATACGTTTCCAACGGATTAAGATATCTTGAAGGGTATTGTCAAGAGCATGCCCCATATGCAGTTGTCCTGTAATGTTCGGTGGTGGCATCACAATCGTGTAGGGTTCTTTTTTAGAATTCACTTCTGCATGAAAATATTTCTTCTCTATCCATTTTTGATACAACCGATCTTCAACCGTTGAAGGGTCATAGATTTTTTCTAATTCTCGCATATTTACTGCCTCCTAAAAGATTTTTATTACTTGATAAATATAACCATAATCCCACCGGCGATTACTAAAAGTGCACCAATGGTTCTGATAGCTAACATAGCATTATTAACGAGTGCGACATATTCCGCATCTGCAGAAGAGCCATTTTTCACATTTTTCTTTTCATTACGAGAGTAAACAATCTTAGATCCATAAAACAAAATAGCGCCAATGATCATTAAGACCATTCCTAGTATTGTCATTTTATTCCTCCTAATACTAAATTTTAGTTGTATAAGCATTTACAGGAAAACAAAAAAGGCTTTATCATCCCGATGAAAGGACGATAAAACCGTGGTACCACCTTAATTCTTAGTTAAAAACTAAGCACTATTAACGTATAACGTCGTCAAACGTTCTATCCTACTCTGTTCAGAAAGACTGCTCCAAAGCTACCTTCCATGGATCCCAATTCTAGAAAACCTTTCAGCCGATGAGTTTTCCTCTCTATAGATGGTATTCATGTACTCCTCTTTATCATCGCATTTAACTTTTTAATTATCTTCTATAGTATAGGATTCATTATTCTTTGTCAACACTTAATTGCTATTAGACGCGCTTGAGTAGATTATTAGCTGTTAAAATCTTAATAATAGGAGGTGCTACAACACTAATCACCACACAAGTAATCACATCCTTTAAAATAAAAGGCAAAAATCCGTATTTAATCGCTAATGCAAAGGAAAAATCTTTTCCTAAATATAAAGATTGAATCATATATAGAAAAGGTACCCCACAAGCATAAATCACGACGATTCCAACCAAAGAAGCCACTAAATAAGTCACTATATGATTCTTTTTCATTTTTTCCACAATTAACCCTACAACAAAAGCCCCTAAAGCAAATCCGATAAGAAAACCGAAGGTCGGCTCGAAAATGTATTGAAGACCCGATGGCTTTGTAAAGACTTGAATACCTGCTAGACCTAATAGGATGTAGACCAATTGAGACATCAGCCCGAGTTTAGAGCCAATCATTACGCCAGCAAATAACACAAAAAAGACTTGCATGGAATAAGGTACAGCGCCTAAAGGCAATTTAATCCAAGCACCAATTGCAGTTAATGCTGCAAACAGAGCTGCGTAGATCATCTGATGAATCGTCAACTTAACCCTTGAAACCACAAATCCAAAAATTCCTAATAGAACGACAAATGCAATAATTGATACAACGATTTTCATAATTGTTAACCTCTTTATTTGATTTAGTTTACAATCGTTAGTATATTAAAATTCCAGCCCATTGTCAACCATTTTCCATCAAAGAGTTAACATTATGCGAAAAAATGAACCGTTACCCCCAGGTAACGGTTCATCCCAACTAATGAATGATATATGTGGCAATGGCGTGGGGTGCTATTGTGCTCATGGTATGTAACCCCTTAACCCTTACCTCGAATTTTTTCAACTGATCTGTTTCATTTTGAAGGACTAATATAAGGGATTCATCTACATTAACAAAGGCGGTTGCCAGTAGGTGATCAAGATCCATCTCAACGGCTACACGACGTGCACCTGGTCTTATGAATTTGCTAAAATGTCCAATATAATAATAGGAACTTTGATAGTTTATAAGATCCTTTTGGGTATCAGCAATTATTGGTGCATCACATAAGTTCCCTACGTGATTTGGTCCACCCATTTCATCTAAAACGATGTTCCAATCTAGATAACCTTCAACAAAGTTATTCAAGTCACCCATGATATTTCTACCATAACGCTCACCTGTTTTCCAAGACCCTAAGTGAACGCCGCCTTCTTGACACCCTTCTGTAAATAACAGATGTTTGTCGGGGAACAGCTCATGTACTTTCCCCACATTTTCAAAAGCTTCACTGACATACCAGTGAATGGCAGTACCCCAGATATACTTAGCCGCTTCAGGATCAGAAAAGACGGGTACCGTTCTTTCAAGGATGATATCGCGGTTGTGGTCCCAAATAAGGATGTTCACATCTTTAAGACTCCCTGCCTGCATCACTGGTCCTAAATGGTTTTTGACAAAATCCCGTTCTTCTTCAGCAGAGTAGATACATGAATCCCAGCTTTGAACGGCTGCTGGTTCATTTTGAACCGATAGCCCCCAGATGGTGAGGTCTCTTTGTCGACATTCTAGGATGAACTTAGCATAATAACGTGCCCAAGCATCGGCATATTGAGGTAAAAGCTGTCCGCCACGATTCATTTCACCGTTGGTTTTCATAAATGCGGGTGGGCTCCAAGGCGATACCAACAGTTTAATGGGACCAGCAATTTTTTCTGCATCTTTGATGAGTGGAAATACCCACTTTTCTTCTCTTGAAACATCAAAAGTTTCGAGGAGTTGGTCACCTTCTTTAATATAGGTGTAATTCTCTAAGGAAAAATCACAGCTATTCATATGAATACGACCGATGGTATAACCAATACCATCCTTAGGATCGTAATAAGCATGAATGACTTCGTCTCTTTTATCGGGGGTCATTTTTGATAATGTATAGGCCGCTGATTCTGTAAATGCCCCACCAAATCCAAGTATTTCTTGGTATCTAAGGGAGGTATCAACACTGATATAGTCCTTTTTATTGCCACTTCCTTCAACCATTAAGACAGCATCCATTTGTGTTAATCGGTGCTCAGTATCCTTTGCAGTTATAATTTGTGTTATTTTCACAGGCCGGTCTCTCCTTTTTATATAAAACTTACGACAATTCTATCGATTTCGCCATTTCTTAGCAACTCTGCTTCACCCTCATTGAGTAGGGAGCCTTCAATTTTGATGACGTCGTCACTGGTGTACAGCATGACATTTTGAATCCGTGCACCTGCATCCCCATAGGTGTTTTTCCCAGTTTTATTGATATAGGTAATCATCGTCTTATTGAGGTATTTGAAAGTGACTTCCCCTCCCTCATCAAATAGTTCATTGGATAAAATAGGTGAAAACTCAAAGCTTAAACCATCCTTGTATTTAAAACCGGTTTGTCCAATCATCATTTTATACCAAATACTTAAAACTTCAGCATTTGATCCACTCAATCTTGCCACAAAACCTTGTCCATGGGTATCTGGATCCGGATTCACGCTACTTGCGATGAATGAACTGTTTTCAAGAATACTTCTGCCATACACTTCTGGATCCATAAAAGGTACAAAGTTCGTCTTCATAGCCTCATAATACTCCTCATAAAGTCCTGCGCAAAGAAGTCCCAATAAGTATTTATACGTCATGTGCAAGAAAACAGATTCTCTTTCTAACCAACCCGCGGTAAAGGCTTTGATTCTACCAATTTCATGATTTTCGCCTTCAAGACTTTCAGAAGTTTTGTACATGCCTAATTTTTCATCATAAATACCAGAAGCCTTAACTCTTTGGTGAATATCTCTTGCTTCCTCGACATTCTTTGACCCCTTTAAGTAACGTGCGGGTCCTTCTAAGAAATAAGGCAATGTCTTACCACTGAAGCTCTTGATTTTAACTGAAGGCAGCCCATAATGGGTGATAATAGGATTTCCTTCGGAATCTTTAATGACTTCAAATTCTTCAGCAGTAAACTTAAAGAATGAAGGAAACAAACCATTTCCCATGTCCTTAGCTTTGCTAATACCTTGTGAAAGTTTCATCAAAAAGCTTTCAAGGATCCCTTTGATCTCTGTTAATGAGCTGACTTCTACTTGACCAGTGAGACCAAAACGGGTCTTTTCTCTGTAGCCTTCTCTTAGAAGTGAAACTGCATCCCAATAATTAAAGTCCTCTAGATGCTCATTAATTTTTGCAAAGATTCCTTTCAATAGTCCGGATATTTCAATAGGTAATTTGATGGTCTGATTTTCTAATCCCTGAGTCGCTTCTATTAGAAAGTTAAGAATGCGCTGAACTTCAAAGGTTTCGCCTAACCCAGATCCAAACAAGCCTGGTAACCCATTCATAGCATCGTTCCAACCTGGCTTATTTGCCTCCATTTCAATACCCATTCCCAAAGGATCAAGAAGCGAAAACTTAGTTACCACCAATGCAATCAATTTGACATATAAATTGGTCTCGAAAATCTCACCTTTAGCTGTCTTAACCCAATTGACACCATTCTCATCTAAGCTGAGTGCTTTTATTTTATCTTTATCTTTAATGGCAGCGCCATACTGACGAACTTTTTGATCTTTCGTAAGCACATATTTTTGACTTCTTGGCAAGACACTTTCAATGCTATTAAAGAAGCGATAGCTCTGGTCTTCAAAAAGTAGTGTTTCTAATTTATCAGGGAATATATCTAAATAGGCTTCGATTAAATCCAAATTATAGGTAAAGTGATCACTCCAAAAACCTTCACCATGTCTTGCTTCTTCTGTTTGAATGGCATGATCGAATACATCTTTCATCAAACGTTCTTCATCTGTAATCAACTGAACACCATTATTTTGAATATAGTTAATAATCTTGCCGGGTGTGAATTTTCCCTCTAAAATGCCCATCAAAGCTTCTTGATGTGTTTTGATATGTTCGTGAACTAGGGCTTTCCCTAACTCAACATCCTTTAAAATAAATTCACTGCCCTTAACGATGAGTGGGTTATAGCCATCAAGTTGAATAAGATCCATAAACAATTTAATGTTATAAGTGCCCACTTCTGGTTTAAAATAGACATCACTTCTTCTATTTTGATTCACATCTCTAAAATTACCTTCGCCATTGGAATAATATTCTGGTGCTAATTTAAAGAAATTGTATTCACGTTCTGGATCGCCATGTTTTCTTGAATAGACGTAATAGACAAATTGGCTTTTATCACCCTTTAGTAAAATGGGATAGCCACCTCTTAGTAAATTATCTAAATAGCTTTGCTTGATATAAGCATCTAGTATTTTATGACTTGTTTTTGTTTCAATCTCTGACAACATATCGTCAATAATTTGACATGCTTCATAGTTTTTAGTCACGAGATAGCCAGGCTTCACAAGATCTTTAACACGCTCTTGAATAACGCCAACATTTTCAACATGGCCAATAATAGTATGTATGTTGAGCGCTTTACCCTCACTCAAAGAGGTCTTAATTGGCGTAAAGGCACAAGGCACTTTGTTAACCGTAACTTGAGGGATCTGATCAATATGATTGAAATCGATGCTTTCGAAAGCTGATGGATAATTTAAAGAAGTATTGCCACCAAAAATCACTTTTGTATCAACAATCGGTAGAATCAGTTGGCCATCATCTGAATAGGATAAGTAGAAATGTCCCTTATTTACTGTAGAGACCTCTGCTTCATCACCACCGGTAGCACGTACTGTGAAAAAGGGCAATTGATTTTCAAGATTGTAAACTTCCATCCAGCTTTTTCTCAGATTACTCATTTGTTTGTATTCATTATTGGTTACACCATAAGGTATAAAAGTAGCTAATCCATCTAGAAGCTCAACTTCTTGATCGCCTTTTAGACTTTCGATAGAAACCTTTCTAACAAGTGCTCCCATATTTTCATTTGGAAGACCAAAATAGGTCACTTGATATTTGAGTCCAAGCTCAGTGTTCACTTCTTCAATTGAAAATTGGCTATTTGAAATGACCATTTTTCTATGGATCTGATCGGAGGGTTCAGTTGTTGCAAAGGGCTCATACACCTTACCGCCACCTAGTCTCACAAAGCTTCTAAAGCCATAAATTGAAATATATTGATAAGAAGTATTGGCAGGAAAAAACTCCAGTATTGGACTGTCTTTGTCTTCTATGCCAAAACTAGAAATTCCCTGTCCTCTATTGGTATAAAAGGCCCAAATGGGAATACCCTTAAGTCCTGAAATTCCTGGCAGAAAGCTTGAAAAAGGTTTTTTTTGATCGTACCCTTCAATAATAAACTCATTTTTTTCATTGATGTAATAACTCATCGATTTTACCTCCAGTAATGTCGCTAATGCGCTTATATGAAACTTTATATTTTCTTACATGATGCTCTTTCTACTATTGTTGTTGGCAAATATATACATTGTTTGGTCATCTCAAGGTTAAGCATATTGCTTACTAAGAGTTCGGCCGCTTTTAAACCAATATTTTCAAAATCTTGTGCGACGGTTGTAATGCCAGGTATAGAATATTGGAGTATTTCGATGTTATCAAAACCTATGATAGAAAAATCTTCTGGGACGCCTAAGCCTGCATCAAAGATACTTTTAACAGCTCCTAACGCCATCATATCGCCAGCTACCACTACGCCCGTTGGACGATCCTTGAGACGTATAATCTTTTGCATCGTTGTATAACCATTTTTCCAGGCGAAATAGCCGCCGTCTAGAACATAGTCCTTTCTAAAAGGCAACCCTAAATCTTCAAGGGCATTCAGATAGCCTCTTTTTCTTTCAAGACCAGCATATGAGCTTTCAGTGCCTGCGATATGAGCAATCTGCCTATGTCCAAGATTGTACAAATAGGTAGTTGCATCATAACTCCCTTGAAAATCGTTAGAATTAACACAATTGATTTGATCTGTAAAGATTTCCACACTCACACAAGGGATATTACTTGCAACGAGACTTTGTATACTTTCTTCTTCGAATTGTGTACAGGCAATAAAAACACCGTCTACCCCTCTTTGCCTACAATGTTCTAAGTAAGATTTGATGTTTGTCTTCCCACCTATGCTGCTGGAAATAAATAAGATATCATAACCTTCCTTTTCCACAGCTTTTTTGAAATACTCAATAATTGCAGCAAAAAAGGGATGTCGAATACCAACCCCCAGAATTTCGTCGAAAATAATGCCTATGGTGTTGCTTTTTTTAGTTGCTAAACTGCGTGCAGAACCATTGGGTATGTAACCTAACCTTTGAGCTGTTTCCAAAACCGTGTTCCTGGCCACTTCACTAATATCTGTGTAACCATTGAAAGCTTTAGAAACCGTCGTCATCGAATAGCCTGTTGCTTTGGCAATATCTTTAATTTTGACCATGTTATTCTCCATTTTCGAAAGCGCTTTAGTATCTGCTTATAATTTTAATGGATACATGAATTATTGTCAAGAATTAGCAGCTGAAAAATGTAAATTTCGCCAAACGAAAACATTTTCGAATTCGCAATGCCCTCTTTTACGAAAGCGCTTTCTATGGTATGATTATTAAATGTGATTTAACACTAAAACTTTTATGAGGTGACCAAATGAATAACAAACCTTGGACTTTTATCGATGAAAATGGATCTTTTAGATGGGAACAACCTGAAGCGATTAATGAGCTTTATTTTCCCCTTTGTAACTCTGCTGGACTGATGTCCTCCATTACTCCCGTTCTACATGGGGACATTAAGCAAAATCAACACAACTTTCTTCTCCAACCTGTCACGGTAGAAGACTTGCATAATTCAAAGGCGGCTAGAAACTTCTGGATTTATGAAGCAGGTAAAGGGCCCTGGTCGGTTTCTGGTAATTCAGCATTAGCCCATACAAGAAGATTTGATGAAATCTCACCAATAGAACATATTGTTGAAGCGGGTCTTTTGTATCATACCGTCATTTATAAGGATCACGAAAGACATTTGACTTCTGAGGTGACCAACTTTATTCCTGCAAATGAGGACAAAGTTGAAATTATGACTGTAAAAATCACCAATACTT
>CAZJIO010000097.1:0-15200 GCA_964546035.1 uncultured Eubacteriales bacterium | reverse complement strand
CCGTTTTTTGGACCTTTTATAGGTGCTATTCCATCGTTCATTATCATTTTCTTTGAGTCGCCTGTAAAAGCGCTGTGGTTTCTGCTTATCATATTGATCATACAACAATTAGATGGCAATATCATTGGACCCAAAATACTGGGCGATTCCCTAGGTATATCCTCCTTTTGGATTTTGTTTGCCATTTTAGTTTCAAGCAAATTCTTTGGTTTTGCCGGCATGATCATTGGCGTACCTCTCTTTGTGCTCATTTACTCCATCATCAAAGAAATTATTGAGATGAGGTTACAAACAAAAAATATGCCCCTTCCAACAGAGGAATATCTGGACAAATAAAAGTGGTGCGGGTTGACAAAATCTTTTATCGTGATAAAATGTTCTTAACACTAAACATTTTTATTACAGTGAAAGGTGGTGCCTATGGGGACGGAATTTGATTTTACATCTTATATTCAGTTAGTGGATTTTTTAGGAGCTTGTTTAGGCGATGAAACCGAAGTTGTGCTACATAGTTTTGAGGATATTAATCATTCTGTGATAGCCATGTATAACGGTCATATCAGCGGAAGAACTTTAGGTGCGCCTTTAACCAGTTTTGCTTTATCTAAGCTTAAGGATAAAGGGAAAGAAGGACCACCCTATTATTTGAATTATTTAGGCATGTCTAAAAATAATACCCCACTCAGGTCCAATAGTTTTTTCATTTTAGATAAGCAAGGGAATCCTAGAGGCATGCTCTGCATCAATACAGATGTGAGCAAATACCAACAAGCAGCGGAACTCATTCAAAAACTGGCTTTTATGCCCGCGTTGGCAAATGAGCAAAGAGATAATATTGCTGTCGAAGCTTTTCAATCTTCTCCGAGGGATATGATCAATGGTATTATTAACGAGGTAACACGCTCGGCGGGTATAGCCATTGAACGCCTAACCGTAGATGAAAAAATAGAAATTGTCCGAAGACTGAATGTAGATAAATTTTTCTTGATTAAGGGTGCTGTAAGCCAAGTTGCAACGATGATCGGAACTTCTGAAGCAACCATATACAGATACTTAAGCAATCTCAATAAAAAAATGAAAATGGAGAATCAATATGAGTAAAAAAATAGTTAATGCACCAGCGGCACCAGCAGCGATAGGTCCTTATTCCCATGCCATTGATACAGGATTAGGATTACTCTTTACATCAGGTCAAATTCCTATTAATCCTGCAACAGGTGAGTTGGTTGAAGGTGGTATAGAAGCTCAAACAGAGCAAGTATTTGCAAACTTAAAAGAAGTTCTTGAAGCAGGGGGGGCTTCCTTCTCCCAAGTGGTTAAAGCAACCGTGTTCTTGCAAGATTTAAAGGATTTTGTCGCAGTTAATGGCATTTATGCCAAATATCTTGGAACCCAAGCACCCGCACGTTCAGCGGTACAAGTAGCAGGATTACCAAAAGGTTCTTTGGTAGAAATAGAAGTCGTAGCTTTGAATTAATTATTACAGTAAAAAAATATAATAAAACAGGAAAGCTTCATATTTGTGGAATATGCACAAATATGAAGCTTTTTATTTGACTGATTCGTCATATTGACAGTTGGCGTAAAGGAGAGTATAGTTACCTTGTGATACAAAATTATTATCAGTATAAAAAAATAGTTGCATACAACAAAATATCACAGGACAGAAAAATTATTTTTAATGGAGGAATTGAATGATGTCGAATGCGAAACACCCAGCAGAACCTTTTAAGATTAAAATGGTTGAACCCCTTAATATTACAACACCAGAACAAAGAAAAAAAGCTTTAGAAGCAGCAGGGTATAATCCCTTTTTATTAAAATCAGACGATGTATACATCGATTTGTTAACAGATAGTGGAACAGGTGCTATGAGTGACAACCAATGGGCTGGAATGATGCTTGGGGATGAGGCTTATGCAGGCAGTAAAAACTATTATCATATTTGTGAGGCGGTTAAAGATATTTTTGATTATCAATATGTTGTGCCAACACATCAAGGTAGAGGCGCAGAGCAAGTATTATTTCCAACCTTAGTCAAACCAGGACAGTACGTTTGTAGCAATCATCATTTTGACACAACAAAAGCCCATGTAGAGATGTCAGGAGCAAAGGCGAGAAATTTCCTTATCCCAGAAGCGACGGATACAGCAACCTATTATGATTTTAAAGGAAATTTTAATATTCCAGCCCTAGAAGCCTTTATTGAAGAGGTGGGTGCGGAAAATGTGGCTTTCTTTATTATGACAGTGACTAATAATTCGGCGGGTGGGCAACCTGTTTCTATGGCCAATATGAAAGACTTAAAAAGAGTCGCAGATCGCTATGGAAAATTAATCGTAATGGACTCGGCTAGATTTGCAGAAAATGCCATGTTTATCAGACAAAGAGAAGCCGGCTATGAAAATGTTTCTGTTAAAGAGATCGTTAAGGAAATGTATGCTTATGCAGATGTTCTGACCATGAGTGCTAAAAAAGATGCCATTGTTAACATGGGTGGCATGATTGCTATAAAAGAGAATGAAGAAATTTTTAGAAACGCTCAAATAAGATGTGTCCCTATGGAAGGGTTCGCAACATATGGTGGGTTATCTGGAAGAGATATGGAAGCCTTAGCGCGAGGTTTATATGAAGGCATCGACGAACATTACTTAGCATACAGATTAGGTCAAGTCAAATACTTAGGGGATAAATTAATGGAACTGGGTATTCCTATCCAGTACCCAACAGGTGGTCATGCCGTATTTGTAGACGCTAGAAAAATTCTGCCAGATATGCCGGGGGATCAGTTCCCAGCACAGGCCATTATCAATGATTTATACTTAGAATCAGGCGTAAGAGCAGTTGAAATTGGTTCCTTCTTATTGGGTAGAAATCCAGAAACAGGTTTGCAAGAGGAATCAGCCCTAGAATTGGTTCGTTTAACCATCCCAAGAAGAGTTTACACTCAAAGTCATATGGATGAAATCGTAGAAGGTTTTAAAAAGGTAATGGCACATAAAACAGATTTAAAAGGCTTTACATTTAATTATGAACCACCTGTACTGAGACATTTTTTAGCCAGATTAAAACCACTTGATCAATAGAACATCATTTAAACCCATATGACAATTCTCAAGGAGGAAGCTTTACATGAGAGAAAATTGGCAAAGCAGGAAAGGTTTTATTTTTGCAGCAGCAGGGGCCGCAATTGGTCTAGGTAATTTATGGCGTTTTCCTTTTCAAGCTTATAAAAATGGTGGTGGTGCATTTCTTTTACCATATTTCGTTGCACTTATTACCTGTGCGATACCGTTAATGATTATGGAATATGCTTTCGGAAGAAAGATTCGTGGTGGATCTGTAAAGGCTTTCTCAAGTTTAAAGAAGCGTTTAGAAGTAATTGGTTGGATTCAGGTAATGGTGCCAATTATCGTAATGACCTATTATTCGGCCATTATCGCGGTATCTGTCATCTTTATGTTTTACTCCCTAGGGCATGCAGCGGGCCTTGTCAACTGGCTTTCTGATCCGGGTCCAATTATGGGGATGGTCGTAGGAAGTGCAGATAATGCGTTGGATTTAGGCGCTGGTATGAGTGTGTACATTTTGATTGCTGTTGTGGGTGTTTGGTTTTGCAATTGGATCATCGTTAAAAAAGGTATTTCTGGTGGAATTGAAAAGATGTCCTCCTTTTTCACACCAGTCCTTATGGTATTAATGGTCATCTTTATGATCAATGCAGTTCGTTTAAACGGTGCGTCGATCGGACTTGAAGCCCTATTTAAACCGGACTTTTCAAAGATATGGAACCCTAGTATTTGGGTATCTGCTTATGCTCAAGTGTTTTTCTCAACAACTTTAGCGGTAGGGGTTATGATTGCATATGGTTCTTACTTACAAGATAAAGCAGATGTTGTAAACAGTGCCATTATTACTGTTTTTGCTAATTCCAGTTTTGACTTGATTGCTGGGGTACTGGTTTTCTCGACACTAGGTCATTTAGTAAGTAACATGGGCGTTGAGTTTACTTCTTTTGGTACAGGTGCAGGGGTTGCGTTTATTGCTTTCCCAATTGCGATTTCTACCATGTCCTCAAATGTAGTTGTTCAAGGGTTGCTGGGTTTTGTCTTCTTCTTCTGTCTGTTTATTGCAGGATTATCTTCAAGTATTTCTATGCTAGAATCCTTTGCGACTGCGGCACTTGATAAATTCAAAATTTCTAGAGGCAAGCTTGTTACCCTTATTTCAATCGTTGGTTTCGCTGGTAGTGCTTGCTTTGCAAGTTATGCTGGCTTTAACTATATCTTAGATATCGTAGATGCTTATGTAGGTAACATCGTCATCGCTGGACTAGGTTTAGCAGAAGTTATTTTGATCAGCTACATTTATGGCACTGCTAAACTCAGAGCTGAAGCCAATGAATTTTCAGATTTCAAGGTTGGTAAATGGTGGGAATACTTACTGAAATACTTTACACCTTTATTATTAGGAGCTGTTGTTATCACCAATCTTTTCAATTTAATAACAGGCTTGTTTGATCAAGATTCAGTAGGCGTTATTTCTAATATTGTATTTGGTTGGGGAACTGTCGTTATAATGATTGGTGCATCCATTATATTCTATAAAAAGAAATGGACTGCTACCTCACAACAGGAATAATTGGAGGGACTCAAATGTCAACAGGTGCTATAGTTATGATGATCATCGGATGTGGTACAGTTTGGGGCGGTACAGTCGTTACAATTCTGATTGCATTAGCGGTGGATAAGAAAAATAAGCTTAGTCAAGTGAAATAATAGGTGAGGGTATTTAATCAGGAGTAATCGTGATTAAATACCCTCTTTGACGCCTTAATCATGATATAATTAGCTATAATAAATTGAGGAGGCTATCATGCATACAGAAGTCATTTCGTTATCAAATGCCACCTTGAAAGCCTATATTCAAGATCCATCCATGGATCAACGCTTTCCAATTATTAGACCCGCCATAATTATTTTCCCAGGTGGCGCCTATATTGGTATCACAGAAAAAGAAGCCGAACCCGTTGCCATGAGATTTCTCTCGGCGGGTTATCATGTGTTCATATTGAGGTATTCAATCGGAGTAGGCATTGCTAAATTTCCTGCACCTTTCCTAGATGCGGCTAGAGCAATGGTGCATATCCATGAAAATGCAAGAAAATGGTGTGTGGATACTCAACACATCAGTTTATGTGGCTTTTCAACAGGTGGACACGTTGCAGCTGTGTTTGCATCAAGCTGGCAACAGGATTATATATCCGAAGCGCTCAAGGTAGAAAAGAGCGTACTTAAACCAAAAGCGTTAATCCTATGTTATCCTTTGTTGGACCTTTATCAATTTCAACAGAAGCACAGCGCGAAAGACTCACCCATGCTACCCCTGATTGAAATGATTTTTTCTGCAACCTATGGTCACATAAATCCCATAAAAGAGTCTTTAGCAGAATGGGACTGTAAAAATAACCTATCTCAACATATGCCACCCACCTTTTTGTGGACAACCGTTGAAGATGCCCTTGTGGATGTGGATATCAGTCTGGACTTTATTAAGGGATTACAAAGTCATAAGATCCCCTATGAATATCATCTTTTTCAAAAGGGCGCTCATGGCTTGTCTTTGGGAGATACAACAGTGGGATATGATCAAGGAGAAATAAGCGAACAAATAAATGCCCATAAGTGGGTAGAATTGGCATTGAACTGGTTAGTACATCAGTAAGCTCAGCTGTTATCGGCTGGGCTTATTTTTGTATTGGTAGTAAGTGTTTTTTCCTTGACCGGACTTCTCGATAGATCCTTTTTCTTCAAGGGACTTTAAAATTAGTCCGCATTTTGTCTGCTTGAGACCTAGGGCTTCTTGTACGGACTTACGTGAAACGGTACCATGCTCATAAATATAGGCTGCAACCGTTTCTAAAAGCGTGTCAGTGGGATTGGGATGATGCACAATGACGGGCATTTCAATAGGACTATTTGCATTAGGTATAACAATGCGAAAGGCTGCGTTTGTTGCATTAAATATTGGAGAAATACCATATACTTTACAAGCTTTTTTGATTTTGCGAATGCCTGTGCCGTAAGCTTCTATGAATTCCAAGCGATAAAAAATATTGGATAATTTCTCGTTTCTTGTTTGAGAAACCCCTTCAAAAATATCCTCAAGTGCTAATCCGTCAACAAGACCGCCTAAAGTTACCATTTCCAAGCGATCTGGAAAAACAGAGATAAGAGTGCTGCCGCTAAAGGAATAGTCTCGATGAATAATTGCATTCAGTAAGGCCTCTCGAATGGCTATGTCAGAGTAATCTTTTCGATCGATACGATAAAGACCCTCAAAGGATGATTGTACATGATTATTCAATTCTATAAACGAATAGGCATCAGTTATTTGTGTGAAAAGTGAGCCACTAAATTCTTTCCGTGTCAAAAATTCTTCTTTTTCGGTCCCTTTAAATACGGCCATTTTAATGGAATGTTGGCATTGATCAGAAAGTAAAAGACCCAGATTGCTATAAATCCCATCTTTATCCAAAAGACCTAAGGATTTTTTTTGAGCATCTTTAAATTCAAGTCCGTGCTTTTGGAACTCGACCTGGGCTGCATGGAAAGTTAGGTCTTGAACAGTGCTTCGCATCGCTTCAAAACTGTTTCCGTCTGTCTCAACAATCATGGCTCGAATGGCTGTTTCTGTACTCGGAATTGAGGTATTACCTAATCGGATGTACACGCCAGAGGGTTTTAAGCCTTTGTTTGTTAGGTAATAAGGCCGTTTTGTTCCTCTTTGTACCGATATTTTTATGACTGATTTGTTTTCGATGGTTTCGACAGAGATATCTGTAAATAATGTTAGGTCTGGCTTAATGCCATCATGAATCATAGACGATATTTGTTCAATCACCTTCTCGGCTTCGCATGTTAATCCGTGAACTTGGCCATCATCACCGATACCGATATAGAGTGTTCCGCCCTTGGTGTTAGCGAAGGCAATCAATTCTTTTTTTACATCTGGAACCATTTCTGATTTCAACTCTAGCACATCTGACTCAGTAAACATATCGACAACCTCCTGTGAACTGCATTATAACGTTAGAATAGCATATTTAACGTTAGAATGCAATTAGCACTTTGACTTTGGCAATATATAGGTTGACATGACTGCTGCATAAGTGTATTATAATATTAATACAGTGATACAAATATGGAGGTGTTAAATTGACTCAATTTGACCACAATATACCCGTTTATATACAAATAATAGAAATGCTAAAACAACAGATTGTTTCATCAGAATTAGAAACGGGAGATAAAATGCCGTCTGTTAGGGACTTAGCAACGCAGATGAAGGTCAACCCGAACACAGTGCAGCGGGCATACAAGGACTTGGAAGCATTGTCACTCATTGAAAGTAGAAGAGGAATGGGGTCGTATGTAACAGAGGATGTTAAAAAATTGGAGGCGCTCAGGAATGACATGGCGACCTGCATGTCGCAGGATTATATTTCAAAGATGTTTAAAATGGGATTTAAGTTAGATGAAGTTCTAGAATATATTCAAAAAAATAAGGAGGAGGAGCCATGTTAAAAGTTGAAAAGTTATCGAAAAGCTATCCAGGTACACAAGCATTAAAGGAGATGACCTTTACACTTAATAAGGGAAAAGTCATTGGTTTGTTAGGCGCAAGTGGTAGTGGTAAAAGTACACTGTTCAAAACAGTAAGCGGTATTGAGACGTTTAAGGGAGAAATTAGTATGGAGGGATTATCAATTGGTGAGGATACAAAAGCCATGACTTCTGTATTAACGGAAAACAATGCGTTTCCCAAATGGATGCGTGTTGAGGATGGCATTTACTTTTATCAATTAATGTATAAGGATTTTAATGAGGTGAGGTTGAAGGAGTTAATGGATTTGATGAGCCTTAATTCACAGCAGAATAAAAAAATACGCCATCTATCTAAGGGCATGTTACAGAAGTTAAGATTAGCCTTAGCACTTTCAAGAGATGCCAAGTTATTTCTTTTAGATGAACCTTTAGGTGGTATAGATCCCCTTGCACGTGAAGAGATTATTGAAATGCTAACCAATAGAATAGATGGTGAAAGCACGATGTTGATAGCTACTCATCTGGTTTCAGAGATTGAGTGTCTACTGGAGGAAGTTATCTTTATCAATAATGGTCATTTTTTAGGTTATTATAACTGTGAAGAAATTCGATCCCAACAGGGCATGTCTGTTGAAAGATTCTATAAGGAGGTATTGCGAAATGAAAGAGCTGCTACAATATGAACTTTATAGAAATAAGAAATTTTACATGGTTCTATTTGGATTAGTGCTGATTTTTAACCTGCTAATGCTGGGGTTTTTATCCTACTTGCCGAAGGTTGAATTATGGGAAAGTCTTTCAAAGTTAGATGTAATGGGATTCAATATTGAAAAGAACATTTTTATCATACAAGTACTCATTAACATAGGCTTATTCATCACTTTATTTGATAGGAGGTCGACGCTATTAGGTAGAGATCTAGTTTTTCAAAATAAGAGTCTGATGCTAGTCATCCCCAAAAAACCATCTCATATTGTGAGTGCGAATTATATGATGATGATCGGTGAAGTTATAGCGTTCTTGTTTATTATTTATTGGATGGTTCTTTATCCTTATTTTAGGAATCTAGATACGTTACTTTGGGTTGGTGGGAGTGCTTTATTAATTATTGCGCTGTATGCAATTGGTAGTGTCATCAATATTATGGTTGGTCAAATAAATTCTGAATTAGTTGCTGGATTAATCACGGGGCTGCTAATTATTGTAATCGTTATAGCCCTAATTTTTATTGCACTAGCCCTTAGTCGTGTAGTGATGATAAATTATAGTATCAAAGTATATTATCTGACCTGGATATTGTTGCTTGCGCTTATGGGGTATACCTTTAATTGTCGATTAGTGGACAATTCCCCAAGATTTATAATGCGTTCAAGAATTTGGTTTGCAGTCGTCTTTTTGCTCATAGGTGGGTTTTTCTTCGTGGGTCAAGGGATTACCTATGGAAATAGAATCATTGACATTGTTGAATTACCCTTTCAAACAGATGCTGAGCTTATAGGCAAATGGTCAGCTATAGATTTTGTTGAGAGTCCAATGGATTATAATCCTGATGATCAACAGTGGAGAGGGAAACTATTCCTGACCAATATGGAGGTTCTCCAGGAAGGGACAACAAATTTAGCATTTATTTGGACAAAAGGATTGATCATTCATAAAGGGGATAAAACTGCTGCAGCATATCATATTGAAGAAATCAATGGGAAGCAGTATTTGTTTATGGAATGGAAATCAGGAGATTATACCTTTAGACATTCCAAACCATGGTTCTATGTTTTTGAGAAAAATTCCGGTTCTCTATAAAAAGCGACTCTATTCCATCTCTTGGAATAGAGTCGCTTTTAGGATTAGATATAACCTAGATTTACCAAGTAAGTATCAATTGCCTCCTTCTGGTTTAAGCCATCAATCCAATCTATTGGTAGTTGATCAAACCCCCAATAAGCACCTAAAACCATACCCAACAACAGCCCTCTGGAGGCACTATCACCACCAGCATAAACGTTCTCAATAAGTGTTTCTTTGAAGTTCATTTCATGCTTACTGCTGTTAAGAAGTATATTAAGAACGCTAGGTAATCCAAATTGACTAGAGCAACTTTGGCCAAGAGCACCTACTGCTTCTACAATACTACCTTGTTGCGCTAATGCTTTTGAATAGGAAGCTTTTATGAACTCACTGCTGTTCTTTAGGTTTAATTCTAAGGCATCAATGACACCACTCCCGTTGAGAATGGCCATAATCACATCAATAAAATAACCGCTTATGTCAAGAAGAAGTGGATTATTATGTGTCATGCCAGTTTGTAGGTTAAAATCAGCATTTGTTATATCTTTTAATAAAAAGAGTGGAGCGCTTCTGCTAAATCCCCCTAGTTCATCACTATCTGAGCCCGTAAATGTTTGAGCATCTGATAAGATGGGCATAGAAACCTTTGTTGCATGATCTAAGTATAGTTCATTATGTGTCATCAAATGAAACCAATCCGCTTTGAATTTCTCAAGGTAAAAGCCATTATTAACCGAAAGAGATTTTAGCAGTACGAGACTCTGATCACCATAATGGGTGAAGTCTCCAGCCTTTTTTGAACCATGGTAAGGGGTGTGGCTTGGATTTGTATAGCCCGTTATTGGGTGATAATGTGTAGCGATAACTTTGGTGTCATAGATCCAATGAGGACCTAATGCAATAGCATCACCAATAAAAGCGCCATAGACTAAACCGAGTAATTTATTATTATACATAGTAATCCTCCTTGTAAATGATAATTGTTATCAATAGTGTAACAAACTGAAGTATCTTTGTACAGTAGAAAGTCTATTACTTACAATAAAGTAGGTTGTCAGACAACAGACAATGGTGTATAATGATAAAAATATGGTTTATCTTTTGGAGGTAAATAATGAATCTAGTTGGAAAAGCTTTGATTGCTCAGGGCGGTGGTCCTACAGCAGTTATCAATCAGTCCTTAGTAGGTGCAGTATTAGAGGCTAGAAATTATAGACAGATTACGAAAGTATATGGCGCAATGAGAGGTATAGAAGGCATACTAAATGAGGATTTTGTTGACCTTTCCCAAGAAACCGTATACAACTTAGAACGCGTTGCTTGTACGCCATCTGCGGCCCTTATGTCTACAAGACTTAAGCCGAACGAGGCTATTTGTGAAAAAATTGTAGAAGTTTTTAAACGAAATAATATTCGATATTTTTTCTATATTGGGGGGAATGACTCTTCAGATACCCTTAGAATTGTGGGCGAATATGCAAAGCTTCAACAATATGATATCAAAGTCATGCATATTCCAAAAACAATAGATAATGACCTAGTTTTGAATGATCACATACCGGGATATGCATCAGCTGCACGGTTTGTTGCTCAAGCTTTTCAAGGGATTAATTTAGATAATAGAGCCTTGGCAGGTGTCTATATTGGTGTTGTTATGGGACGTCATGCGGGGTTTCTAACGGCAGCAGCATCTATGGCGCAAAAATATTCTGACGATGGTCCCCATCTCATTTATTTGCCAGAAAGAGCTTTCTCTATTAAAAGCTTTATAAAAGATGTTGAACGTATTTACAATACCTTTGGAAGGTGCATCATTGCGGTTTCAGAAGGTATTCAAGATCGGCAAGGTGTTCCTATTGTAACTAAGCTGATGAAACGTGTAGAAACAGATGCTCACGGTAATGTTCAGTTGTCCGGTAACGGCGCTTTAGGAGATATGTTGGTTGATGTCATTAAGAGGCATTTGCCCATTTCTCGTGTACGTTCCGATACACTCGGTTATTTACAACGTTCTTTTGCTGGGTGCACATCTATCGTAGATCAAAATGAAGCACGGGAAGTGGGCGAACGTGCGGTTCAATTTGCAATTAATTATGACGTTCACGGCTCAGTGGCCATTGATCGTATAGGAGATTATTTTGTTGATTATGTGCTGAGACCCTTAGATGCTATTGCAGGGAAAACAAAAAAGATGCCTGATACATTTATTAATGAAGCAGGTAATCATATCACAGATGCTTTTAAGCATTATCTTAAGCCTCTGTTAGGTGCTGATTTTCCAGAAATTCATTTGTTGAGAGCACCAAAAGTTGATGACTTTGACTCCGCTTATGAAACGGTTGCAGAGCATATAGAAGCATAATAAAATAAAAACATGAAGTTAATCCTAGGATAGGATGCTTCATGTTTTTTAGTAAAACAAATTGATGACTATTTAATAGAATCTATCGGTCTAAGCCACAAACTATAATCATAAACCCCAGGTTTAACTTGGTATTCCTCATGAATGTTTTTATACCATCCAGTATCTCCGCCAAGCCCGCTATGGATATGATCTGTATTTAACCATATAACCTCATCTGGTACAAGATCAAAGGTATGCTGAGCCTGATCATACTGTGCCACACTGTTACGATGGACATCAAAATGTAGGGGGGCAGTCCCTTCATAGCGTAAGCCTATTCCTTCAGGATTGGTCAATTCAAACCATCTCACATCTTCTTTACCACCACACTCCACCGGTAAAATATAAGGGTGATGTTGTGCATCGACCGTACTTTCGTAAATACCAACTAGGGCACTCTCTTTTCGATCCATATAATTCTCATGAGGACCTCTTCCGTACCATTTTAATTGACCCAAGTTCTTTGAGAGCGTCCAAGTTAAGCCGATTCTTGGTAAGGTAGGGGAGGCTATTTTTGCAATAACTCGATTTTCAATTTGTATCGAACCGTCCCCATAAATAACATAACGTACTTGGCTATGAATGCCTTCTGCTCGGTTTGGGGGTAGTAAGACAACATCTATTTCAACGGTGACAACTTCTGATTTAATCTGATAAGCAACAACGTTAAGGATCTCACGATTCAGATTGTTTAGACCAGCTTCCTGCCAATCCTTGGCGTGGCAATTATCACCGCCACAGGCTGCATCGATACCAGTAGGGGCCCTATAGTAATTTTCAGTTGCTCCACTTTCTATTAATTGGATCTCCTTGTAGGCGTAGTCCGTGATGAGTCCTTTTTGTTGATCAATAATGACTTTAAAGGTATCACCTAGAATTTCAAAGGTTTCTTGAGTATCTATTAACCTTAGGGGTGAAGCAGTTTTATCCCCCATAGGTATTGCAGAAACAGATTTTAAAAGGAACTGCTCGCTATAGAGCTCGTGACCAACTTCTGCCCAGCAGGTTGTTTCCTTGAGATTGAAATAGAAGTTCATAAAATATTCTGAACCTGATTTGAAAGCCTGTTGTTGTGGCACTTGTAGCATACCTTTAGTGCCAGGTGCTAGGTTGGGCACTTCTAAGGTGCCTTCTAGTAGGATTTTCCCATCTTCGAGGAGTGACCAACGACCGGTGAGATGGGATAGGTCATGCTCCAAATAAGTGTTGCTAAGCATATATGTATTTTCCATGCCTTCTACCCGCTTAATCTGAAGGGGTGATTGTACTTTCTTCAGTTCTAGAGCGCCTGGATGAGGTTCTAGATCAGGAGAAACCACCCCGTTCAAACACATGTCTTTAACAGAATCTAAGACACTTTCACCAAAATCGCCTCCGTAGCCAAAGTAAGGGGTGCCATCTTTTGTATGCTTCAAGAAGGCTTTATCAGAAAAGTCCCAGACAAAGCCACCTTGAAATCTAGGATATTTATCCACATAATCCCAGAATTTTTTTACATTTCCATTGCTGTTGCTTTTTGCATAGGCATATTCACACATCACCATGGGACGAATATCTTCTGTATCGGCCATCACCTCATCCACCCAAGGCAGCGGTGGATACATGGGTACTCTTAGGTCAGAGATTAAAGTGCTTGGATTCCAGCTCTCATATTGCACAGGTCTATAGGGATCATACCCTCTAATCCAACCCGCCATTGCTGCATGATTGGGACCGGCACAGGATTCATTTCCCAAGGACCAAAACAGAATACTGGGGTGATTCTTATCGCGCATAACCATTCGGATGGCTCTTTCTAAAAAGGCTTGACCCCAAGTAGGATCAAGGGCCAGTAAACCTTGTAAACCATGGGTTTCAAGATTGGCTTCATCCACAAGGTAGAGACCTAATTCATCACATAAGTCGTACCAAAGAGGATCATTGGGATAATGGCAGGTCCTTACGGCATTGAAGTTCAAGCGTTTTATCGCATATATTTCTTCTCGCATGCGCGCCTCTGTTAGGGTGCGACCGGTTATGGGATGGTGTTCATGTCGGTTGACACCTCTGATGATCATTCTTTTGCCATTTAGTCGAATAACGCCATCACTTCCAATTTTAATACATCGAAATCCAACTTTACAGCTCTCATAATCAACTGCTTCACCCTCGGGATTCAGTAAGGTAAAGACCAAGGTGTACAGATTTGGACTTTCTGAACTCCATTTGAGTGGGGCATTTATGGTGAAATTAAAGAGCGCAGAGGTCGCTTCTGGGTTGTGCTTATTTTTGATATACATAGAGGTTTGGGCATGTACTTTTTCGATAATAGGGGTTATGACCTCTTCGCCATTTGGAGCATATAAACTGGAGATGATACTATAGTCTGCATAGCCGTGTGCTTTGTGTAAATAGCAATATGCAATAACTTCTACATCCTTTAATTCAGAATCGAATTGTTGCATAATCTTAAAATCTTTTATATGTATCTTGGGTTTGCTGTATAAAGTAACTGAGCGATGAATACCTGATAAATGCCAATAATCTTGATCCTCAAGATAACTTCCGTCGCACCAACGCATCACCTGAAGGGCTAAGCGATTGGTCCCTCTTGTCAAATAAGGGGTGATGTTAAATTCAGCGCTTAACTTACTGTCTTGAGAATAGCCCACTTGGACACCATTCATCCATATATAAAAAGAGGACTCAACGCTGTCGAAATTGATATAAACTGCTCTGCCTTCCCATTGATCAGGGATTGTGAATTCTGTTATATAACAGCCTGTGGGGTTGTTTTCTGGTACAAAGGGTGGATTTAAACGGATATCAAACTGTCTAGGATCATTTGACAACACATGCTCTCCGGGATTAAGTAGATGGGGACTATTTGGGTTACTCATGTCAAAGGGATATTTAACATTGGTATAGATTGGATGATCGTGACCTTGTAGTTCCCAACTACCAGGTACAGTGATGTTTCCCCAGGTGGAAGTATCAAAATCCTGTGTATAGAAATCTGGGGCAGCCTTGGGATTAGAAACAAGTAAAAATTTCCAGCTGCCATCTAAACTTAAAACATAAGGCGATACCTTTCTGTTGCAACTTTTAGCCTGTTCATGTGAGGCATATGCGCCTAATGGCACGTGCATAGGTTCCCTTCCGATTTGCGTAATATATTGATTTTCCCAATCATTTCTAGTGGTTTGAAACATACGCTATTCTCCTTATAAATCCTATGGTTGCATGATATTGTCATTTTATGAGAATAATCTTCTTTACGATAGAGTTTATTGCCTTCTTGTAAAAGTTGATTTTTCTTGATAAAATAAACCATATACTCATTATAAGGTATGCATACACCTTAGAGCAACTGATGGAAGTTGCAATTAATAGAACTATGTTGTCATATAGAGGAGGTAGCCCTT
>CAZJIO010000096.1:10335-15671 GCA_964546035.1 uncultured Eubacteriales bacterium | reverse complement strand
TTCTATTTCATGATCTCGCTCATTAAAAGCACCCCACATAGCACCAATTTCACCCTTTTGATTGTTACCTACATATTCCATTCCAATAACGTTGAAATCTACTAGCGTTACAATTTTGTGATCCATATTAAAACCTCCTATTCATTGATGTGTTATAAACTGATTATAACCAAGAATTGCTGACATCAGTATGTCAGCAACTTTGCTTTTCAATTATTTTTTTCATTTTATCTAGGATGATTTCTCTAAGTTCTGCTGGCTGTAAAATAACCATTTGATCCAGTTGAAGAAATAATTGAGAAATGGCAATATGCTCACTTAGTAAATCCACCGTGAGTTCTACTTGGCCATCCTTTATTTCTTGATTGACCACACTGAACCCCTTTAGCATACCAAGATTTATTTCTTCTAACTTAAGTTTTACTGGATATTTGGGCTCAAAGGTCTCCGTTACAATTGGAGGTACGCTTCTTTGTGCGATATTTTTTTCTTGAAAGCTATTGATTGTTTTCTCCCAAAAAACGTTTAAATCAAAACCATCTAGGCTTTCAAAACGGGCTCCGGCACTTTTTATATTTTGAATACGCATGAGATTAAAAACACGCACCTCTTGACGCTCCTCACAATAACCTACCAAATACCAAGCTTTAGCTTTTTTGACCAAGCCATAGGGGTGGACGACTCGATTAAGGGTTGTACTTTGATAGCTTTTATAATCAAACATGACTTTAACTTTTTCTAAGATGCTTTGTTTGAGGGTATCTAAAAGCTGTTTATTCTCCACAGAAACGACTTCGTTACCCTGCCAGGTGGTATTATCCACCTTTATGGAACGCATTAATCGGTCAAATTGATTTTGTTTTTCTATTGGCAATGCCTGCCGGACCTTGAGCAACATACTTTTTGAAATCTCATCGGTTTGCAAAAATAAATCCCCATCTGCAATGGTCTTAATCATTGAAGACAATTCATTTTGGTCCATGGTATTCATATTAAATTGATAACCTGCCATCAGGGATATGCCACCCCCTGGTCCACTTTCAGTAACAATAGGAATGCCTGTTTCAGAAAGAATATCTAAGTCCCTATAAATCGTTCGAATAGAAACCTCAAATCTCTCAGCAAGATCTTTGGCCGTTATGTGTTTTTTGGATTCTAATAACAATAAAATCCCCATTAAACGATATAATTTGATGCAACTCACCCCACTTTCCAAAATAGAACTTAAGCAATCCGTTCCTTACCTTTAACTTTTCTTGCAACATACAGATTGACCAAGGATAGCGCTGCCGCAAAAAAGAAAATATACTGGGCTCCCCACACGCTCCATACAATACCACAGATATAGGCGCTGGTAATAGATACCACATGGTCCATACTTACTCCTAAAGATAGGGTTGGTGTGATGTCCGAACTATCCACTGCGATAGATCTTAAATAAAGCGTTCTTACCATGCCCATTTGATTGGACATACGATCGACTACAAACAACATATAGGTCAGTAAAACTGGGATGCCAACTAATGCAAACTTACCCGTTACAAACCCAGCACTTAAAATTCCGTACATCAGATAGACACCAATAAAAGATAAGGCATCTGCATACAAAAGGGTCTTGATACCAAAACGATCTAACCAACGTCCAACTGCCGGGATAAAGAAGATGCCTATAAAGGATCCAATAATACCAAGAATAGCCAAAGTATCTGCCTTCTTACTGAGTAGATCAATCAACACCCAAGGTCCGTAAACAATCATCATCTGTTTTTGGACACCATACATGATGACCAATATGTAGTAATACTTGTACTCTTTTCTAAAAATGAACTTAAATTTCTTATTACTTTTAATGGGTTGCTTGTTGACATGTTCTAGCATCAGAAATAAGACCAACACCACCACCAATATACTGGCAGAAACAATAAAAATCCACTTAATAGGTGCAGTAAAACTAAAAAACTTCAATCTAAAACCAATGAATACAAATATACTGGCAAGCATTGAAAAGCCCGTAAAAACGCCTTTGTACTGCCCCATTCGCTTGCCAACATTTTCGTCTTTGATAAGGGCTAAACCAATGCTATCCTGTAATGGAAAAAACAAATGCATCCCCATTGAGTTGACAAATATGAAGATGAGCATAATCCCAAAGGTCGGCGTAAAAAGACCCAAGGCCGTGATCCCAATGATGCTTAATAATTGAGCAATCATCGACATCCTAATGTCCGATAGAAAGGACAAGCCTGCGACCACGAAGATCACCAGAAATCCAGGCAACTCCCTAGGAAATTCTATAATCCCTCTCTGATAGGCAGTCACCCCATAGGCATCTTTAAAATAATTCGAAATAACGTCATTGCTTAGTCCAAGTCCTAATGCAGTTAATGCAAGGATGAAAAAGTAAATCTTCAAACCTTTATCCATGTTTTTAAATCGAGTCAACATATTTGATTGTCCTTTGTTTTGCTGTATTTGCTTTCATTTTAACACATCAGCTCAGACTCTTAAAGGACTTCCTTTCCTTCATTTTGTCGCTTTTTAATTTTCAACTCAGCTACAATCCAAATCAGCAACGGTAAAATCACTTGGAAGGGAAAGGCATAGATGTTATACGTCTCAAAGGCCCAACTCATCATCTCCATGATATTACTGTAGAGGATCATTGACAAAGCGATCATCAACAGTCCAATTGGCGCTACGATTTCCCGATAGTTTTTAATACCAAAAACACTTGCAACACCTCTACTTGCCGCAAGAAGACAGATACTAATTTTTATAAACCCAGAGAAGAGAAATACAACAGACACTAAAATTTCTATTCTTTGGAGAAAATCCCCTATATTAATAAAGCTTACCGCAACATAGGCAGGAAAGTATGTTTCATTTACTAAAGTTGCACCTAAGACCACCATGTTACGAACTGCGATCATTAACACCATCACACCACCAATTAATAGACTAAGCAAATATACCTTAGGGATACTTTTCCTTTCCCTAAACACAAATCCTACCATCATAAACACGACAGTCTCTGCAAAAGGAAAAGAAAATACTGAAAAGCCTGCTTTCATAACCGCGTCTAAGTTATTGTGTAACACAGGTTTAAGGTTGTTAAAATCAGCTAAAGTCATGGATAAAATGACAACAACAACAATAATGCTTAATAAAATAGGTAATATCAGCTCCGACCATCTACCTAGAATTTCTATCCCAGCTTTAACACCCCATATACAAAGCAATACCATCATCACAATCGGTACATAAGCCGGCGTTTCAGGTAACGCAACCACGCTGATAAATTCAGAAAAATTTCTGATCACTAAAGCCCCCAGGTGAAAGGCATACCAGCACATAAGCAAAGCAATTATTTTACCAAAAACTTTACCAAAAAGGCTTTCAAGGATTTGAAATAAGTCCTTATCCGGGAATAAATATAAAATTTTTGAGTAAATCAATAAAACAGGCACTATTAATAACATCCCCAACAGTACCGCAACCCAAACATCCTGTTTAGCATCAGAGCCCACACCTAGCACTAGGGTGCTCCCCATAATAAATAGAACCTGGACACAAATACCTTGCTTGGATGATAAAACTTCTTTTCCCATCTGATTCCTCTTTCAGCACACCTATGCCCCTATGATGTGGTCTACTATGTTTTTTATCAAATTAGCTGGGCTAGGCACTGGAATACCAAGATGACTTAACCCTGTTATCGCAAAAGCGGAGATCATCAAAACCCCGTAAATGCACATTAACTTCTTACTCTTACTGTGATAAATAGTAGGTAGGTCTATGATCAAAAGCGCAAGATATAAGACAAGGGTGAATCCCCATATAATCAATCCTTTCCACCTACCTTAATCGGACTAGAAGCAAATCCGGTATTCCTAATATTGACTTTTTCCTTGACCTCTACTTTGACAAGTACAAAAACAGCGTCCCAGTGATCTTTTACTTTATCCCATTCACTTGGCAAATCAGTATTTAGCACATTACCAAATCCAAAAATATCTGTCCCAAATTCAATTTGTACTTTCTTGATGAGTTTCTGAACCTTTTCTTCTTGCTCCTTTTCGGCAGCAGTTTTCAACTCTTTTAAATGTTCTTCTTTATTAAAATCTATAGAGCCAGTGTTTTCACCTATGGTTACCACTGATTGCATATTAATTTTCATAACAAACTTATTCTCTAATACCTGTGGTTTGATTTTGGTTTTGTGATCAAATATTTCTAAGATGACTTTAGCCTCAGAATCCTTATAAACACTTTTTACCACGAAGAGACCACCCTTCGTTTCATTTTTGATTAATCGAAGTGTCTTGGTCTCATCCCCATCTAAATAACCAACCAGCTTGTCCTGCTTAAAAATGCCAGTTCCTTCTACCTTGGGCATTTTTTCCTCGTTCTTTTCCACTACTTTAATCACGGGAGCAATAGCTGAATAATCCTGATCTTGCAAATCATTGGAAAATTCCCACTCATCTGCCATAGGCGCTTTTGAGAGACTTTTTTGTGCGTTCATTGTTTCATAAATTCTATAGGATATAATCCCCGAGGAACTGTTATGACATTCTTCAAATATACTTGCCCCTTTCCCTTCCGATATAAGCAAATCTATATCCCGTCGTGGCTCAGCATCCCGGCGAACAAAGTCCAAAGCAGGTATAATCCCTTTTTTAGCAATTTCATTTCCTATTATCATCACCTTCGCATGACTCCAATAAAGCTTTCGTCCTGAAATACTGACAAGATTTCTGGCAGCGTCAAAGAGCGTTTCTCCTTCACTAGAAAGCAGCTTTGTACTGATTTGTTTTTCATTCGCACCTAATAGGATTTCAACAACTTCTGCTGTAAGGGTATATAGACCCGTCTTTGGGTCTTGATCAATAGCAAATCCAACAGCGATGGACATTCTCTCAATATCTCTATAGTTCCAACACGCCGTGGTTTGAGTCATAAGGATTATTAAGCAAAGAATGATGAGCTCTACTCTAATTATTTTCATAGTTTTTTCCTTTTGTCATCTTAACCATTCTTTTACGATCTTTTGACATCATTTTCGGTCGTTGGGTCATATGCCACCAAGGTGCTCTAATAGCTGTATCCTTAAGATCTTGTGGGTTTAGTGAACCAATAGCAAGCATATAAGGCATTCCAAAGGATCTCATACCAAATAGCAGAAGGAGGTAACCCATGATCCCGAAGGCGAATCCATATAATCCCAAAAATCCTGCAAGCATTAATAATATAAATCGAGTAATAATATTCGGTCCTTTTAATCTAGGAATTAGTAGCCCCGTTATACCCGTAAGCGCCACCACAATAACCATTGG
>CAZJIO010000096.1:0-10325 GCA_964546035.1 uncultured Eubacteriales bacterium | reverse complement strand
CACAAGTCTAGCTTCAACGGCCGCCTGTCCCAAAACCAGAGCACCTACTATACTGATGGTCTGACCCATTTGGGTTGGCATTCGATACCCCGCTTCCCTTAACGCCTCAAATACAAATAGCATACTAATAGCTTCAATGATGGTTGGTAGTGGAACCCCTTCTCTGGTCGATGCTATACTGAGTAGCAAGTTCGATGGTATCATTTCTTGGTGATAGGTTAATAGTGCCACATCAAGAGCCGGCACGCTCACCGTAAGCATCATACCCAGCACACGAATAATACGGTTGATGGATGCAATAAAATAATTGTTATAGTAATCTTCGCTGGACTGAAAATACTCAGCAAATACATAAGGCAGTGTCAAGGCTGCAGGGGTTCCATCTACAATAATCGCAATACGGCCTTCTAGTAGCTTTCCAGCAACTATATCTGGCCTTTCTGTGTTTCCTATGGTTTTAAAAGGTAAATAGGGTGCATCCTTAATCATTTCTTGAATATAACCGGAATCTAATAGGCTATCTATTTTGATTGTAGCTAATCTTGCATATAATTCTTGAATGATTTTAGGCTGGGCTAGGCTTTCGAGATAGCAAATGCAGATCTTTGTATGTGTTCTTTCACCCAACTCTTTAAATTCAAACTTTAAATCAGGGGTCTGCAGCTTTCTTCTTAGAAGAGAAAGGTTTGTCATGATGGATTCATTAAACCCTTCCCTTGGTCCACGAATAATCGTCTCAGTCGTGGGTTCAACAATGGGTCTAGATTCCCACCCTTTGCTATTAAGGACCAGCGCCTCATCATAACCTTCCACTAACAACACGGTGTCACCACTTAAAATCGCTGCTATGGTTTGGTAGAAGTCCACCAACCTCTTAATTTCATTGGTGAGCAATATTTTATTTTGTAACTCCTCTAATAAATCCTCTCCATCAATGCTGTTTGTTAGGTTACTCCCCAAGAGCGGTTGTATAATACTTTCATTAATAATTTTGTCATCCACCATGCCATCTACATAAAAAATACAAAATGTGCCTGTTACCAAATATTTATTTTGTAACCTTCTCATCACTAAAGAATCATCTTTAACAAAGGTGTCTTGAATGATTTGAATATTGTGCTCAAGAGATTTCTCGAGGACTTTTGGTCGTTCTATTGTATTCATCTGTTTCACTTCTTTATTTTTTGACATATGATCACCTCTTATCATTATGACCATCCAAAAAGTGTAATAAACATCTCATTAAAAAAACTACTTCAAAATATGAAGTAGTCTAAGTTATTTATTCACAGGGTATTCACTAAGATATGGCTCTAAATGGATGATGACCTCTATCTCATTATTAATTTGTTCTTTAAAGGCATTTTCAATCCTATGGACCAGGTAATGGGAAGACTCAAGATTTAGATCCGCATCTGCTAAAACATGCATATCAATATGCAAATCATCCATCATACCACGACTTCTGATTTTGTGGACGCCCATAACACCTTCCTGGGCAAGGGTAATTTGTTCAATTTCCAAACAATCAAGAGCTGAACTGTCCACTAAAATACCACAAGCCCCTTTAAATATATCATAAGCAGCATGAAAAATAAATCCTGCCACTACCAAAGTGACCAGCGGATCCACAATAGGTGGAACACCTAATTTAATCGCAATTAAACTGAACATGACACCCATTGTTACAAAGATATCACTTCTGGTGTGCAGGGCATCCGAAACAAGAATACTGCTATTTAAAGCCATCCCTCTTCTATTTTCGTAAATTGAAACAAAAATGTTGATACCAAAAGTAGCGATCATAATTAAGAGACTCTCAGTTGTAATCTGTGGTATCGTTGGATGAATAAATTTCAAAACAGCCTCACCAACAATCTTTAGGCCTATATAAACCAACATACCTACAATAAAAAGTCCGGTGAGGGTCTCAAACTTTCTATGCCCATAAGGATGTTCTTTGTCAATAGGCTTAGAGGCAAGACTCATCCCAATAAGACCAATAATGTTTGACCCACCATCGGTCAAAGAATGAAAACCATCTGCAGTGACACTTGAACTGCCAATAAACAGCCCCAAAGTAATTTTTGCTGTCGCTACGGTTAGATTTGCCAGCATCATGAACCACAATACTTTTTTAATCTCTTTAAATTGAAATTCCCTCATTAATCACACCTACAGCACTAAAGATCAGTAAACTTTTACTCTATAATAGTCTATTCTTTAGGTGCCTGACATGTTACTCACTTTTGTAAAATATCAATCCAAACAAAACCACAACAACAGAAATAGCTAAATAAATGCCGATGCTTGGGTTTGTAATCCCCCCGTATAAAATGATTAATGACCCACCAATAGCAAGTAGCGGCTGTCCAAAACGCTTCCACATTCCTAAATCCTTGAAATTTCTCATATACCAAACGTACAAGAAAATGTAGAGTCCGTAAATTAACACAATTGGAATTTCATCCAGACCAATATACCTACCAAACCAGTTGTTTAAACTACCATACCACAGCACTGTGTAAATAACAGACAATAGGAAAGCATAAAGAGTAGCGAAAGGGGGCATATTGGTCTTAGCATTCACTTTCGATAAAAGCTTCGGCGCCGGTCCTTGATTTCTAATAGCCAAGGAAAAGGGCATTCTAATATTAGAAATGATGAGTCCATTAAGAGTTCCTAGACAAGATACCACAACAAACGCTGTTAAAATAACCGCTGCAGTGCCACCAAATAATGAATTTGCGGCTATACTAATGGCATTATTCCCCTCTTGAACAATTGTAAAAGTGGATAACACCCCTGATACACCTAGAAAATAAGTGATATAAACCACTAAGACGATGATCGAACCAATGGTTAGTGCCTTAGGTAGATTCTTCTTAGCGTCAATAATTTCATTGTTAATTGTTGTTGCAACGATCCAGCCTTCATAGGCAAAAGCAGTCGCAACCACCGCAGATGCAAGAGTACCAGAACTACTCCCTATGGATTGAGCTGCCATAGAGAAATTCTCAAGCATTACCCCATTGATCAGACCAGATACGGAGCCCACAATCGCTATAAGGCCCAGTGGAATCAATTTAATAACTGTCGTCGCTACCTGAAATTTTCCTGCCAAAATGGGAGCGAAATAATTCAAGGCATAGCCACAAACCATATAAATGCCAGCTAACAACCAAGTCATCGGTGAATTATCTGGTTTAGGTGCGCCAAACAATACCAAGGTATACATGGCGGCAACCCAAGTTAATATAGCCGATAAGGGCGTGTAATAGAGCACCCCTTTAAACCATCCTACTAAATAGCCAAACCTTTTGCCATAGGCTTCTTCAGAATAATCCACAATACCATTTGCCCTCTCAATTCTATGAGCAAACTCAGCAAAAACCAAGGCACCGAAAATCATTGACACCGCCCCGATGATCCAAGCGATTAATGCACTGATCAAATTGCCACCGGTTAAAGCAAGCACGTCATCTGCTTTAAAAAATACACCTGAACCAATAACCACACCTACTACCATGGCCGTTGCTGTCCATAGGCCAAATTTCTTGTTTAATGTTTCCATAATCTAGAGCTCCTTTTAAGTTCGGGATCTTGGGGACGGAGAAATTGACAACCTGTCAGGTTGTCAATTTCTCCGTCCCCAAGATCCCATTATTCGCTTTCCTCTTCCAACCAGGTTTGTGACCATAATCCAATTTCTTTCAGAATGGGTTCTAGTGAGCGCCCTTTTTCTGTCAGAGAATATTCGATCCTTACTGGTGTTTCTGGAAATACTTCTCTTTTAACGATTCCTTCATTTTCCAAATCCTTCAGCCGTTCTGAGAGCACTCTGCCACTGATGCCGACATTTGATTCCACACAACTGAATCTTTGGGGACCTGATAACAACTGATAAACAATTAAACCTGTCCATCTTTGACTGATAATGCTTACAGCTTTTTCAAATCTTGGGCAAATCGAAGATTTCTTCACATGTATCACCTCTACCACCATTATAGCATAACTCTCGCTAATTGTAATCAATTAATTTTATACAACTTAATTACTTGACAATAGCAAATTATTATTGTATAGTAGGTTATATAAAGTAAGTAACTATTCAAAAGCAATTTATTAGGAGGCCAATATTATGACAAATAAAAAAGATTTTTATGAGGCACTACAAGCAAGACGCAGTATTTATGCATTAAGCAAAGAGACCACACTTTCAGACGATCAACTTCAAGAGGTGATCCAGAATGCTGTTAAACATACACCTTCACCTTTTAATTCACAATCTTCAAGGGTTGTATTACTCCTAGGTGAACACCACGATCAATTGTGGGATTTAACTTTGGATACTTTGAAAAAGATTGTTCCAGAAGATCAGTTTTCTGACACAGAAGGACGCATCAATTCCTTCCGTAATGGTTATGGCACCGTTTTATTCTTTGAAGACAGCAGTGTTATCGAAGGCCTCCAAGAGAAGTATGCCCTCTATAAAGACAATTTCCCTGTATGGTCCTTAGAATCTAGCGGCATGCTTCAATACGTGGTCTGGACCGCTCTTGCACTAGAAGGGTTAGGCGCATCTCTACAACATTACAACCCACTCATTGATGATGAAGTTAAAGCCCACTGGAATATCCCAAGCAATTGGAAACTCCTCGGAGAAATGCCTTTTGGAAAAGCTACTGCACCAGCTGGTGAAAAAGCCTTCATGCCTATAGAAGAACGTTTTAAATCCTTTAAATAGACCTTTAAAACCCCCACATTTCGTCCTATAAGAAGGAAATGTGGGGGTTTTTCTATTTCGAAAACAAACTATGTATCACCATTCCGCAAATAACTACTAATATACCTACCATAGACAAACCACTGGGTAGTATACCATTTAACAGGATGATTTCACCCATCAGTGCAAAAATGATTTCACCCGATTGGGTGGCCTCAACTGCAGCCAAACGATGCATATCCCCTTTGGTTAAATCAGTTGCTTTGAAAAAAAGCAGTGTGGCTATAACGCCTGAGCTCATTGCAACAAGGAGGGATTGAAGAATTTGTGTAGGCTGTGGTGCCCCAACAGTAACTAGTCCAAAGCCAGAAAGCAAAATCCAAAAGGGCAAACTTGCTAAGGTCATTCCCAAAACCCTTTGATAGGTGTCAATTTTCCCCTGACAGATAGCCATCATTTTACGATTCCCCAAGGGATAGGCAAAGGCAGCTAGGATAATTGGCAGTATACCCAAGGAGACTTCTTTCACGGACAAGTGGGTCTTTTGCTCTATTTGCATCAGCACAACACCCAGTAGTATGATTAAAGAAATCAGCAGACCTCTTATAGGTATCTTATGCCGTTCCCCACCCTCTGTGTAAAAAAGAGGTACTAAGAGAGATCCAGCGATAATGGTGATTTGCCAAGTACTTGCAATGAGCCATGAAGGACCATAAGCCGCCGCAAAACTAATGGGAGCATAAAAGAGACCAAACCCAACTGTACTCCAAAGAAACCATTTCCAAAAGTGGGCTTTCATATGGATGATTAGTTCTTTAAGATTGCCCCTTAACAAAACAATCAGGAGCAAAAAGGGAACCATCAGAAAATATCTTAAACTCGCACTCCATATGAAGCTGCCGCCACCCAATTGCATAGATCGATTGAGTACGAAAGTAATTGCAAAAAACAAAGAGGCCAGTAAGCCTAGTAAAATAGCTCTCATATCCTGTCTCCTATCTCCGATTTCATTTCTATGCCTATTATAACGTGTGCCGGACTTTTTGTAAAAAGAAACCATTCCAAATTTCAGAATGGTTTCTTTTCCTACCAATTTTCGTCCGTCGGTTTATGTCCTGTGTTCTTTAGGGCACGATTTGTCGTACTTGCTGAATCATTGACCTTACCGTTAGTGCCTCTGTTGTCGTTAGCACTTTTAGATTGGCCGTTAAGTGTACCACCCTTATCTTTAGCTTTTTCTTTTGCCATGGGAATACCTCCAAATAAGTTGTTGTATAAAGCTTTATTAGTTTGACTCCCTTTGGTCTATTTATTCATAAAATACAAACCCTTCCTCTGGGTTTTCTTCTACTTCAGTTTCACTAACTCCATCCACCAAATCTTCTAAACTTTTAAAAACATAACCATCCTTTTTCCACTGAGTGATCAGCTGATCTAATATTTCCGAGTTGGTCCTAGAATTGCTGTGCAATAAGACAACAGCACCCGGATGGATTCTAGGCAACAACTTCGAAAGCGCGTAAGCTTGACTCGGTTGTTTGTCATTATTCCAATCCACGTATGCTAGACTCCAAAAAATTGTTTTATAGCCTAGGTTTTGTGCATTTTTAAGATTAGCTTCGTTGTATTTTCCTGAAGGGGGCCGGTAAAATTTCTTCAGCTTCTCACCTGTTATTTCATGGTATAGGGTCTCTATTCCCTCAAGTTCATCTCTAAAATTTTCCAAATAAGATAGACTCGTCATATCTGGATGTGAATAGGTATGATTGGCTACCATATGCCCTTCAGCCACCATTCTTTTAACCAGCTCAGGGTTCTGTTTGAGATAATGACCTACAAGAAAAAAAGTTGCTGGCACTTCTTGCTCCCTCATGATATCTAGCAATTTCTCGGTGTAACCATTTTCATACCCTGCATCAAAGGTCAAGTAAATGACTTTTTCATCTGAATCCCCTACATAATAGGCATCGTATTGCTTTAAATAAGCCGCATCTACATTTCCTGTAGGCTGCTCCTCTTGACCCCTGTAGCCCAAACCCCAATCATCTTCTTTTTTAATATCTTTACTGGCTCTTGCTACCAGTGGAAGAAGTTCTAAAATAAGTACAAAAAACAGGATTACAACGATCTTTGACATGATTTTCTCTTTATTCCAATGCATATAAAGCCTCATTTCTACCTTTATACATCCTATTAAATCCGAGGAAATAATATGTAAAAAGCAAATAGTATAGGTTTACAAACCTAGACTATTTGCTTTATTTTAAATCCGTATTAGATACAGTAGGTCTTCATCGGTGGAAAACCGTTAAATTCTACGGCACAATAGCTGCTTGTATAAGCACCTGTTGTCAACCAGTATAAACGATCTCCTTGCTCTAAGCTTAAGGGTAATTCATATAAATGGTCTTCATACATAATATCCATGCTATCACAGGTTGGGCCAGCAAGAATGACATCGCCAACTTCTCCCGCTTTCTCGCAATAGATGGGATATTTGATACACTCTTCTAAGGTTTCAATCAGTCCGTTAAATTTACCAACGTCTAAGTATACCCATCTGTGATGATCAAGGTGAGATTTCTTGGAAACCAATACAACCTCACTGACGATGACACCTGAATCTCCTACCATAGACCTTCCAGGTTCAAGGATGATTCTTGGTGCATTTTCTCCAAAGTGACTTTCAATAGACGCTAAGATGTTTTCTGCATAGACTTCAAGCTCTTCTGCTTTATAAATATATTTAGAAGGAAATCCGCCGCCCATATTGATCATCTTAAGTTCAATGTCTTCTTCAGCTTTTGCCCAATCAAAAATATCCTTTACTTTTAAAAGTGCATAATCCCACATGTAGACATCACGTTGTTGTGAACCTACATGAAAAGAAAGCCCGTACACATCTAGGTCCAAGGACTTTGCCAGGGAAATTAAGTGCTTAACTTTTTCTATACTACAACCAAACTTTTTCGCTAAGGGCCAATCTGCTGAAGTGGAGCCTTCAACCAAGAGTCTTATAAATACTTTTGACTTTGGTGCAAATTGACTGATATTTTTAAGATCACTTTCGCTATCTGTTGCAAATAGGTTGATACCCTTTTCATAGGCATATTGAATATGCTTCGGCTTTTTGATGGTATTTCCAAAACTGATTCTGCTCGGATCTACGCCAAGATTAAGCAATTTGTCAAACTCATAGATAGATGCGGTATCAAAACAAGAACCTAAACTACTTAAAAGCGTTAATACCGCTTCAGTAGGATTGGCTTTCACTGCATAAAATATATCTGCTTTGCTGAAACTTTCTTTCAGCTTAATGTAGTTATTCTTAATAATGTCCAAATTAACAACCAGGAAAGGAGTCTCTTTTTCTTCTGAAAAAGTTTTGATTTTATCCCAATTATCCTTACTAATAAATTCTTCTCTAATCATAATGCCTCCTTGTAAATGCTTGCGAATAATGCCGAAACTAATCATAACAGCATACGATTAAAAAATCAATAAATTATTTCTTAACTTCCACAGCATCCACCACCTGAGGTAGGCACATATTGAGTGACTTCGGTTTTAATGGCTTCTATATCAAACTCATTGATATCGTCTACTACTTTAACATACCCATTTAACATACCCATCCAACACTGAAAAGTGAAGTCCTTCTCTACTGTTAAGAACGGGGTTTCTCTTTGATCTTCTTTCTGATGGTCAAGCTGTCCACCGTATTCTGGGAAGTTAACCACATTATTGCAGCTATTAAGTTCTTCTGTGTTAAAAATTATTTTCAAATCAACACCTTTTTGTACAACTAGGACCGCTGGTGAATACCCTTCATCATTGACGGTAACCGTAACAATTTGTTGATTATTTTCTACCTTTGCAACAGTTATATCGTCTGTTGGGATATTACCATCGGCAAACTTTGTTGCTTTCGCACCGTCTTCACAACAGCTACCTGAAGCGCTAGAGCTTAAGTCTAGGAGCAAATCATCCTTAGGATCAGCTTCGATCTCGCCTGTATCTGATAATACTGTTATGGTACTCTTAATCATTCCCATCCAACAGGTGTAAGTGAATTTCCCATCATCCGTAGGCGTGAACTCTATGAAATTATCCCCAACAACAAGATCTTTTTCAATGTTGTACGTTGGAATAATTAATGATCTATTACAACCATTCAAATCGCCTTCTGCAACCTGAATGTTCCATCTAACAGGAATCCCTTTTTTCACAACAATAGGTTCATACCTACCAGACGCCAAGGTTGTTGTGACGAGTTGAAGACCTTCCTCCTGGGTTGCAACTACCTTTTCATTGGAAGATCCACTTCCCATAGCAAAGGAGCTAAGATTAATACCCGATAAATTAAAGCCTCTACCGGCTAATACCACACCTAAAACAATCACCAATATGGCACTGATTTTCATCAAGTCATGGGTTAGTTTTCTGCCGATATAGGTGCTTAATGCACCAAAACCAAACATCAAAGGTACGGTTCCAAGACTAAAGAAGAACATCGATAGCGCACCCACCACAAAGCTTCCTGTTCCAAGGGCATAAAGCTGCATGGCTTGAAGGGGTCCACAGGGCATAAAGCCATTGATTAATCCTACATAAAATGGACCGTATTCTGAGCTGTTCTTATTTAACTTAGCGCCAAGAAACTTTGGCATTCTTGGGTTTAATTTTCTCAACCAAGGAAAAACATTCAACATATTCAAGCCCATAATGATCATAAAGGCGCCTGATAAAATAGCAATCAAGCCTTTTGCTGGTCCTGAAAAGCTTACCAATTGACCCAAACCACCTACTATACCGCCAATAAGGGTATATGCCACAACTCTACCTGAGTTATAAAGAAAGCTTGGCTTTAACTTGGCCAACTTACTGGGTTCTGCCTCTTTGTATGAATAAGTAACACATTGGGAAAGATTAATACCACCACACATTGCAATACAGTGCAAAGAAGTAAGCAATCCAATAGCAAATAATAAACCATATCCCATATTAGCTGACAGTTCTGGTATCACATTAAACCCGACTGTTTTTTGTATGATTAAATACCCCGCTAAAAGGATGATCCCTATTCCTATTAATTTTTTTTGATCCTTAGGATTTAATGACGGCTGGTTTTCTTCAACTAAAGTGTAATCTGCCTTTTCAATTGCTTTTTTTATTTGAGCCATTTCAACACGTTGGCTATCATAGGTAATGGTGACGTTGGAATTAGCAAATTGTGCCTTTGCTTCTATTATACCATCTAATTTTGTTAAAGCCTTTTCAATTCTCGTCTCACAGCTTGCACAGGTCATTCCATCCACTTTCAATATTTTACGGATTGGCTTTTGTTCCATGACTTCCTCCATTCTAATCTTAGATTTCTGTTAGGAGTATATCACATTCTTGTGGAGATTTTGTGAAGATTGTTTTGCAATCTTTTTATTTATTTTAGTCTTGACAAAGCTTATTTAGCGAGGTATGATGCTCTTACAACATACCCTAGGGGGGTATGGTATGAAGGTTCCTCGAATAAGTTAAACTCTAATAATAAATACTATCAATAGCATCCATAGGAAGGTGAACACATGGCAAATAATAATTT
>CAZJIO010000095.1:14261-15785 GCA_964546035.1 uncultured Eubacteriales bacterium | reverse complement strand
TTTTGGCCTACAAAATGCCAATTGACTTGATTTTGTTTTTCAACATCATTTTTTTGATATTGAAACAATTCAAAATATTGCATGACAGTCTGTTCCTCTACCCGTTCTACAGATCTGCTCGGTACACATTCTAATAAGACGTATTGTAATTTCACTTGAGTAGTTATATCCAAAATGAATTTAATACGGTTAATCAGGGTTTCTTTTTTTTCTCCCTCAATCAATCTTTTTAATGAGGTTCGCAGGACAAGCTCAATCCTCTTATCGGTCTGTATGATTTCTTTTTCTTTTTCTAGGTTTCTTTCTTTCACATTAATCAGCAATTGATGAATCTCGTCGATATCAATGGGTTTGAGTAAATAGGATAGACTTTTTAAGGTGAGTGCTTTTTTTATATAATTGAAATCGCTATAACCGCTCAGAATTGTAAACTGAATTGGATAATCTAATTGTTTTTTACAAGCCTCCATTAACTGAAGTCCGTCCATCCCTGGCATAGTGATATCCGTAATGACCAAATCAGGCTGTATTGCCTCAATCAGGCGATATCCTTCTTCACCATCATTGGCCACTCCACTAACCTTAAATCCATATGTATTCCACTGAACCATTGACAATAATCCTTCGATTACTAAGGGCTCATCATCAATTAAAACCACTTTATACATATAGGCCTCCAAATCAAAATTTATTTTCAATACCCATGGAAGGGAATGAACAGAGTACTTCCATCAAAACATATACCTAGAATATAACCCCTATTGTATTTCCATAACATCTATAAAGCAAAGATAAATCCAAAGAAAATATAGAAGGATTTTTTTCAAAACGACACTTTACGATATTAAGGTAAAAGTGCCAAATTGTGAACTGCCTTCCCCTCGGTAAGTAAAATATAAAGCCTGGATGCCATCTGAAATTGCAAGATCTGCGCTATATTCTTGCCATGAATTGGAGAAATTAATTGGTATCGTTCCCAAAATTGGGCCATCAAAAGCTGTTCTAATCTCATAATAGCCTTTCGCATAGCCACGCACTTTGATTTTAACCGTTTTTATACCCCTACAGTCAAAATATTTAAAGCCTGCCGTTGCAGAATCTTTCATATTGGCAATATACCCTACCTCTTCATCACCATCTTTGCCATCTTGAGTGATCTTAGGAAATTGATTGTTCATCCAGGAAGCAGTAAAATCCGTATAGACAGACGCTTCATTACAATAAAGATTACATGCTATATAAGTTGGATATTCACCACATCCTCTTAGTGGTCCATTGTTTGCACCGCATGAAGTCAATTCAACTTGAGGGATCGAACCATCTTCAAGAAAATCAATAGCTTCCATGCAACCTTGACGGCTAAAGTTTGTTCCATTCGTATGACGGTGATAGAAGATATACCATTTCTGATTAATTTCAATCATACTTCCATGATTATTGCCCCCATAAAACATAGGCTGATCCGCAGGTTTATAGGTATCAATACCCAAATCACTGTTACTAACAATCGTACCCCTATAGATA
>CAZJIO010000095.1:0-14229 GCA_964546035.1 uncultured Eubacteriales bacterium | reverse complement strand
AACAAAGCTCATGCATGAGAATAGATGAATAGATGAAATAGTAAATGTTTCCCCTTTTTCGAATAGACGGAGCTTCAAAGAATTCATGACCTTCAAAGCCGCTTCCTTTACTGTATGGCTCACTGGGTGCGACAATTACCGGGTCTACTACGATGGTAAGCATATCTGGCCCTAGGACAGTTGCCATAGCACCCGATCTGGACAGATCACCTTTAGCACAAAACCCAGTATATAAGTACGTAAATTCACCTTCTGTTAAAACACCAGGGTCGAATTGAGGTTCGTCGTCTTCACGTTTACCCAATAAAGTCCCATCTTGATAACGTACATAGCCATAAAATACAAAGGGACCTGATGGCACATCGCATACAGCAACGGATACAATAGATCGCTTACTGTCTACATAATACATGTAATACTTGCCATCTGGTCCAACTGTTACATCGGGGGCATACAAACAACTGTCACGATCAGAGTTGTTTTCAACATCCGTGGCTTGAATTGTTACGCCTTCATACCGCCAATCAGCTAGATCCATTATTGGAGCTGACCAACAAACATAATCATTTAAGCAATAGACATGACCGTTAAATTTATCATGTGATCCATAAATATACACTCTGTCACCAAACACATAAGGTTCCCCATCAGGTATATACTCCCATGATGGTAAATAGGGGTTGAATCCTTGTTTTTTCATTTTAAAACACTCCTTTTTTTATTCAGCAATTATTTCAACTTTCATTCGATCCGGGTCTTCAAAAAAGACAGCATAGTAGTCTTGCCCGCCTGCATAGGGATGTTTATCTTCATAGAGGATTTGAACACCCTTTTGTCTTAACTTCAGGGACATATCATCTACAAATGCCTTGCTCCCCCCGTGAAAAGCTAGGTGATTTAAGCCTGCTCGACATCTGTGATAAGGAATATCTAGATATTTTTCCTCCACTTGAACAAAGACAAGATAAGATTGGTCCAGTATATAACTGACACCCTGGGGCCAGCTTTGGTATTCCTTGTAGCCTAATTCCTCGAGTAACCATCCCCAAAAAGCTTTGCTTTTAGCTAAGTTCTCAACATAAATTTCTATGTGGTGCAAAGTGCCTTTCATAGGTAATACTCCTTTCACCCTAGCTCCGATTCATTTACACGAAAGGTTAATCCAGGGTATATCATAGATTCACATGAGTCATTCGCATTAAATGCCCTCGTTTCCACAATGCCATAGTCCTTAAATCTATAAAGTATGGCGTTCCCTCTTATTGGATCAATGACCCAATATTCTTCAACACCTGAATCTCGGTAAAGATCCAACTTAGTAAACATTTCTTTTGACGTATTGCCCGGAGATAGTACTTCGACCAACAGGAGTGGTATGCCCATATATCTACCACTCTCACTGGTATCCTCTTTCCAATTGCAGATAACCAATAGATCTGGTTGGACAATGTTTGTGAACTTATCATTTCCTCTACGAAGCAATGTGACATCAAAAGGGGAGACAAATACATCACAAGGTTTTCCCATTAAATACCGATCTATTGCAATATGCAAACGAGAAACAATGCGCTGATGAAAGACATTAGGGGATCCCAACATATACACTTCCCCGTCAATAAATTCATAACGATTGTTAGCCTCTTCATTCATCCTTTCAAATTCCTCATAGGTCATTTGAACTCTACTTAGATTATAGGCCTCCATCGCTTCTGCTACTCGGTTTGGCTCATAAGCCTCATGCATTGAGGCGTCCACATCAAATACCTGACGCAAATTAGCTGAATTTTCGATGATTTCATCCGCTTTAGTATGGTTTAATAATTTAGCTATGGTTTCACCATTTTTTGTAATGTAAATTGGTTCTGTAGAACAAAGTCTTAAATACTTGCCAAAGGAATTTTTGATATCTGTAGATGTCACTTTCATAGGAACCCTCCAAATGGTAAAATTGATAATACCATTATATCCATTTTAGCCATTTTAGCTGTTTTAGTCAATATGCACTTTTAAAAGTCATCCTTAGATTCTCCAAGGAGCAGATCGATGATTTTTTCATATTCATATCTCTCTGCAAGGCGTAGTAGGTTCTCGCCCTTAGACTTATTAATTGTAATGATTTTTGCTATTGTAACCATCATCAAATCGACTTTTCCATTTTCTACTGCATGTGTTAAAGTCTGAATCATGTCATTAGGAATCCGGATACCATCCTCTGGTTCTGTTGTAGAAGTATCGTCCTCGTAGATATAGTCTATATCCAATAAATTCTTTAGCATCAAAAACAATTCTTCAAAATTAATGGGCTTGCGCATATAAGCATCAGCGCCACATGCCATTGCCCTTGTCTTCGCTGCATCAAATGCATTGGCAGTGATTGCAATGATTGGCAGATCTTTCCCTATGGTGGTTGATCTTATATGTTCAATTGCCTCATAACCATCCACCCCAGGCATCTGAAGATCCATAAGGACAACACTTGGGAGCCATTCTTTCACAAGTTCAATCGCTTCTTCACCACCCTGAGCCTCGTTTACTTCAAAACCCGCCTCAGTCAGAACATATTTGATGACATCTCGATTATCCTGACTATCATCTACAACAAGTATTTTAACGGGATTTGCGTTCATCTTAAGTGCAACTGTTTTATGGGTCTCCCTGATTTGAACCGTGTTGTCCTGGGCAAAGCTCTCCACAGGAATGGAAAAATAGAAGGTACTACCATGACCGACTTCGCTTATGACATTGAGCTTCCCACCCATTAACTTTACAAAGCGATTGCTGATGGCAAGTCCTAAACCTGTTCCCCCGGCTTGCTTTCCTACATCCCCTTGTTGAAAAGGTTTAAAGATATGTTCTAAGTGGTTATTGGGTATACCAGAACCGCTGTCTTCAACTTCAAATCGCAAAGCAACAAAGGATTTGCTATATTCTATATCTGTTGAATCATTCCCAAGTAGTACACGCAAGGTAATGATTCCTTTGGTGGTAAACTTAATTGCATTCCCTAAAAGATTGACAATGACTTGCCGTAGTTTTTTATCGTCAGTTGCAATCCATTGTGGCACATCCTTACTGATCTCTAAAACCAAAGTTAATTCCTTTTCTTCAATTCGAAAATGAAACATCGATTTAATATCTTCAAGCATGTTTGAAATACTAAAGGTTGAGACATTTAGCGTCATTCGATTGGCTTCAATCTTTGACATATCTAGAATATCGTTGATTAAATTGAGCAGGTGTTCTCCACTTCTGTTGATTGTTTTAACATGCTGCATATGATCTAACGAGAGTGAAGCATCACGTTCCAAGAGCTGTGAAAAGCCTAATATAGCGTTCATAGGTGTGCGAATTTCATGGCTCATATTGGCAAGAAATTCACTTTTAGCGATATTTGCCGTATTGGCTGCAAGGATTGCTTTTTGAAGGGTTTCTTCTGTTTCTTTACGCTTTCTAATATTAACCAGCATATTGGAAAATAACTGGGACAAATGTTCTTCCGTCTCAGTAAAGGTATGATAGGCATGAATATAATCAAACCCAACAAAGCCTAAACAGTCATTTCCGTCAATTAGCGGAGCGATGAGGCTACTCTTAACCCCATAATGCTCCCAAAGATGCCTCCATGGGTTGTCCTTTGAATCATCTGCTGTATCTGAAATAACAAGACCCGTACAAGGCATGTGCTTTTCAAATACTTCAGAGAACTGGTGAATAGGTATGCCATTGGACTGATCATCCAGGGCGTTGTAGCCATCCCTCAACCATTCATAAGTTTTGTGATAGGACATAACATTCTTATCCACGTCATATATAAACGTCCTATCTGCTCCCAAGAATTCTCCAATTTCTCTTAAGGATTGTTTCATTGTACGATCAACCATAGAAAGTGGCATATTAATGTATTTAATGGCAATGTCCATTAAGAGGGCTTGCATCTTAGCTTGTTGCTCTAGAATATATTCAATTTTTTTACGTTCTGTTATATCTCTACTGATGCCCAATATACCAATTAAGCTACCGTCTTCACCCCAATAAGGTGTCTTCAGTGTATCGAGCAAAACAATTCGTCCATCAGGATAAGTTACCAAATCCTCATTACGTGTTGGCATTAATTTCGCTAACATTTCATTGTCCTTTTCCCTATAGAAAGCAGCATTAACCCCATCATGAAGATCAAAATCTGTGTGACCGATAATTTCTTTTTTCTTCTTCCCAATAAATTCCTCATGGGGCGTATTGCAGCCAAGAAAAACCCCATCGAGATCTTTATAGAAAATAATATCTGGAATAGAGTCTAGTAGGGATCGAATCAAGCCGGATTGTTTGATCATCTCTTCAGCCTCAACTTTTCGAGAAGTCACATCATTGATATACCCGTGCCAAGTAACACTTTTGTCCCACATTTCTTCTGGATTGCCTGTACCTTGTAACCATAGGACGCCTTTTTCTGGTGATACGATTCTAAATTCATGATCCCACAACTCTAAATTGTCAAAGGAATTTTGAATACTGGTCATTAAGATCTCGTAGTCGTCTGGATGAATCATTTCAAAAAGCAGGGAAGCATTAGCCATTAATTCAGGAGAAGTCACACCAGTAACATCCCAAATATTCTCAGAGACAAATGCAAAGTTTCTACTACCATCATGTTGCATATTAAATTTGAATATAACACCGGTTACTTGTTTTGATAATTTCCTTAACAAAGTATCACTTTCAAGTAGTGCATTTTCCATCGCTTTTCTTTCAGTGATTTCTTCTTTTATCGCCAAATAATGAGTCGTAAGGCCTTCATTGTTTCTCACAGGACTTATGATTGCAGATTCCCAATAATAAGTACCATCCTTCTTTAGGTTATAAAATTCACCTTTCCATTCCAATCCCTTCGTCAAGCTATCCCACAGATTACCATTTGGCTCAACAATGCTAAAAGGACCTCTTAAAATTCTCGGATTTTTTCCTATAGCGTCCTCAGCGGAATAACCAGTCACCTGAGTAAATTTTGGATTTACATATTCTATATCACCCTTTAAATCTGTTATGACGACAGAATTTGGACTTTGCTCCACGGCTTGTGAGAGTTTTCTAATTTGGTCTTCAGCAGTATTAAGTGATTCTTTTTTTGCCTCAGCATAGTTCTTCATTTTCATGTACGCTTCTCTGAGTTCCTCAGAGTTAATTTCAATTGAGTTTTGCAATAAAGCAATATCTTTTTCAAAATTATCATAGGTATCATTGACAACCTTCAAGAATGGGAGTAATTCATCTGGAATCTTATGATATTCCCCCAAACTTTTCCTTATTTGCCTTTGGAGTACTCTGCTAAATCTTTCCATTATAACTCCTTAAAAGTCGTTATAGTCATTGTCTGATTGTGGAGTTCACATTTTAAATCCGTAGATTTAGAAGGACATAATTCGCCATAAGAATAAAAGCCAGCAATCCTAGCGCCCTCTCCCAAAACCTCACAAACATTTTCAATCTCCTCGTCCGTTCTATGTTTCAGAACGAGATTTCTCCCAACGCAACTGATTAAAATTGCCAAATCAGGCTGCATGTCGTGCAAGCTCTCAACGGACATTTCAGCAGCGCCGTGAGCACCTTCTATCAATTTCTCGTAATTCGTGTTCATAAGTCTGATGATTTCGCCTTGGGGTATATCTCCCGCGAAGGTCATACTTCCATCTTCTTCATTCACGGATAAAACAGTTCTCACAAGAGGCGTCTCTAAATCCTTCAAGCGCAAACTGATTGGAAACAACAGCGCTGAGGATGGAAGTTTTTCTGCATGGGGTCCTAAGTATCTTTTATAGAGATCAAGGGCAGGTTGATTATCGAGTTCATATAAGACATTTGCTCTAGACTTTGTCACTTCTCTGTCTACCCCAAACGTACCCCATCCACCTTTAGAGCCATAACCTATATGGATATCTTCACCGTAGAAACCAACAGCAACAATCTTATTCGAAAATCCGGGACCATTATGTAGAACCAATGTTTCCTTAAAGTCTGCTTGATCTGCAGCAAGTCCCCCTGTGATGGAGATGGTATTGTTAATCTTGCTATTGAGCCCTTTTGAGAGCTCACTACCATTAATATTCAACCCTTCAGATAAGACAAAAACATGTCGCAATTGTGGATTAATCAACTCATCCACCAACATTTGTCCAACGATATAGCTATCATTTTGCTCATTAATATCTTTACTTACAACTTTGATTTCCGTTTTTTCAAACCAAATAGCAGTAGCCACAAGGGTATCACTGAAAAATTCATGCAAATAAATCTCGCCCGCAGTCGAACAACCGATGATTTCTGCTTTTGGGTACTGATTTCTTATGTATTCTATGTGCTCCTTTTTTCTTAGCAACTCTTTATGGCCAAAAAGAAGCACTAATTGGGCGCTATCACGAATGGCATCACCGATCTCTTTACTCCACCCCTTATCCTTTGAATATGTTGATTGAGCAGTTTTCATTTTTTTCTCCTTGTCTCTTGTAATGACATTGCTAATAAAGCTTAATAATTGCTTCTTCTAAAGCAAGAAATGCCTTGAATACATCAGGATCAAAATAAGATTTCTCATACTCCCAAATAATCTCCATCGTTACTCCCTGGGTAAAAGCCTCTTTATAGGGTCTTTTAGATCTCAGTGCGTCATATATGTCCACTATAATCATTATTCGAGCGCTCAGTGGGATGTCCTCACCAGATAGACCTTGGGGATAACCAGTGCCATCCCATTTTTCATGGTGGGATAAGGCAATATCTCGTCCCATTTTTATGAATTCATTCAAATCATACTCTTTCAGTACCGCATCTAGGGTATTGGCTCCATAAATGGTATGGCGCTTCATAATCTCCCATTCTTCTGGAGTCAACTTTCCTGGCTTTAGCAAAATAGCGTCAGGAACACCAATTTTTCCTATATCATGGAGCGCAGCAGAGTTATAAATATCCTTGATAAAAGCATCCGTTATGACTTCTTTATATTTTGACATCTCTCTTAGCTGCTGGGCAACCATCTTGCACAGAAGCCTTGTTCTATCAATATGTTGACCCGTTTCGTTGTCTCTATTCTCTGTTAATTTAACCATGGCAAGTGTGGTTGAAATATGAGATTCCTCAATAATTTCAATTTTCTGTCTGACCAAATCTTCAAGCTGTCTGTTATATCCTTCAAGCTCTTTCCGCATGGCAACCAAGGTTAAGTGGGTATTTATTCGAGCTCTCAATTCTTCTATTTTAAAAGGTTTGGTTACGTAATCCACCCCACCCGCCAGAAAACCATTCACCTTATCTTCTGAACTATCGTTAGCACTAATAAAAAGAATTGGGATATTTTTAAGCGTCTCTTCCTGTTTCATACGTCTACAAACTTCATAACCGTTCATATCCGGCATGTTGATATCTAACAAAATCAAATCCGGCGGATTTTTCAAGGCAGCTGATATCGCCATTGCACCTCTAGGGAATGCAACAATAGCGTACGCATCACCTTTTAATAGGACTTGCAAAAGATTGAGATTTTCAGGGGTATCATCAATAATCATGATTTTAGCTGTATGACTTTGAATCGGTGTAAATTTCATCTTGTTACCACCTTTTTCAGAATTTAGCCCTCCCTTAAAATATACTACTAATCGGCAATTGGCGCAACCGCATTCTCCTATCCTAGCTCAATGATGCTCTTGTCACTTTAACGCCAAACACACGACCAGCTATGGTTTTTTCATCTGATTGGAAGGATACCGTAACTGTTTCTTTTGCATTTGTTAGCGTTATTGGGATTTCATAAAACACATCATAAAGCATAGAAGTATTCTTTTCTTTCAAAACCTCTGTAGCAATGACACTTCCCTCAATCACAATATCAAATCTTCTCTCTAAAATACCATCTGGAGACCATATATCCGTATCGCTACCCCAATATGTGACACATAGAAAATTTAATGCGTTATTTAAAACTTTCATTTTGTAACTAAAATAGCCACCTTTTTGCGCCTCTCTCCACCCAGAACCTGCTTCTGTTGAATATCCTGAGTTTGATTGAATAGCTCTAATATGATGATCCACTTCTGGTTGTTGTTCATTTGGCACCACTGTATCTATGGTAACTTTGTGAAGTTTCTCTTGATAGCTCGGACTAGTCAATGCTACTTTTTCATATTGTTCCAGTGATAAACACCTAAAGTATAGGGTATATCTTTGATGGTGTAGTTCAAAAAAAGGCATTAAATTCATTGATTGAGCACCCGGTTGCCCAATTGCATCTGTCTTGAAATGCAAATTTCTACCCTCAACTGGCTGAATTAATCGGGTCAAATCACTCTCGTCAGTTACTAATACCGGTACGTTAATCCCTGGATGACTCAGAAGCGGAATGTGATCTTTCTGAAGGTCTCTCTCCGGAAAATCTGTAATCCCTAGTGCGCCAGCTAGAACAATTGGTCCATATAAGAAAGAAACCTTGGTATCATCTCCCATTGCTTTAGAAATTGACAAAGCCATTGGTAAGCCTATCCCAATGATATCTCCTTTTTGCCACAGCCTATTGACATACATATAACCCTTTTCAATCATTCCAACAACCTTTTCCCCATTAACCAATAACTCAAATGGCTGTTTTAGATATGAAGGCATTCGGAATGCAAGGGTAAAAGACCCCATTGGTGCTTGCAGCAACTCAATCTGACTAGAAGGACCATAAGGAAAGCGAGTTTCTTGCTTTACTTCCAGCGATAATTCGGTATTTATATAATGACTTGCAATATATAAATTAGTAAATAGGGTTTGATCTTTTAAAGTATAAATATTTTGATGATAACGAGCGGGGTTTTCCATACCTGATCCTGTACAGCACCAAAAGGAATCCTCTGGTTCACAATAGATTTTAAAATGTCCTGGCTCTGTTGACATAAAGTAAGTTTTCATCCCGGAGTCAGGATCTTGTGAGGCTAATATATGATTATATAAGGCCTTTTCATAATAATCCATGTACTTAGAATCCTGCTCAGCCTCAAAAAGATAAGCGGATAGCTTTAACATGTTATAGGTATTGCAGGTTTCTGCCGTTGAAACCCCCAGTGGTTCTGTATGTGTCTTACCAAAATGCTCTCCACGACTATTGCCACCTATCACATAAGAACGATGTCCAACGACCTCCTCCCAAAAAAAGGAAGAAATGGCTTTGTATTTATCTTCTCCTGTAATGGCATAGAGTTTAGCGGCTCCTAACACCTTAGGAATTTGAGTATTAGCATGTTTCCCTTCTAAATTATCAATACCCTTACTCAAATCATCTAACGCCTCCTTATGACAAAAGCGTTTAGCAAGTTGCAAGTAATCTTGATTACCTGTCAACTCATATAAAGCTGCCATCACTTCATTCATCCCACCAAACTCACAGTACAGCATTTGTTCAAATTCCTCATCGTTCAGGTGATCTGTTCCTCTCTTAGCCCAATCTGACAGCTTTATAACCACCTCTAATGCCTTGATATAGCCAGTATTTTGATAGACATCTACCAGACCAGCGAATATTTTATGTATACTGTACCAAGGAACCCAAGAATGCCCTAAACTAAATCGCTCCACCTCAAAGGTTCCTGAGAACACTTGATTAAAGCAGTCTTTAGGGAACCCACTTACGTACCCTTCCTTATCTTGTGATTGCAAATAGGCCAATTCATCTACTGCATAGTAAAGTTTTTCCTTTAATTGTCTATCATCTGTTGCATTAACCATGAACGAACCCGCGGATAAAAAGTGACCTAAGGAATGCCCTGATATAGCTCTTTCTTCCCAGCCTCCATAACGCTTAGCTTTAGGGGTCAACCCAATAGCCTCATAACAAGGTGCCACCAATCTATCAACCTCTAGATATTCTAAATATGACTTGCCAACTATTTGAGACGTTTCAAAAATGCCTGGTAATAACTTTATTTGTAACATGTCTTACTCCTTTCTGTACTTATTGCTGATTTATAAAGCCTAATATATTTATTATACAAAGTAAATAGCGTAAGGATTGAATAGGTGTCAAAAGGTTATATACAGATTCTAAATGCATACTCAGCACTTAATATTCAGGTAGATATCCCTTTGTTTCTATGCTATGATAAAACTAAATTCGAATTCAACCAGTATCAAAAGCATATGAAGGGTGGTAAAACGTTAGATGAACGGCTTCGAACTGATGGTTAATTCTCCTGTTAGCTTAGCAATAACAGGCAAGTTTCAGGCACCAACACCTGAATGGATCCATATGACTCGATTATTGCTTGATTTTGAGCTCATTGTGATTACAGAGGGTGCACTCTATGTCGGTGGTGATAAAACCAATTACGTTGTCAATAAGGGGGAATACCTCCTATTGCCCCCATCTACTCATCAATATGGTTATAAAGCCTCTCATTGCAGTTTTTACTGGCTGCATTTTATTTGCGATCACCATACAACTATTGATCTAACGTCCAATACACCGTTTTATCAAGCTGGTAAAATTGTTATTCCACAACATGGCCTTTTGAAAAATGCAGAAAAAATAATTGTCCTCATGAAACAGTTACAAGATTGTGTACGGTGTTTTAATGAAACAACGATGAATGATTACATGTCTACGATTATCTTATTAGAGCTTTATAATCAGTTATCACTTCAAAGCCATAGTTCTACAAAGATGAGCAAACAACAAATTTATAATGATATCATTGATTATATAAAGTGGAATTGCCACGAGAACATTAAAGTTTCACAGATTGCTAACTACTTTGGTTACAATGAAAAATACCTTTCTCACCTCTTTACAACAGTATCTGGTTCATCTCTTAAGCAGTACATTATCCAAGAGAAAATGGAAGTTGCCAAGTTTATTCTTTCCGATACGAATTATCAGATTAATGATATAGCCTCTCAACTAGGCTATTATGACTCACATAATTTCATGAAGTCTTTCAAAAAAATCGTTGGGCTCACACCAACAGAATATCGAAATGCGTACTCAAAACGCCTTTTATATTATCAATAAATCCCGGGTTATGCTTAAAGGGTATCATAAAAAAACACAGCCCTTCATAGGCTGTGTTTGAATCATCTTATTTGTATCCAATATGAGACCCTTTAAAACCTCATATGATTTTCTTTATCAAAACGCCATTCTGGAGTCGTTAATGTCTCAAACCCATTTGAGTACCAAGGACTTAAATATTGATCGTTTGGATTGATGAGTATATGCATGTCTTGAGCTGGCATATAGCTCTGCGCCAAAAGAAATAGTTTTTCATTCGTATTGGGCTCTATCGCCACATCTACAACAATCACGGCATGCCCTGGGCTACCTCCTTGAATAAAGATATCCCCGACCTCAATTTCGTCTAAACTATCTACTTTTACCAGTTCTTGCTCTAAAGATAAGGTGCCCGCATAAGCAAATACCATATTCATATATTTTCTAAATGTGTCGTAGGATTCATCGTAGTCCGAACTGGAAACCCACTTGACTTCATTACCTTCTACAGAAATTCTATCACCAGCTATCCATCTGCTATATTCAGCGTTAAAACCATTCGTAAAGTTAAAATGAATTTGATCATATTGTTTCAAATGATATAGATATTCGGCTCTTAACCGCATAACTGCATCGGCACATTGTTGTAAATCTCGATCACCAGTGTCTATGTCAATGACGGACGCGTGCACCTCGTTGTTTTTCTCCCTACCATCATAATAATATACCTTTTCGCCATATGCTTTTAGGGGGAGGTTTTGTAAAAATGCGCCGAAGGAGTCTTCTCCCTGAGGCATTCTTTCATAACCCTTAGGTGGGTTAAATCTTGTTCCTATGGTTGATCCCTGACTGACTATGATGTCATCACTTTCTTCCAGAGTTTCACCCTTAGTTGTAGGTATTTGACCCTCAACAATTGGTTTTTGAGTATCATCAATGGGTTGCATACATCCCGTAATTGTTGATAGAATGAATACCAGAAAAAGCAATAATAATAACGTGTCGGATTGGACAAGTATATCGTGTAGGGTTCCTTTCATATTGGACCTCATTTCAGAATCGAACTATTTCAAAACATCTGTCAAACTCATACTCAATCCCTCAAACACCCATGATGTGAAGGTCATTTCTTGACGTTTATTTCATTAATCGTGCTTCTCTTTTTCCATAGTGAAAACCATGTGAAAATACTGCTCTTCTCCCTCCTTTGGAAAGAGGTAACTTCCTGCAAACTCGTACCCCCTAAACTCCACCTTATTTGTTATTCTAATACCCGCCTCTGTAAACGAATAATACTTAAGACCATTTTCAAGTTTCTCTAGTATATGACTTTTTTGTAGTTGAATGCCACTCATTCCATCTTGAGCCGCAACAAATGAGAGAACAGCAATTGATAAATGGTTATTGTACCCACTAATCCATTCTTCATTGGTTTTTTCAACCTCTAATGTAACGCCTGTCACAAATCCATCCGTAATTGTCAAAAGATGATCTGGAAGTGGTTGTGAAAAGTCATTTATGGTGAAAGCGGCATCGAATTCTCTATCAACCCATTGCCCTTGTTCATTTAGGTCCTTACCGAATTCAATATTGTTATATTTCATGATATCGTTACAATTTTCAATATATTGCTCAGCTGTAAGATCTCCCCTGTGTTTTGGCATATTTCCCTGTAGGTTTATAAATATAGCAAGTAAAGTTAAGGCAGTAACGATTGCAATGAACCCAATAGGGCGAATAACTTTTTTATCCTTTATGGTATAATGGATGTCTTCATCCCATGAAAGCATTCTCCCATCTTCACACACACCAAAGCTTTTAACACTTCTAACAATGGCGTAAATAGGAATGTTATAACCCATACCACTACCAAACACACCAAAGGTTCTATGTACAGATTGCTTATAGGTTAGCTTACGTCCATCCAGATCTCTAAGCACGAGTCCAAATATCCATTTACCAAGGGTTGTACCTATGGTGGAAAGCAATATAGGCTCTATTAAGAGCATAAGTCCCCAATTAATATAGGAGCTCAAAATGCTATGTAGAATGCCTGGTTTTGGATTCCACCGCAGAATGAGTAGGCTTATTACTAACCAAATGATACTGTACAGGGATAAATCTACTGATCTTGCAAAATAACGACGCCATGGGTGTGGGACCCTTATTGGCTCTATGACTCTTTCAATATCTTCCCATACGTTCAGTTCTTCTGTCATCTCTTTCTCCCCTTTTGAATCTCTTTTTATTTAAGCTACTTTCCTAGATTTCCAACTTTTTCCGTTGGGTTATCTTATGCTTTTCACCTTTATCATTGTAGGTAATCCACTCACCGATGGGTTCTCCCATATTAAAATACCCGGAACGTTTGATTGTGCCATCTGGTCGATACCATTCCCAATAACCTTCTGGCTGGTCATTGACCATTTTACCTTTAGACCATATTGTGGTCCCATTGGCATGGTACTTGATCGTGTAGCCTTCGATTACCTCAAATTTCTTTTCTTTAACTCCGTTTGTGTGGATCAGATCACATTTTTCATTTTCCATATACTAAATACCTCCTTTGGGTATTTACTTCCTAAGCCTGATTGGTCCAGTAATCAACAACCAATACCTTTTCAAGAAATGGGTGTAAAAGACTTCCAAAAGACCTATGATCGGGGTGCGGTAAATACACGTCTCGATCCGCTTCACTCTGAAAGGTTACAAAGAAGCAATGGGTAAAGTCTTGACTTAGCCCTTCTGGGCTGACATTTTTGCCCCACTCTATGGACACGATTGCAGATATTTTATTTTTTAAATCCATAAAAGCTGCTTCAATAAGAGCAACACTCTCCTCATTTACATTGTCTAGAAATTTGAATAAAACCACATGTCTTAATACTTTTTCTTCCATCATAAACTCCTTTGTATCAGTTCTACTGATTTTCCAATAGCCTAAAATTTATAAGTGACAAATCTCATAGCTAATATTCCTAATAATACAATGCATATCGTTCCAATCAAAGCGAATATATTGAGAATCTTGTTTGTTTTCACTTTCAATATTTTAGTAAACATCCTATAAAAACCTATACCTAAAACACCTCCAAGTGTATTGCTAATAATATCAGTTATATCTGTTCCTCCAATTGCAAATAGGAATTGTAATAGTTCAAATAATAGACTGACACCTGCTATTGGGATGATTTTTTTCCAAAACGACCAATCAAGCTTTA
>CAZJIO010000094.1:15200-16211 GCA_964546035.1 uncultured Eubacteriales bacterium | reverse complement strand
AGTCTTAATTACCGATCCCATACATCACCTATTTGTTTATACGTAAAAAACCAGGAAAATGGTTTAGCCCGATGCATTCAAAACAAAAAAGATACAATAAAAAAGGCACTCCAATATGAAACGCCTTATCTATACGAATGTTATCGCGGCTTAAATGAAATTGTAATCCCAGTCTACCACATGAATAATCCTATGTGTATCCTGTATGTAGGAAATATCATTAAGGAAAGTGTTCTACATAAATTATCTTTTGATCCTTCAAATGAACTATTAAAAACTGTTGCAATTGCAAAAAATGATGATTTCACATCCTTTATAGAATTGTCCCATTTAATTGCCGATGTTATACGTTTGAATTTCGAAAAGCTAAACACTGAGCACCAATTGAAAATTCCACAAAAAACCCATTGGGCTATGGCGCAGGCACTTGACCATATTCAACTAAACTATAACTGTGATATAACTTTAAAAGATATAGCTGAAATTTGTTTTTTTAACGAACAATATCTTTCTAGACTCTTCAAAATGCAGTTTGGATGTACTTTTACAGAATATCTCAATACTTATCGACTTGAAATGTCTAAAAAACTATTATCTGATACTACCGCATCCATTATGGACATCTCTCAACAAGTCGGCTATAACAATGTTACCTACTTCAACCGATGCTTTAAGAAAGCTTTTGATATCTCTCCAACTTTCTTTCGCAAGTCACCTGATATTCATCCAAAATAACAGGTAATTGTATCTACTTTTCAAAACTAACTGAAATAATATTTCCTTGACTGTCGAATCGTCTCACAAAATCCTCTAATTCATTCAGGTTAACCCTAGCAATACCTATTTTTTGATCTGCTGCTCCATAACTCATAATAAGTTCATCACCCATAACAACCCCACCTGTTGTAAACAGACACGGACAGTGAAATTTATCTGGCAACTCCCATGCTTGTTTTGCATAAAGTAACCTTTCAGAGCAACGATGGATCATTATTGGCAGTTCGTTCTCCT
>CAZJIO010000094.1:14187-15150 GCA_964546035.1 uncultured Eubacteriales bacterium | reverse complement strand
ATAGTCCGGAAGTTGTTTACCATGATATGAAATCAGCCATTCACCATCCCCTATAGATATTGGTGGAAAACTTGCTCCTATTCTTTCTTCTTCCCAGTTAAATATACCTACCGCCAACACTTTATGAATTGCCTTATCTGTTACAAAGTCCCTTAATTCTTCTGCTGCAGCTAAAAACATCGATGGCTTATGAATCCCTCTTCCCTCTTTAAATTTATTTGGATCATTTGGTCTATGGAGCATTATATAGCGCAGTTTTCCATCAATCATCATCTTCTCTGGGAACAAAAACACATCTCTGTTATCCGACATATTTGCATCAGTCAAGGGACATACATATTGAAATGCATTTTCATAATTCATACGATTGAGCTGCTCAAGATCGAGCTTATATAGCACAGTGGTCGTATCATTGTTTGACGCTGTTGTTCCAAAGGGATTTTCCTCTGTCATTGCCCATTCAGGTAAGTTATCTCTTCTTTTATTCCCCTCCCAATATGCGCCAGGTGGAAACATTCTACATGCAACAGTCATAAAGTATTCTTCTTCGATCTTAAATATTCTAGGGTCTTCTACACAGCCATTCGCATAATTTATAGCTCTATTTCCAAGATCATCTTGAATATACATTTTATCCACTTCATATTCTAAAGCAGGTACTAACGCCGGTCTGCTAAAGTCCGTTACCCAACTAATTCCGGCGTCTTCACTTCTTGCATAACCCAAGAAAATCGGATAGGGGTCTGATAAACCTCTCAAGTTCTTACTTGGCCATGGTCCTGTTGCTCTAAACAACATATGTAACCTATCACTATTAGGATCTTTAATAATCGCAGGATTTAATACCATTGTATCAGCCCATGCACAGCCTTCTTTCGGGACGATAATAGGCTCATTCGAACAAAGGATCATTGTTTTTTTCAATTTTTCTACCATTCCTATTCTTTTTTAATGTTCAATTTG
>CAZJIO010000094.1:11044-14172 GCA_964546035.1 uncultured Eubacteriales bacterium | reverse complement strand
CCATCACTTCGTAGAATCTCGTGCAAGCGATATATTGAAATATCAATCATTGCTGTCTTTGTATCTACCAATAATGCAGCTGCAGTTCCTACCGCTTGACCAGTCAATTGACAAGTATTCATTAGCCTAACAGAACCATGTGTCTTTCGGTCCGCTGATATAGTCCGTCCTGCAACTCCTACATTCATAAGTCCCACAGGAATTAATGCACGATATGGAATCCCGTAATATTCCCCTTTATTATAACGTGATTCATTATATTCATCTGTTCTACCCTTTTTTCTTTTTTCTAATGATACCGGATGTAAATCAATGGGATAGCAACTTATTGCTATAACATCATTGGTCACTGTGCGATTATAGTAATCTTTCTCATTCAACTGATAGTGTCCAATTACTCGTCGTGTTTCTCTTACGCCTATGTTTGGACCACTGGATACCAGTTGTGCCTTTTCAAATCCCGGAACATACTTCTTAATAAATTGCACCAGTTGGGGAATCTTGCGTCTTGCTTCCATTTCCGCTACACTGAGATCAAAGGATTCACTTCATATTCATGTCCGAAATTCATGCCAACCACACCACCATTCTGAATGATTGCAGCACAAACTTTTTCTTCATTGATGTCAAAATCCCCCAATTGCTTTGCTTTCTTAACTGCTGCATTCAGATTTCCATCATCACCTGTTTCTTCCAAATACTTCTTATATTCTGTAATATCAACGTTTCCTAACCTGAAGCATAGTGTCAATGCTTGAACTCTATTCCTTTCATCTCCAAATAAGGATTCAAGTCCTGTTTTATATATCAGCTCTGCATTTCCAGTACAATCAATAAAGTATTGCGCTTCAATCTCTATTTTACCGCATACAGATTCGATTAATACTTCCTTAACACATTGTTCTGCTACCGTTACATCAACAAGAACTGAATGATATAAAACATTGACTCCTGCATCAGCAAGCATATCATCATAAACCCTTTTCAGAGCTTCAGGGTCTATTGGTTGCCACTTTCTATTGTCTGCATCAAGTTCCGGACTAATAGCAATCATTCTTGACTTGATTTCCATTGCCATACCATCTGATATGATATTCACACCATTACTATACGGAGAAAAAGCAGGAACAGATGCTGCTGTTGCCATCCCACCACAATAAGCCTCTTTTTCAACTAAAATTACATCCGCCCCATGCCTAGCTGCTGCGACCGCAGCACAAACGCCTGATGGCCCGCCACCAATAACAACCACTTGTGTTTTTAATCTCATAATGCCTCCTTGTACAATTCTCATATATTTTCTAAATCATTTTAAATAATCCTATATGGTCCATTTATAGTTTAGCTAGCTATATACTCATTATATTAATTTGACTTTAACTTTTCTTTAACTGTAGTGCACTTTCTTTATACTCTATTGACTTTTGCGAACGATTATCTCATTAGCACTTTAATGGGATAAAAAATCTACGGTGACTGTTTTTTGTTGCAACAGATCACCGTAGTATTTTTCATTACTCAGTATTTTAGAAAAATTGATTTAGTTAGAATTAAATCTATTTTTCCATCCTTTACATCCTCAATCATTCTAAGAAAGTCATCTCTCTTTTTAGTGTTTTTCCCTGAAATCCCTTCATCTGAACTTGGGCATACTCTCTCGATTGAAAGAGCATAAGCTCTTTCAAATTCACATATGCATCAACAAAAAGTGTTCCTATTATAAATCATTGGCTTGCAAAGTACTAATCCGGATACTTATGTCGAATACTGGATAATTCATCAATATTGGCCATGAGAATATCAATAAATACAGGATCAAACTTCTTGCCACTTTCTTTTTTCATGTACGCCACAATCTCCTCGTGGGCCCATGGCTCTTTATAGATGCGTTTATTTCCCAGTGCATCAAACACGTCTGCAATAGCTACAATCCTGCTATTGGTATTGATTTCTTCTCCCTTAAGACCACCTGGATATCCCGTACCATCATAATTTTCATGGTGTTCTTTGGCAATCAATGCCGCCATTGACAAAATCGTTTTATTTGAAGACATCATCATATCATAACCAATTTGTGCATGACTTTTCATGATTTCATACTCACCTGCAGACAATTTCCCAGGTTTGGAAATAATCACCTCTGGTATTGCTAGCTTCCCGAGGTCATGCATGGTAGCCGCAAGATTCAGTTGTTCTGCCTCTTTGACAGATGCGCCATCTTTAAGAGCAATCAGTTTGGCAATCTCTCCAACTCTTTTAACATGATTACTGGTTTCCTTTGATCTAGATTCAGCAATTTCACCTAGAGAAAAAAACAACTCATATTGACTTTTTTCTAATTCTTTATTTAATACAGCGATCTTATTAAGAGACTCATAAGCTCTAAGTGCTGTAATAACCGATGTTTTTAACTTCTGACTAGTCAGTTCACTTTTTTCCTGATAATCATTTACTTCATATTTGAGAATAATATCATTAGATGGTGTATGTCCCGGATGACCTGTTCGAATGATAATTTGCATCTCTGCATCTTTTAATTTATCACGAATGTACTGTATCAATTTGAAGCCGGAATCTTCTTCTTCCATCACAATGTCAAGAATCACTAGGGCTATATCTTCCATTTCCCCTAGTAAAGTTATTGCCTCTTCTGCTGAATAGACACTAATCAGGTTAATTTTCCGTTCTCTAAAAACAACACGCGATAGTGCTATCCTAGTCACGTCATGGACATCCTTTTCATCATCTACAATAATAACATTCCAGTAATTCATAGTTTTCCTCCCGTTATAAATTGGTCAGTATTTTTATCTCATATGCAGTGCCTTCTGAAAGATGGCTCTCACATTTAATACTGCCATATAATCGAGCGGTCACTATATTGTAAACAATATACATCCCAAGCCCTGACCCACCTTTGCTCCTTTTTGTTGTAAAGAAGGGATCAAATAATTTGGAAAGCACTTGTTGATTCATTCCTACACCATTATCCTTAAAACAAATAATCGTATTGTCCTCTTTTTGAGTCACTTCAATCTTTATTAAACCACGCGTATCAACCTCATAACCATGTAGAAAAGCGTTATAAACCAAATTAGTCAAAACCTGTCCAAATGCTCCTGGGTAAC
>CAZJIO010000094.1:0-11033 GCA_964546035.1 uncultured Eubacteriales bacterium | reverse complement strand
TAGAAGGATCACATGCAATACTAATCTGATGACTGTATTTTTTAGTAAAGGGATTAAGGGTTAATAATACCTCGTCAATGTATTCTTTCAGATAAAAACTTCGTTTCTCTTCTTGAGCCTGATCAATTGAAATCAATTTGAAGTTTCTTATCAACTTACCAGCCTTAAGCATATTGGAGTAAATGATTCTAGATGCTTCCTGAACACGCTCTAATTCAAGGTTATTTTGTCCTGCATTAGAAGCTTCAATTGCAATCTCCTCAAGATGTGAAGCTGCCGTTATTGCCACTCCAATAGGGGTATTAATTTCATGTGCCAATCCTGCAACTAAGTTTCCTAAAGCGGCCATTTTTTCAGATTGTATCAAAAAACCTTGCATAGTTTCTAACTCGTCCATCGTTTTTTGTAGCTCTAAGTTGATGTGGGCAAGAGAATTCTCCGCTTTTCTACGTTCTTCAATTTCCTTAAACAACTCTTGATTACTAGACTCTAATTCTTCATTTAGGGCAATTAATTCTTCATTATACACCTCAAGTTCTTGGGCTTTTTCTTGAATAATATTGGCTTGCTCTTGAATTTTAAGCTGATTAGATACACGTATCTTAATCTCTTCGAAGTTAAATGGTTTGGAAACATAGTCAATAGCGCCAACTTCAAAACCTTTAATGATACTATCTGAGTCATTTAAGGAAGTCATGAAGATAAGGGGTATATCTCTTGTCCCATCGTTTTCTTTCAGTTTTCTACACGTATCAAATCCATCAATGCCAGGCATCATCACATCCATTAGTATAATGTTAGGCTTTGCTAGTTTAATCTTGTTAATAGCACTTTCACCATCTTGAGCAACCAAAAGTCTATAATCATTACTCTTAAAACACAACGACAACATTTTCAAATTTTCTTCATCATCATCAACAATCATAATCGTTACTTTTTTTTGTAATTCACTAATTTCTATCATGATCACTCCTATATAGCTGCTTCCATATTTTTACCAATTCTTTTTCTTTGTAACTATTTGCTAGATATTTCACATGCTTGTAAAACGCACTATTGTCCTTGTCTTGTGATTCAAGATTTTCTATCTGTAACAAGAGATTCTCCATATCACCAAGTTCTATGTACTTATATAAAGTATCAACCACAAAATGAGCTGGAATACACGCGTCTGGGGATGTAACATCAAAAACACTTGCTCTCTCCATGGCTTTTATTTCTTTGTAAGTCCATTTACAATTCAAGTAGGCACTAATCACTTCTGAAAGTCTTTGCCAACTAAAAGGTTTGGCTATGAACTCTTCAATACCTGTTTCTCGAACTCGTTTTTGATCCTCATCCGACACACTTGCGGATATGATAATAATTGGAATGTTGGCATCAATAGCTTTTATAGCTCTAGAAGCCGTCAAACCATCCATACGTTTCATGACCCAATCCATCAAGATTAAATCCGGCTTAAATTCATTAAAATGTTCGACAGCAACATCCCCATCATCTGCTTCTATAATATCAAAACCAATTGGCTCTAGTAGATCGCGTAAAACATGTCTATTCACTTCATTGTCATCCACTACCAAAATAGATTTTCGTTCACCAGAATAACCAGCAATCACTTTATCATCACGTATGATTGGTTCAATAATTTGATCCACCACACCAAGTTCAATGTCAAACCAGAATTTGCTACCTTCACCAATCACACTATCAACAAATATCTCACCACCCATTAATTCAACCAAATCTTTGGTAATGGATAGGCCTAGACCAGTACCTTTTCTATTGTATTCAGTGTCACCCACCTGAGTAAATGGCTTAAATATGGTTTCAATTTTATCAGATTCCATACCAATACCAGAGTCCTCAACCATAAATCGAATCTTGGTTAAGGCATTATCCTTGGTGATTTCTAGTAATTTCAATGATAAAATTATAAAGCCTTTTTCTGTAAATTTAATGCTGTTACCTATGAAATTAAATAGGATTTGTCGCAAACGAATCTCATCAACAATGATATAGCTTGGTATCTGCGGATCTAGTTTCACTTCATAACGTATGCCTTTTTGGTCGCATTTACTAATCATTCCTTCACTAATGTGCTCGACCATATAGGCAACATTTGTAGGCATTGGATTGAGTTTCATTCTATTGGCTTCAATCTTAGCAATATCAAGCAGGTCATTAATAAGTGATAATAAGTATTTTCCACTATTTTTTATGACTCTAAGCCCACTGTTAAGTTTCTCTGGCTCATTTACATTCTCAAGAATCTGAACATAGCCCAAAATACCATTCAGCGGTGTTCTCAGTTCGTGACTCATATTAGCCAAGAACACACTTTTTGCTTTATTAGCTACCTCTGCTTCTTCTTTTGCTACAATCAATTGATGTGTTCTTTTCTCAACTTTAGCCTCAAGTTTACGCTGCTGTTCTTTTAGAGAACGCACTCTTATTTTATAAATCAATAATAGCAACCCTAAAATCAATACTACCACTAATGTAATAAACCAAGAGGTTAGATAAAACGGCGGTTTTATAACCACTTTTAGTGTAACGCCCTCTTCATTCCAAATTCCATCGTTGTTACTTCCTTTAATATGTAAGGTGTACGTTCCAGGTGGTAATTCGCTGTAACGTCCAAAACGTTTCTCATTGGCATAGTACCAATCCTTGTCGTATCCTTCAAGATAATAGGCATACATATTGTTTTCACTTGCTGAATAATTCAGTGCAGCATAGGTGAACTCAAAATAATTGTTCTGATAATCCAGCTCAATTTCTCTTACACCGGAAATAAACGAGTCAATTAGCATATCCTCGTTACCTTGTTTTAAAGAAGTAATAATAACATTTGGCACAAATTCATTTTGAAGTAAGCGATCTGGATAAAAAGAAGCTAGGCCATTAACGCCACCAAACCACATCTTACCATCACTCTGTGTAGCAGACGCAGCGTCCACATATACATCCCCTAACAATCCATCTGATTTCAGATAAACCCTATGTTCCAATGTTTCTGGGTTGAATTTTACTAGACCTTGATCCGTACCCATCCAAAGATTATCAAATTCATCTTTTTGTATTGTCATCACCGTGTTAGCCGCAAAGCCAATCTCTTTTGTATAATTGGTAAAAGTACCTACCTGACGGTCATATTTGGACAAACCACCACCTACCGTAGCAATCCATAAAATACCCTCTTCAAACTCCTTCACTTCCCAAATGTTGTTGGATAATAGGGAGTTGCCTTCTGATACCTTGTAAGTTTTAAAGACGTCGGTTGATGGGTCATATTCAATCAATCCACCACCATTAGTCGATAGCCATAGATGACCATCAGCAGTTTGATGTATATGGGCAATGGAATTGGTTCCAAGACCTTGTTCATTATTGGGATCTATAGGATAGTTATAAAATGTGCCTGTCTCTTTATTAAAGCGGTGGAAACCACCTATATAGGATCCTATCCAAAGTATATTGCTATCGTTCTTATCCTCTAAGATAGCTCTAATAGACTCATTAGCACCTATTGCATCTGGGTTCTGTGCATCAGGAAAATAGCTCTTGACCACTTCTCCCGAAGCTCTATCAAAAACACTTAAAGTACCGCCTCTTGTTCCAACATAAAATATACCATTACAATCTTCATATATCCTTGTAACACTGTTACCTGGCAAACTTTTTGGATTATCTTCTTCATTGATATATGCTGTAAATGTATTGTCTGCTTCATTGTAAGTGATTAAACCACCCGTATTGGCTCCAAACCACATCCGATGGTTATTGTCTTCGAAAAACGGAATCAAGAGGTTTTCTGGCAAAGAATTAGAATCTAGAGGATTATTTTGATAGTTAATAAAATTAACACCTTCTGGATTAATCCTTTGTATTGACCCGTTCTGGTGACCGATCCATATTTGCCCGGAAGAATCTTGTTGTAATGCAAGTATCTTACTGGTTGACAATGAATATGTACTGCCTGGAATACTTTTATAATTTACAAACTGCTTACTGTTTTTATTAAATACAGCAATACCCCCAGTAGCAGGGCTATTGTACCATGCTATCCATAGATTACCTTCACCGTCATCCAGTAGCGAGACAATCTGATCACCTATATTAGCATTTCCATTGTTTGAGGAAAAATGTTCAAACGTTTGGTCCATGACGTTAAAACGATTAAGACCACTTCCTATGCTACCAATCCACATAATATTACTGTCTTCTTTGTCCCATACCATTCTGTAACCCCAACCAGGACCAATAGAGTCAAGGTCATTTGGATCATTCACATAATTCTTGATTTCTCCAGTTTGTGGGTTGAGTCTGCATAAACCAGTCGCCATACCAATCCAAATAGTACCATCCACACTTTCAGTGACAGACCAAACAGTGTCACTTAAGATGCTGTTTAGATTATTCTCATCATGTCGGTACTGGGTGAATTCGCCGGTGGTTGTATCCAACATACAAAGACCACTATCAGGCGTTGCAACCCATATATGCCCTTGACTGTCCTCAAATATAGCCTGTGGATTAAGTGAAACAACATCACTTGCTATAGATTTTGGATTTTCTTTATCATGTCGATAATAGGAAAAAGTATTTGTGGTTTTATTGTAATAATTCAACCCGCCGCCTTGGGTCCCTATATAGAAATTACCATGACTGTCTTCAATCATTGATTGAATATAATCGTTTGACAACAATCCCTCTCCAGATCTATAAGCAACCACCTCGTATCCATCATAATAAATCAACCCATTTTGGGTGGGAATCCATATGAGTCCTTCACTATCTTCTAGAATTGTGGTTAGTATTGGCATATCCAACTTAAACTTATCTTGAAAATATAGCTCCTTATCTTTTTTCTCTTCAGCAAGGGGACTATTAGAAAAACTCACAAAAATAAAAGCAAAGCAAATAAATACAATGCATATTTTTCTCAATACGACATTGTGTTTCCTCAAATATTTAATTGAATTTGTCATGAATGGTCTCCTTCCAAGCAAAGCCAAATAAAAATACAAATTTTCACTAATTATATAATACCTTAAATTGAGAAAATCATCAAATAAATATTTTATTTGTCATAATAAGTCAACGGACAGTGTGTTAAATATACTTCTGACAAATGATTCCAAGTAAACCCTAAGGCTTGAAGCCTTTTCATCGTTTTCCGACTCTTCACTTCAACTTCCATCTCGTGATAATACTCTATCATTTGATTCAAATACATATACAATACACCAATATGGTCATCCTCTCTGTTTTCACGTACATACTCAAAAAAATCTTCAAAGGAAACCGTACTATAGTTCACATTAACTATGTTTAATAAATCCTTAAAGCTGATTTTATGGTGATTGATTAGGTGATAAACTTCCGGCTCTTTCGCTGCCTTTGCTAGTAACACAATCGCTTTGGCACATTGATCTATAGGTGTCAAATCTATTTCAAGCTCTACTAGCACTTCAGGTAAATGTCCTAACTTTCTAAAAGCATTCAACCGATTGATAAAACCATTTTCCTGAAAGTTCTTCTGAAATTTGCCATCACTTTCTCGCCACATAAGATTCCCCACCCGATAGATACAGGCCTTTAATCCATGCTCAAGGGCATCAATAATTTCTTTCTCCGCCAAATATTTGGTATGAATATAAATATTACTTTTATAGTTCTGACCAATATAAAGACTAGACTCTGTGAATTGGGGTTTATTATGATCCTGTTTTACAACACCGTCACCGGACACACTAATAGTAGAAACATGGTGAAGTACTGCATTTCCCTCTTTGCAAAACACAATAACTTCTTTAGTTCCTTGAACATTGGTTTTATAAAAATCCTCAAACATACCGAAATGTCTGACATTAGCTGCTGTATGAAAAACTGCAGCCACAGTGTCGATTAGTTGATCATACAAATCTTGACTAAGGCCAAAGTGAGATATTTCTATGTCACCTTCTAAGCATATAACCCGGTTCATATACCGTGTATATTGATCTCCAAAATAATATTCTAATGACTCTAATAGTCGTTTTTTACATCTAACTAAACAAATGACTTCAGCCTCGGTCTGATCGAGTAATTGAGCCAACAGATGTGCCCCTAAAAAACCTGTGGCCCCTGTTAGAAGTACTGATTTCATTTCTTTTATTTCAGTAAAAGGGCTTACCCTTCGAAAAACACTTGTATATTGTTCATCTTCATAATGGTGCTCTTCGACTTTATTAAAAAGATTTTCCGATATTTCTCTTATGGATGAATACTGATACAGTTCATTGATTTTAAGGTCTATACCCGCCTTTTCAGCCAAAAACTGAATTTGAATTGCCGCAAATGAATCGCCACCTAGTTCATAAAATATATGGTCATCGATGCTAATTGTTTCGATTTCTAGCACTTCTGAAAGAATAGCCGCTAACTTCATTTCGATTTCATTTCTAGGTAAGTTAATGACCTTGTCGTTGATTTTTTCAAAGACAGGTATCGGTAATTTTTTATTATCCACTTTGCCAGAAGGCAAAACGGGAAATTCATCTAATTTCACATAATAAAGGGGGATCATATATCCAGGTATTAATTCTTTCAGGATGGTATGAAAACTCTCATTGTCAATAATCGCATCAGATACATAGTACCCACACAAACCTTTCTTTTGACTTTTATCTTCTACCACTTTAACGGCTACGCACTCAATAGAATCAATCGACAGCATCGCATTTTCAATTTCTCCTAGTTCAATTCTAATCCCATTGATTTTCACTTGATAATCATTTCGACCATGATGATGTATATTACCTGCCTGATCCCAAGTCCCCAGATCACCCGTTTTGTAAAATTGTTTACCTACTGAAAAAGGGTTGTCCAAAAATCGTTCCCTTGTTAAGTTAGTTTGATTATAATAACCTAAACCAACCCCATCTCCACCAACATATATTTCTCCAATAACGCCAATGGGTACTAATTTCATATACTTATCTACAATGTAGATTTGTGTGTTGGATAAGGGTTTTCCGATTGAAATACAATCGGATTGCAACTCTATTTGACTGCACAAAACCGTTGTTTCGGTAGGTCCATAGCCATTCCACAATTTTGCCTTCGTCAGTTTACGAAGTTGCCTATATAGTGAGGGGGTAAATTCCTCACCACCTAATAAAATCACCTTTAACTGCGCCAAATAGTCTAATGCATTGGTATCTAGCAACAACAATTTCATTCTAGTTGGTGTTGTTATAAGCACTTCAATATCATGTTCAACCACTAGTGCATTCAATTTCGACTGTGTGTTTTGCGTTTCTTCATCTGCCATAATCACAGTCATTCCATGCATTAATGGCACCAAAGATTCCATTACAAACATATCAAACGAAATGGTAATAACTGAAATAATTCGTTTTAAATCAGAGGTATTGCATCCACCGTATAGCTTTAGCTGGTTATCCGTACAAAAATTAACAAGTCCTTGATGGGAGATCATTGCACCTTTTGGTTTCCCGGTTGAACCCGATGTATAAATTAAATAAGCACAATCCTCTGTAGAAGCGACAACTTGTGGCATCTCGCTTTGATACGTGTCTATATGGATGTCCTCTACATATATTCTTACAGCGCCTTCAATTAAAGTCTTGTGGTGATAATTACTTTTGCACCACTGTCTGCTAACATATAATCAACTCTATCCTTTGGATAATTAGGGTCTATCGGCAAATAACAACCACCAGATTTGAGAATAGCTAATTGGGCAATAAACACCCATTCACATCGATTGATCATTAAGGCCACCACATCACCACGCTTTACACCGTGTTGATGCAATACAGTGGCGAGATGATTACTAATTTTATTGAGCTTATCATATGTAAGACTTTGTTCTTTGAAAATAACCGCTATTTCATCCGGTGTCCTCGCTACTTGTTCTTCAAAGCACTGATGGTAACATTTATTCTTAGGGTATACGGCGTAGGTGTCATTAAAGTGACTTAACAGGCGTTCTCTTTCTTCGATTTCGGACAATTCTAAATCACATATGTTTAAATGTGTCAAAGCGAGACACTGTTTAAGCAGGAAAATAATTCGACTATGAAGCTTAACAATCTCATCTTCTGTAAATAACGTCACCAAATAGTCATACAACAAGACAAAGGTGCCATTGTCATCCCGATCATCAATGTGTAAATACAATGACTCCGGCTGAGTACCACAAAAATACCATTTCGTGCTGAATTCATAATCGTGATTTGTTTTTTTAATCTTTCCGTTTGAATACGAAACACAAATATCATAAAAATTATGTTTTATGTTATGCTTCTTCCTCATATCCGTCAGTAATTGATTCATTGGATATCGTCGGTGTCTAAACACCTGCATATGTTCACTCGCAATCCTTTGACATAAATTCAAAAAATCAGATTGCTCATCCACTTTTATTTCAATCGGTAATATGTTTACAAACATACCCACTGTCGACTTTTCTATTGCACCACTTCGGTTTAACACCGGAATACCAATTATCATCTCAGTCAAATCGTGAAAACGACTGGCATATACACCGAGTATCCCTTCCATAATAACTGCAGTAGATACATTATGTTGTTCACTATAAGCATGCATCTCTTTGGCCAAATCTCCGTCAATGGTAAATTGTTTTCTTTTGGCTACCCTATTGTGGTTTTCTTTGTCCTTCAACTTAATAGAGGCTTGTATCGGTTTCTCCTCATATCTTGCCATCCAAAAATCCTGGTCTTGCTGGAATTTATCTGATTTTAAGTATGCCTTTTCTTTAATAATATAGTCTAAGTAGGAGGGATTTGTTGTTGAATCAATCTTCTCACCCTTAATCAGTTTTGCATAATAGGTCATTGTTTGCTCAAATTTAAGGGCATTAGTCCACCCATCGCATATTATATGATGGATCACCACCATATAACCACATCTACCATCATGGGATTTAATCATGTCAAAGCGATATAGCGGCTCATTACAAATCGAGAACGGCACTTCTGTTTTATTGGTCAGCCATGCTTCTTCTGCCTCTTTTGACCAGTCTGTAAAATCATAGTAACTAATTGGGAAATACTCATAAGGTATGATGTATTGAAATGGTTTACCTTCCACTACCTTTAATCGAGTTCTCATGGCATCATTTTTTTCGACAAACTTATTAATGGCTATTTTCAATATGTTAAAATCAATGTCTTCTGTCAGCAAAAGTGTCCCGCCAAGGTTCGATATCGGTGTTCCTTTGTAAAATTGATCAGTTTCCCATATACTCATTTGTGGTTGTGTTAAATTATAATATGTATACATTCTGTCCCCTTTTTTTTGTAATTCAAGATTGTTTTAGGTCAAAAACGGTAATTAAGTTCAATTCTCTGTCAGTCATTTGTCAGCCACGGAGTATGCAAAAACCCCGCGATTCCTTTAAATTCAAGGGTTTGCGGGGTTGAACTTACTATCCCACTCTAGAATAATTAATTGCTAGGTGCTAATGAATGCTCATTTAGCCTTTGTTTAAGTATCACACATATAATAGCCAGTCCAAGGCATTAAGTTGTTTAATGCCATTATAAGAAGTAAGCGGCGTATAATCCATCGTAAGTAGCTTATTAGAACCAAAGTAGAGCCAATATGTTTCCCATGCACCACATGCGTGTGGTGGGAGTGTCAGAATCTACCTATCTACATTTTCAATTTATACCTAGTATTTTTACCTGTCCCTGTTTTTTTCACTAATTCCCTAGATAACAAGCTATTCAATAATGATGTTGCTTTTGTTTTTCTTACATTCATAAACTCTTCTACTTGATTTCTAGTAACTCCATCATTCGTTTTAAGAAAGTTGAGTAATTTATCTTCCACTACAGATAAATCAGTTTCATTTTCTCTAACCTGATTACTATTATTAATCATAATCCTTGGCAAAATAATCTGTATTGAATTTTGATATACTTTAAATATTGGCTTTTCATAATGATCTTTATATGAAAATCTTATTCTTCTTATGCCTGTTCCCATCTTCTCAATAATTCTACATCTAAAGAATATATCAGCTATTATTCTATTTCTAACGTTCGAAAATGTACCTTGAATAAATTCTTCTTCTGAGATACCAATGGGTAGTCCTCCAACAGAAGTTATTTCAATTCTATCTTGAAATATTTCAATCCTATTACTTCCTCTTCTACTGTAATCCCTATGAATAATTGCATTGGCTATCGCTTCACGATATGCTTCCTGCGGAACCTCTTCATGTGAATATCTATATGCACCGCGTATTATATCGCCCTGATTGATATGTTTATGATAAAAATTCATTGATGCATCAAAGTATTCTATAAGAGATTTGCCTTTCAGATTAATGCGATCTTTAATCATTGTCATTTTATCATCCAAATACATTACCATATCTAAGCCACTTTCAATAAAATTATTCTCATCAGCCAGTAATGCTGTTGCATTTATCCATTTGTTTTGATTGATAAGCTCTAACGATTTTAACACATCTTCATCCATAGTTCGTATTCCCAATTTGCTTTGAAGTAGTTCCTCAAGCTTTCTAAATGTCAGTTCACTACCAGGATACTCTAATTCTTCAAACGAGAGATTTCGACCATACAAGACGAGTGCATCATATTCATGTTTTTCTACTGGAACTGTTGAGTTATCAGCTCTTCTATACGCTTTACCTTCTGTAATATAAGGCGTATGCAAACCCTTATAAATCTTAAAAATCAATACTGTTTTATTCTCTATTGTCTTTGATTGTACTTCAAAATCTGGTCGAGGTATTATCGCATCATTTATTGTGTTTTCAATACTCAGCCTAATTTCATACGGATCACTCACACCGATAACTTGACCGATATCAGATATTCCGATAATAATAATGCCATCATGAAAATTAGAAAATGCTGATACCGTTTTTAACAATGACTTAGAGAATTTTTCCTTGTATTCAATAAATTTTGATTCCCCGCCAAAAATACTCTCAATAAAGTCCATTTACTACCTCCATAATGCCGCAA
>CAZJIO010000093.1:15877-16408 GCA_964546035.1 uncultured Eubacteriales bacterium | reverse complement strand
AATCTTCCCATAATCCTTTGTCAATAGGATTAACCTTTTATCATAATCACCTATGATCATTTCGTGAAGCACTAAACCTTTGGTTTTAATCTCTGGCATTTTCTACCTTCTCTCTAATGAGATATATTATATCATATATAAACCTTTTGGCGCAATTATCCATAAAAAAAGTTGGATAAAACAATGCTAAAGGCTCAAAATAAGATAACGCAAGTAAACGCTTGCGTTATCTACTTTACTTAACATGTCCTAATACGTTTTTATCAAATTCCTTTGTCTGTTGCTTGCATTCGATATATGCGATATAATCTGCTATCTTCCCAGTCTTCTTAAACTTTTCCCATAAAATTCTTTCATTCATGACAAAGCCCCCTTTTAACATAATTTGAATAATCTTATGCTTATAGGTTGTCCCGACAGCTAAAAACTATACTGTGCAAAAATTACTATATAAATATCAAATGTTTTGCTTGACAAACAGAAAGAGGGTAATAAATATAAAAAAACTACTCAGAATTTAGGCCGACTTTT
>CAZJIO010000093.1:11145-15867 GCA_964546035.1 uncultured Eubacteriales bacterium | reverse complement strand
CAACAGATATCTCCTTGGTTTTATAGGTCTATAGAACTAGCAATATTTATTTGTCATCTCTTGAATAACCGTAATTCTTAAGTAGAAAATCACTGTCACGCCAATCTTTTTTAATTCTAACCCATATCTTTAGATTGACTTTTGTACCCAGTAAGGATTCCATATCTTTCCTTGCTAAAGTTCCAATTTGTTTGAGCATAGAACCTTGCTTTCCAATAATCATGCCTTTATGAGAATCTTTTTCACAAACGATTGTTGCATCAATATCCATGATGTTTTGATTTTCTCGATCTCTCATTTGATCAATGACCACAGCAATACCATGGGGAATTTCCTCTTGCATTAATTTCAAGGCTTTCTCACGAATGAGTTCCGCCACCAACTGTTTTTCAGGTTGATCGGTAATCATATCTTCTGGGAAATATTGAGGACCTTCTTCTAAATATTTGAAAATCGTTTCAGTTATGACGTTAATATTTTCTTTTTTCAATGCCGACACAGGAATGATTTCTGCAAATTCGCATTGGTCTTTATAGGCTTGAATGACGCCTAGAATATCCTGTTTTGTAATGGTATCAATTTTATTAATGATTAAGAAGACCGGCGTTTTAACTTTATTTAATTGATCGATGATATGCTTATCGCCCTTACCAATTTTCGTATCGGGTTCAATCAACCATAAAACGATGTCTACTTGACTTAAAGTAGATTCTGCCGCTTGATTCATTAGTGCACCTAATTTATGTTTAGCTTCATGAATGCCTGGCGTATCGATAAAAACGATTTGCCCGACTTCAGTAGTCAGAATAGTCTGGATGCGGTTTCTTGTGGTTTGTGGTTTGTTGGACATGATCGCGATTTTTTGACCAATAAGACCGTTCATTAATGTTGATTTGCCAACATTAGGTCTTCCAACGATGGTAACAAAGCCTGATTTAAATATTTTACTCAATTATTTCCTCCTAAAAATCCATTATAACAAAACTTGCTTTAGTAACTCATACATTATAGCACAAGGATATAAAAAAACCATACTTTTTTTCAAACAAAGACCAAGGACATTTATTGCTATTTTATAAAATATCTTTTAGTTGGCTTAAATGGTTGATTTCATAGGTAGGTTTCAGCAGCGTGTTATTGACGTTGTTATCTAAGTTGACCCAGCAAGTGTCTACGCCAAAATTAATACCGCCTTGAATATCCGAGGTCAAGGAATCTCCAACCATCAGGCATTTATGGGGTTTTACGTAACCGATTTTTTCCAGCGTATATTCGAAGATTCTAGGATCCGGCTTACTAAAGCCAGCTTCACCGGATATGGTCATCCATTCTATGTACGCCTTAATGTCAGAACGTGCTAGTCTGGATTTTTGAACTTCATTAATCCCATTCGTGATAATAACGAGTCTATATTTCTCGTATAAATACTGGCAGAGCTCAAGTGCACCTTCTAGGAGAAAATTCCCCTCTGAAAGCTTCTCTATATATAATTGACTGATTTCTTGGATATCCACCTCACTGGCTCTATCCTTTAGCAGTCGCCTAAATCGTTCTGTCTTTATTTGCTCTGTTGTTATTTTCCCTTTTTCCAATTCTACCCATAAAGCTTTATTGATGCTTTGATAGGCTTCAAACACATCTTCATTCACCGCTAAGATTGGTTGTTGACTGATCGTTTGTGCAAAGGCATAATGCTCAGCCTGATCGAAATCAAATAACGTACCATCTGCATCTAATAAAATAACTTCGTACATTTTATTCCTCCTTAATAAAAGAAGGATTAACCCCTGAACATACACGGATTAATCCTTCCAAATTCATTAGTTGATCTCTACGATATGGTGAAATATCGTACTTTTATGGGCTTTAGGCCAGGGAATGTTCACTGCTTCGTAAGTATGTTGTGTGATTAATGGATGTTTCAATCCATCCACTTGATAAAAATCAGTAATAATTGCCGTATGCTGAATCTTGTCGCGCTGATTGATATATTGAATCAAATCACCCACTTCAAGTTGCGCGGCTATTGCCGCTGAGTAACGATCATTGCTATCAATTGTTGTGGTGATTGCTTTTATACCTGGAATGCCTTCCTTGGTGCCTTTTAATATGTACCAATAGAGGGAGTGTGCAACAGCCCAACAGATAGATGTTTTTTTTCCTAGGCACCACCAAGGGTGCGTCCTATGAAAAGTGTTTTTACACCCTCCCGCTTGTAAGCATTGGGAAACAAAATTAGTGCAATCGTCTCCTCTGTAAAATGGGTATTTAGGATTCGGTACCATCCCATATTTCTTTGCATAACCTACTGCAGCACTGCGATTATAGATTTTATCTGGACTTGGCATCTTAACTCCTTTAAAGGGTTAAATGTTTCTTTGCTTCATCCTATTCTATTTTGCAACATTTCATGCCTTAAGCGTCTAAATCTTCTGCTTCCTGAGTAAATGCTTCAGCCAATACTTTAGCCGCATCTTTCTTAACTAAATTGGTATTCGCAACGGATAGCATCAACTTGATTCTGTTCAGTTGATTCACCTCGCTGGCACCCGGATCATAATCAATTGCCACTATGTTAGCCATAGGATATTTATTTCTAATCGGCTTAATCATGGATTTACCCACCACATGGTTCGGTAAGCATGCAAAAGGTTGAACACAGACGATATTTTCGATACCATGTTTAACAAGTTCAACCATTTCCCCCGTTAAGAACCAACCTTCACCGGTTTGATTGCCTAGAGAAATTAATTCCTCAGCATGTTCTGCCTTTTCTTGAATAGACGTTGGTGCTTTAAAGTATTTACTCTTTGTAAGGGCTTTTTTAGCTGGACTTCGATAAATCTCTGCTATTTTTATAAACAAACTCGAATAAATCCAAGTTTTCCTTTTACCATTTAATTTTTCATATTTAAATTTAGCGTTATAGGCCGTGTATAAGAAGAAATCGAGTAAATCGGGTACGCATACCTCAACCCCTTCAGCTTCTAATACTTTAACCAGTTCATTATTTCCAGTAGGATGGTATTTTACAAGGATTTCTCCTACGATCCCCACCTTTGGTTTTCTAATATCCAAACGTTCAAGTTCATCAAAGGCTTTGACAATATTTCTAACATTCTTAGCAAAGGTAAACACATTTGCACTTTCCAAATTATCAATGGCTATTGCTACCCACTTTCTATGAAGGGCATCTGTGGCACCAGGAACTTTTTCATAAGGTCTTGTGGCTTGAGTCACCCTTAAGAATAAGTCTCCATATATGGTGGCAATAGCCGCCGTGTGAAGCAGTCTTAAATCTATCCTAAATCCAGGGTTGGATTCGAGTCCTGATGCATTGATTGAGACAACTGGCACTGTATGAATACCCGCATCTTTCATCGCTTTACGTATAAAGCCAATATAGTTGGAAGCTCTACAGCCCCCACCCGTCTGACTGATAAATACAGACGTGTTATTGAGATCGTAAACGCCTGATTTTAAAGCTTTCATAATCTGACCGACCACTAAAATCGAGGGATAGCACGCATCGTTGTTGACATATTTGAGACCTTCATCAATTGCCCCTGTGTCCACATCTGGTAGTATAACCACATTATATCCAGCACGTTTAAACCCTGCTTGATAAAATTCAAAATGGATTGGTGACATTTGAGGTGCTATAATCGTATGCTTTTCTTTATGTGCCATTGTAAAAACAAGTTTTTCATCTTCAACAAAAGGTTTCTTAGGAACTATGGCTCTTTTGGTTCTTTCATCCATAGCGGCTTTAAGCGATCGCATTCTGATTCGAATAGCGCCTAGATTATTACCCTCGTCTATTTTAATCAAAGTAAAGATTTTTCCGTGCTTGTGTAGGATCTCATGAACCTGATCACTTGTAACGGCATCTACACCACAACCAAAGGAAGTGAGTTGTACCAACTCCAATAAATCATTCTTTCCTACAACTTCAGCTGCTGAATAAAGTCTCGTATGATAAGCCCATTGATCTAAAACGCGAAGGGGTCTTCTGGCATCATCTAAATGTGCAATAGCATCTTCCGTGAGCACAGCCATCCCAAGGGTTGTAATGATATTGGTTAACCCATGGTTAATCTCAGGATCTATGTGATAGGGTCTTCCCGCTAGGACAATCCCTTTAGTCCCTGTTTGCTTTAAGTATTCAAGTACTTCTTCGCCCTTTTGAGCGATTTCTAATCTCACATTTGTTTTTTCTTGCCATGCCGCTTTGGCAGCAGAATAGATTTCCTCTTTGCTGATCCCATGGGATTTAAACTCTTGATAAAGTCGCTCAGCCAAACGTTCTTCTTCATCCATTGGTAAAAAGGGATTCATAAACAGAACGCCAGGTTCATCAATGGCATCTACGTTATGCTTAATGGTTTCTGGATATGACGTAACGATAGGGCAATTATAACTGTTATCTGCGCCTTCCTTTTCCTTAACTTCATAGGGAATACAAGGATAGAAAATAAACTTTACGCCCCGTTTGAGCAAATGAATGATATGCCCATGGACTATTTTGGCAGGATAACAAGCGGATTCTGAAGGAATGGTCTCTATCCCCTCCTCATAAATTTTCTTGTTTGAGGTGGGTGATAGTTCAACCCGATAACCTAACTCCGTGAAGAACGTATACCAGTAAGGATAATTTTCAAAAAGATTTAACACTCTTGGAATGCCTACCACACCTCTTTTAGCTTCATTTTCCTGTAGAGG
>CAZJIO010000093.1:4731-11125 GCA_964546035.1 uncultured Eubacteriales bacterium | reverse complement strand
ATTAGGAAGGTCTTTATTTTTTATTTCTTCCCCCGCACCTCTTTCGCAACGGTTACCAGAAATAAAACGACTGCTATCAGAAAATTCATTGATGGTCAATAGACAATGGTTTGAGCAAAGCTCACAACGTTCCATAACCACTTCAAATTCAAATAGTCCCAATGCGTCTTCTTTTAAAAGTGTCGTAACATAACCTTCTTCATAACGCTCCTTAGCAATAATGGCAGCACCAAAAGCACCCATAATCCCTGCAATATCAGGTCTAACAACTTCTCTTTCTGAAATTGTTTCAAAAGCACGAAGCACTGCATCGTTGTAAAAGGTTCCGCCTTGAACAATGATTTTCTCGCCCATTAACTTAGGATCTCTAATTTTAATGACTTTTTGAACAGCATTTTTGATTACAGAATAGGACAATCCTGCAGAAATATCACCGACAGTAGCCCCTTCTTTTTGCGCTTGTTTAACTCTAGAATTCATGAAAACAGTACACCTAGAGCCTAAATCCACCGGCTTTTCTGAAGTTAATGCAGCCTTAGCAAATTCTTTAATATCCAATTTCAGGGAATGGGCAAAGGTCTCTAAAAAAGAACCACATCCAGAGGAACAAGCTTCATTAAGCATGATGTCGTCTATGATGCCATCTTTAATTCGCAAGCACTTCATATCCTGCCCGCCAATGTCCAGAATGAAATCAACCCCGGGCAAGAAGAAGTCAGCTGCCTTATAATGGGCAATGGTTTCAATTTCACCGATATCAATTTTCAAAGCAGATTGGATAAGTGCTTCACCATAACCTGTAACTGTTGAATTCAGAATTTTGGCTTTTTTAGGTAGTTTTTTGTAGATATCTTTTAGAATACCAACAATCAGCTCCAGTGGTTTGCCTTGATTACCGCCATAATGAGAATAAAGAAGTTCCCCTGCCTCACTAATTAACGCAAGTTTTGTTGTCGTAGAACCGGCATCAATACCCAGATAGCAATTACCTACATAACTTTCTAAGGGGAGCGTCTTAACAATATTTTGAGCGTGTCGCTCACGGAAGTTTATTAAATCTGCTTCAGTTTCAAATAATTTAGGCAATCGATCCACCTCATGGGATGAGGCAGATTTAAGTCCTTCAGCTCTATGTAAAATTTCAGTAAAGGGTATGGATTGTTCATTCATGGACTCAAGTGCAGCACCTTGTGCCACAAAAAGCTGAGAGTTTAAAGGAATAATGGTTTCTTCCTCTGTCAAATGAAGGGTTTCAACAAATCTTGTTCGCAGTTCTGATAAGAAGTATAAAGGTCCTCCCAAAAAGGCCACATGTCCACGAATGGGCTTTCCACAAGCTAATCCACTAATGGTTTGATTAACAACCGCTTGAAAAATAGAGGCAGCGATGTCTTCTTTAGCTGCACCTTCATTCAGTAGCGGTTGGACATCTGTTTTTGCAAAAACGCCACAACGGGCAGCAATGGGGTGAATCTCTTTGTATTTCTTTGCCATTTCATTAAGACCCATAGCATCTGTTTGAAGTAAGGAAGCCATTTGATCGATAAATGCGCCCGTACCGCCAGCACAAGTTCCATTCATCCGTTGATCGATAGAAGCCTTCTCGAAATAAGTAATCTTAGCATCCTCTCCACCCAATTCAATGGCTACATCTGTAATAGGAATCAACTTTTCAACAGTTTTCGCGCAGGCGATTACCTCTTGAATAAAAGGTATATCTAACCATTTGGCAACAGAAAGACCACCTGAACCTGTCGCCATAATTGTCGTATCATCCTCTGGAAATAGCTCATAAGCTTCTGTCACAATTTCTAAAACAGTTTCACGAATATCGGAATAATGCCTTTCATATTTGCTGTGCAAGAGCGCACCCTGACTGTCCATCACAACTATTTTCACCGTTGTAGACCCCACGTCTACACCAACGTGTACAAGTTTTTTCATATATCCTCACACTCTAAGAGTGCATCCTCCTAATCACCAAAGATTATATTGATAATCATTATTAATAAGTACATATTCTCATAATACCCTTTTTTAAGAGCTCCGTCAATAAACATGTTTTCCATCTGCTATTATAACATATCTGTGCTCAAAAAAAACACACTCTATTGTTAATAAAGTATGTTTTGTTGATGATATATGTCACGGTAAAATCTGACATTTATTCTACTATATAAGGTGCAATTCATCGCCACAAAACGGACAAAATACAATGTGTTCTCCAAATGTTGAAATATCCTGACTACAGCTGTCACAAAATCTTTTAGTTGAATCCAATTTCTTTCCTTGGTCAAGACCTTCAAGAAACAAATCATTTTGACTGACTTCACCAATTCTATGCAATGCGTCTTTTAAAGTAAACATAGAAATAGGCGTGTGCAAAAAGCCATCGATCTTATGTCCCTTAAAATCGCCCATACGAATAACACTACTTGATGACAACACACATTTTGCATTGGGTTGTCCAGATTTAATATGCTGAATGAGCTTGTCCCCTGTTGTCTCTTGCATAATATAATTAACAATGACCACATCAGGTCGAAACTGTTCTACTTCATAGACAGCGTCAAATTCATCTGCTACTTCGACTTCATAATCTAGTTTACTCAACATATCTCTTAGTATTAAGCTCTCAAACTTGGAATCGTTTACCAGCAAAGCCTTTTTTTTCATGAAACCACTCCTTAGATTCGCATCCCCTATCCATATTATAACATACTTTTAATCTATATAAAAGAAAAAAACTGATACGCACGTAGTTAAAGTTTCTCCTTATTCGAAGTTTTTAATACATTGCAGATGTTGGAATCAAAAATAGCCAAGGCGACGTCACCAAACTCATTATAAACGCCATCTTTATTGCCATTTTTTGAGAAATCGCTACTCTTAAAAATAAGTATCTGTTCAAAAAAAACAAAAATACCCCACTCATAAACACTGCACCAAAATCAAAGATCCCATTCTCATTTAATAAAGGTCTTAATAAAACCATGATCATGAGTGCCACAAGATCAGCCGTAATACCAAGCACCCAGGACATGCCAAGCGTTCTTATAAGAACCTCTTTTTTCATTTTAATCTGATACATTTTAAAGCAGATTAAGATAACCATTGCGTCCAACATATAATTGCCTAGGAGTGTAAACACCACATATGGACTTAAATACAGAATCTTCCACATAAATATACCTTCTTTTTTCCGACAATACTTTCCATAATCATACCACAACAAGGTTCGTATCACAACGCTATTGGCAGTCAGTTGATAATACTCGAGCCATACGAAGAATGCCTTTTTCAATTTTTTCTTTATCAATACCACGAAAGTTCAAATTTAAAATAGGTACTTCTGTTCTTAAGGCTATAGCGTATTCCGAAAGACTTGATATGTTAATGCCTTCATTTTTTAATATCATGACCAGGTTTTTTTCATCACATGCTGATTTAAGCTTCAAAAGAATGTTCAAACCCGCATTAATGCTCATAATATCAATATATTGTCCTAAATGTTGTTCTATAAGCTTTAAAGTGTATTCGCTTTTTTTGGCGTAATTTTTTCTGATTTTACGAATATGTTTTTCAAAATCACCTACCTCCATCATATGCGCTAATGCCAGTTGTTCTAGCTTTGACGCCGTTTGGGCATACTTTTCTTTATCCACAAGAAACACTTCCATAATGGGATTGGGTAATAACATAAAGCTAATACGTATTGTGGGAATCAGTACAGTTGAAAAAGATCCCAGATAAATGACATGTTGATGTTGATCTAAACCTTGCATAGCAGGAATGGGTTGTCCCTCATATCTGAGTTCACTGTTATAATCATCTTCAATAATATACCCATCATTCTCCTGTGCCCACTTAATCAGACGCGTCCTAACGTCCATCAGCATGACAGTTCCTGTAGGAAACTGATGGGAAGGGCTCACATAACAGAGCCTAACTGAGCTATCCTTTAATTGCTCTACGTGAACACCTTTATCCGAAACCTCTAAAGGAACGATTTCAAATTCTTGATGCGCAAAAACATTTTTCGCTCGATTAAACCCAGGATCTTCCATAGCGATTTTACTAATGCCTTGCTTTTTAAGAAGAAACCCTAATATTTGTAGTAAGGGCTGAACACCAGCACCAACAATGATATTATTTTCATGGGCATTAACGCCCCTTGTTCTATGAATGTACTTAACAATGGCTTTTCTAAGGGTTTCCTCCCCCTGTATATCACCAAAACTATACAATTGCTCGCCTTCATAATTGATCACATGATTTAAGTGCTGTTTCCAGTTTGTGAGGTTAAAATTGCCCACTTCCACATATTCACTTTTAAAATCATAATCAAAACAAAGGGGTTCCGGCAGATTCATTCCCTTTCCCAGACTCTTGTGCTTGAGATCATTAAGATCTAGGCCTTCCAGATGACTCACAAAATAACCTTTTTGTGGTTTGCTATAAATGTACCCTTCCGCTAGTAATTGGCCATAAGCGCTTTCTACAGTTGTTTTACTCACGCCTAAATGAGCTGTCAACTTTCGAACCGAAGGCAATTCATCATCAATTGTGATTCTATTAGCAATAATCTCCGCTTTAATATACTGATAAAGTTGAATATAGAGTGGGTTGTCCTGTTGATTTTCTAAATGTGGGGATAATTCCATACGCATATCCACTACCTCCATGTGTCCCTTTTGTTTTTATAGAAACTGACCCTTTTTAAAATGACACTTACATCTTATAGTATATATAAATAACAATATAAAGACAAGGAGATCATTATGAATCAAATCACAACAAAGAAAATAACTTATACGGGCATTATGATGGCACTCGTTTTCTTAGGGACCTATGTTTTAAAAATTCCAACACCTTTTACAAATGGATACATACATCTAGGAGATGCTTTCGTATTCTTATCCGGTTTGGTGTTAGGTCCTGTTTATGGTGCACTTGCTGCTGGTATCGGCTCTGCTCTTGCCGATCTACTTGGTGGGTACGCACAATGGGTACTGCCCACCTTTATTATCAAATCATTAATGGCGGCTATTATAGGCTATTTGGCATTAAAAAAAGACAACCGCAAGGCTATCTTAATCATCAGTTCATCTTTTTCACTGCTATGGGTTTTGTTTAATTTTTTCATGCGCTATATACTTTCAAGCAAAATCAGCACGCGTTCTGTTGACTTAATACCCGATGTAGCTGGCATCACAACCATTGAAGAACTTACTCAACTTTCAGCAAATGTCCAAAACAAGCTTTTGTTAATTGCTTTAATTGTACCTGTCTTTATGACCATCTTCCTATTCGTATTTAGAAAACTATCTGCTACAAAGTTTAATCTCGTTAATAGCATTGGTTTTGTGATATCGGGATCGTTTATGGTTATTGGCTACTATACCGCTTCTTCCTTGATGTATGGCAGTTATATTTTACCAATATTAGATATCCCTGCAAATATCATTCAATTTTTAGGCGGATTGTTCATCGCTCATTTATTATTACCTATTGCTCAAAAACTTCGACCTTAGTTGGTTTCACCTAAGAAAATGAAATAACTAAGATATGCAGAACAGCAGCAATACTGTTGATGACCAAACCAAGGTGTGCATACAATTTGTATGTATCCTTGGTGGTTTCACCAACGATACCATATGCAATTCCCACAATACAAAATAGCATTGCACCAATTTCAAAAATGCCAATTTTATATTGAATCGTTAAAAACATTCGATTTTCAAATGCAGAAACAAAAACAGCAACAACAAAACAAAGGATGGACAAAATTCCTAGGACAAATGAAGCGATGCCAAAACCTGTGTGAACTTTAGTCGTTAATTTCAACGCGCTCTTTCTCTCAACCATAAGTTACCTCCCCTGTCTCATTTCTTCTTTATATGGCTCATGGCATATACAATCAAAAACAAACCATATCCAAAAACACCACCCAACGAATTCAGAATGATGTCATCTACATCAAAACTCCCAACAACAAATCGATACTGAATGAACTCAACAATTAAGCTGATCAAAGATGACAAAAACAGTACTTCACCAAATGATCGCTTACTTTTAAAAAACACAGGAATAAAAAAACCCATCGGTAAAAAAGCAACAATGTTGCCAATAATATTGATGACCAATGTTCTTGTATTCACAATGGCCCTATATTTGATATAATTATTAATCGTTTTAAATGGGATCAGGTTGTACTCTCTAACAACACTTGCTGTGCGTCCAAATCCAGGTGACAAAAACAGCAAATAAGCTAGATAAACCAGGTACAATAAAAACAGCAATAGGCAAAAGCCTTTTGCTCGTTTTCGAAATCTATTTATAAACACAGCACACATTGTTGCCTCCAATTATAATTGAAAAAACACTAGTGCAC
>CAZJIO010000093.1:1658-4702 GCA_964546035.1 uncultured Eubacteriales bacterium | reverse complement strand
CAAAAAAGTGCCGATAAACCCTAGTAAAAGTGCAGCTAAAGAGATGCTTCTATATCGCGTTTCCAGTCCTATCAACGCACAATAAATACAGATTAAGTTGACAAAAATAGACGCAATAGGAATTGGCCATAGCACCATGCCTAGTATCCCCAATACCAAAGCGAGTATCCCGTATCGTTCTCTTTCTTTATAAAGATTCATTCATTATCCCTCATCGGTTTGTTATCTTAATCAATCAAATGTCGTTTTGCACGCAATGCTTTAGCACCAAATACGATTGAAATCGTCCCAATTGTAATGGCAATGATGATTAAAACAATACCAAGTACGATACCAGCGGCACCGACATCAGATATCTTTTTGTAGATTTTTTCATTGTATTCTATCATTCAATGATTCTCCTTTTTGTAGCGACTTCCTCACTTACTTTTCTATTATATCACTTTTACAAGGGAATTCAATTCCTAATTAACTTTTACTTTCTTATTCTGTTCTTAGTGCTTTTAACACACTCAATTTCATAGCTTTTATAGCCGGTAAATATCCTGAAATAATCCCCACCAGGGTTGTAAAGGTTATGGATAAAACATATAGCCATAGCGGTATAACAGACATTTTACTGCCCGGTGCACCACCAAATATACTACCGTTTTTAGCCACTTCATTCAAAAGTTTTGAGCCCAAAAAGCTGACCAATAAGCCCATTAATCCACCTAAGAATCCAATAAGTGCTGCCTCGGTCAAAAACATTTTCTTAATATCCTTTAAAGAAGCACCAATAACTTTCATGACACCAATTTCTTTGGTTCTTTCATAAATTGACATGATCATAGTGTTGGTAATACCTAGTGCTGCTACGAGCAAAGATACAGCCCCTATGCCGCCTAATACAGCTTGAATACTTGCTGATTGTTTTTGCATCGCATCCAGATATTCCATCAAACTGTAGGCTTCATAACCCATGCCCTTAATTTGATCTTGAACACTCTTTACAAGTTCCATATCCTCAACCTGGACATATGCCATATTATATCCTTCGTCTTTTTGCTTTACTGTATGTGTACCTGGAGAAGGATTTAAGGTTGCCTCGTATTTAAGCTTCTCTTTTAGCAGTGCCTTTGCTGATTCTAAGGTTGTATACACACTATAATCATGTTCTCCTTGCCCCTCTTTGAGAACGCCTACAGCCGTCATTGAGAAGGGTTTAATGCGCTTTGTGGTCACACCTGGCTGACGCTTTTCTCCAAACATATAATCAAAGGAAGCCTTTAGTGTATCGTTCATATAATCAACAGGACTGACAAAGGTGGACTCTTCGCCACCATTCCAGCCCCCATACATCATCTGTCCACCGCCACGGTCATTGGGGTTATACAGCGTATATTTTATGCCGCCACCAAAAACAAAGCTCAGGTCTGTATCTGCATTTTCCATCAGACGTCCTTGCTCTGTTTTTAAATCTTGAGCCATTAGTACTTCTGGTTTTATCCCCCTTACATTCAGATAAGAAGTGTATTTTCCTGAAACCATTTTAAATTGCACCTCAATGATTGGGGAAGCTACTTCTACACCTTCAATGCCTTCAAAGGCAGCTATAGCCTGATCATCTATAATAACCGCATCGCCCTCTTTTACATTAGGGTCAAAGTTGTAGGATCGATTAACTGTTATGGTATTCAAACTGCCCATTTGACCAATTTGCTCCTCAAAACTTTGATTCAGAGCAATTCCCAGAGATAGCATGATGACAATAGAGGCCGCTCCGATCACAACCCCTAAAATGGTCAAAAAAGTCCTTAATTTTCTACGCCATAAGTTTCTGATACTAAAGCCCATTAAATCTCTAATCTTCATTGAAAATCAAACCTTCTTTCTTAGCTTTACGTCTTTTCAGCAAAATAATGAGGGTTACAATAGCAGCAACTAGAACTAAGGCAATACCACCTAGGATAAAAAAGTTAATGCCCTTCTTACCTTCTTCAAAAGGCGGTTCCATCGGGTCTACCATCCCCCCATCACCAGGATAGGGTTCCATGGGCATCATATCCATCACGTTAATGGAAATATCTTTAGCCACTTCAAAGTGTTCCCCAGTTGAATCATCATAGGAAATAATGAACTTTCCAGTTAAAAGACCAACCTCATTTGGTATAATATTACCTTCGTAATAATCTTGGGTGCCAGATTCAAAATTACCTATGTAATAGCTTTGAGGATCAGCCATAAAATTCCCTTCAGCCTTAATCATTAAATTATACGCTTTTACTTTTCCCGTGTTATAGACATCAAAGTAAATATAAATGGGTTGACCTAAATAGGCTTCTGTTGGCAATTGGAATTCTGATGTATCTACTTTTGTAGGTTGTTTAACATTGATCCCCACAAGTTCTGTAGCAACAATCGGATTGCCTCCTTCATCTTCGTATTCGAAGTTCACTGTTATGGTGTAGGTCTTTGGAATAGCGTCTGGAATGGTATAGAGTCTTATTTTACGATCAACACTACTCTTTGGTCCAATAGCATCAATAAAAAATGTGTTGCTGCTATTTACTGGCGTGAAAACACTTCCGGTAGTTTCTTTCCCTACCTCAGTAACGGTTAAATAGGCCTTAATATTTTGAATGGCTTTATTTTGATGGGTATTCATAAAGGTCAGATTTAAGTCAAATTCCGAACCCGCATTAATGATCATTGGTTCAGATGCATATTTTTCGATAATAATTTTGGGAACGCTTTTACTCGTATCTGTTTCACTTGTAGATGCCACATAAATACCGATGGTTTGTTGTGTCGTCAAAGGTGTAGCTGATCCACTGGGGCCATCGTAACTGACGGTAAATGAAAGGGGGTAATTTCTTGATTTTAATGCATCCCCTGTTCCTATAAGGGTAAATTTAACAGTTTGAGAAGCCCCTATCGCTAGTTGATCAAAGGTAACAACACTGGATGACTCGGGCAAAAAAACTTCGTTGTTATCAAAAGTGACCTTAAGGTGTCTCAAGTTAATGTCGCCTGTGTTTTTTATGGAAAATGCCACACTAAAA
>CAZJIO010000093.1:0-1624 GCA_964546035.1 uncultured Eubacteriales bacterium | reverse complement strand
TCAAGAGCGCCAGAATTAGCCTCTTTAGAGGTCACATAAAGATTATAATCAACTTCCTTTTTGATCAGATTGTTATCGGAATTGGTATATTGATACACCAATTTATACGGGTAGCTACCACTTGGCGTTGATGCGTTAATAGCGAAGTTAAAAGTAAATTTATTACTTGCTGCTGAGTTTAAACGACTCCATTTTAGCTTGGAGGTTGTATTCGTAAGACCGAAATTAGCACCCGATAAACCTTCTACCCATACTTCTAGATTTTTAACCACCGAAAAAGAGTCATTTAATATTGTAAAATTAAGCCCAACAACTTCACCTGATTTTGGGGAAGTAAGGGATTGGGTTTGTTCACTGACCTTAACAACATCCGTTTTAAGTTCTGCCACCACATTGATGTAGGTTAACAAGGTTTGACTATAGGTATTCCCGTAAGCGTTGGTACCATCTATCTCCAAAGTGATGGGGTAGATGCCTGGAACCAAGCCATCGTCAGCTAAGATTTCAAGGGTAAATATCTGAGATTTCTGTGAATGAATGGTTATGTCTTTTGGTTCAAAGCTCACTTGATTGATTCGTATTTTTGGGGTGTTGGTTTTAGTCAAATCAGGCGTCACATTGACATGCATAGCACTATGACTGCTGATATTTTTTAGTTCCAAGGATAAGGTTGTTTGATTACCTATGTTGACAGTTGGTAATACTGTATTATTGATGATGAGGTTGGGTTGGTATTTTGCAGTGTCTACAGGAGTTGGTGTTGTACCTGTACCATCATCTACAAGGGCGTTGACTGTGATGGAATCTAGTTGTGTTGTTGCTACCACCGCCCCCGCTCCTTTTAAATAACTTAGTTTTATGGGTATCTTCTTTGATGAATTACCAGTATATGTTAGATTGAGTGAAACTGATTTACTCTTTATTGCATCACCTGAGTCACCATCAATGTTCCCAATATTCTGTATTGACCCACTATTTTTAAAACTAAAGGAGTCATCTTCAATTTGTAGCGTTATATCTGCTAGATCCACACCAGCTGTATTTGTAAGCACAAATGTCAATACAAAATCAGAGTTGGGTTGTATCGTTGTCGGTGTTGTCACTACGCTGGAAATGGTTAAATCCGCAGCTGCCAGTATCTCCGTCTTAGGCACAACCACCATTGCTAAAACAATCAAACTCAATAATAAATTCTTTAACTTTCTTTTCATAGTAAATTCCCTTCCTCTTTTTTATGGTTTATCCTAAAATTTGATTTATGCTTCCTGTTCCAATGCCACTAAAGCTTCTTCTCTATTCTTTAGCTCAATGCTTTCAATTTTACCATCTCTTATATGTACTATTTTATTGGCATAACTTGCAAGCTCCGTATTATGCGTTACAATTATAAGGGTTTGCTTATTTTTTCGACATAAATCAACCATCAGACTCATCATCGTCTCTGCTGTATGTGTATCTAAATTACCTGTAGGTTCATCCGCAAAAATAATTTCCGGGTTATTGATAAAGGCTCTTGCGATACTGACTCTCTGCTGCTGACCACCACTCATCTCGGATGGCTTGTGTTTAGCTCGATCTGCAAGACCAGTAGCTTTTAACATGGTTTGACCCGCCTTTTTACGCT
>CAZJIO010000092.1:6872-16414 GCA_964546035.1 uncultured Eubacteriales bacterium | reverse complement strand
TGTTATTTTTTATATACATAGACGAATGGAGAGTTTTAATGGATATAGAATATTATGAAAAATACTCTTTACTATGATATATTGGATTTCATGAAATAATGACCTGCGATAATCATCTCAGGTCACTATTTATATCGCCAAGTTCATACTTCTATTTACTCAAACAACTCCATCCCTAAAGCATTATAAAACCGAGCATTTATATATTTAGTCTGCGGCAATCCCTTATCCTTCTGAAACTTACTCACCGCACTCTGCATCCCAACCCCAAATTTCCCATCTACCCAACCATTATAATACCCCAGTTCCTGCAATCTCTTCTGAACTGCATAGACATCTGACCCTATCGCGCCAGGTTTTAAAGTCCTAAACCCCTCACCAAATGCACCATAAGGCCCCTTAATAATCGTCACTTTAGTCCCCGCATAAACTGTCTTCTTAAGCTCCGCAGCATCTTTATTAAACATCCTAATACACCCCTTCGATAGTGGGCTCCCAATCGACCAAGGTTCATCTGTGCCGTGTATGCCATATTTCCCCCAGGGGACATTAAACCCCATCCAAGTCCCCCCAAAACCTTCCCCCCAATCAGCCTTAGAAACAATCGTCCAGGTCCCAAGGGGGGAAGGTGTTGTATATTTACCACCCGAAACGGGATATTTCTTCTCCAATTCCCCTTTATTATACAAATAAAGAACATGGTCATCTAAATCGACAACAATCGAATAGGTGTCTTTGTGCAAATTATAAGAAATGACCGAAATAACATCATAATCTAAAAAGGAAGAAGTCGTCAAATTGATGACAAGTAATAAGAGTATAATTGATAAGATTAACTTAGCAAGTTTCATAAGTAAGCACCTTACAATGATATTATTACAGTTTATGAAATGACCCCGTCCATAAGAACTTCCACATCTGGTAAAACCTAGTCCTTTCCCCTTGACTTTTGATTGTAATTTTTGTATAATAACTTCGTAATACATTGTTAACAAGTTCGCAATAACTATCATAATATGTATTAGGGGGTCCAAATGAACAAGAAATCGATTATAAAAGTTTGCATGACTACGGTCAGTTTAAGTTTACTATTCAGTACGACAGTACAAGCTACTGAAACAAAAGCTTTAACACCTATAGAGATCCTGATGGAGTTCCATAACGAAGGCGTTATAAGTGATGAAACAACTACTGAATCAGAAACAATAAATCCAGAAGCTGAAGTTACACCAGAAATCGTTGCTACAGAAGAAGTTTCAACATCAATAACGCCAACAACAATTTACGGCGTTGTGACAGCAGACATTTTAAACCTTCGCTCAACACGCATCACGAGCTCACCAAATAATATTCTTACAAAACTCACAGCAGGCGAGCAGGTAATCATTCTTAAATCAGAAGGTGACTGGTGCTATATTTCAACAGCTGCCAAACTAGAAGGATATGTCTTCAAACAATATCTTCAAACATTAGATACCACAGCCGCAACTACAGCTGGGACAACCTCAGATATTAGGTTGAACATGGTAGCCTATGCAAAACAATTTCTAGGAAACCCTTATCAATATGGTGGTAATAGCCTCACGAATGGGACTGATTGCTCCGGTTTTACACAGCAAATGTATAAGCATATCGGTATTTCTATTAATAGAACTTCCTCATCACAAAGAAACAATGGAACCGCTATTACAGTGGCACAGTTGTTACCAGGTGATTTAATATTTTACGGTTATTCGGGTTATATTTCCCATGTAGCTATGTATATAGGAGAAGGAAAAATTATTCATGCCAGTACTTCTGCTAGAGGAATCGTCATCGATTCTGTATATGTAAAAGGAAAACCATTAATCGCATGTAGTAGAATTCTTAAATAACGAGGAATGTAATGCAAAAGCTTCAATTACAATTTAACACACAAATAATCAATTATGAGCTCCATAGAAAACGAGTGAAAAACATCAACATACGTATCAAAACTGGTGGAATCGTTTATGTCTCAGCTCCAAATCATATATCCATACAAAACATTGAATCCATTCTACTTAAAAGAGCAGAGTGGATTCTTCAAGTAAATGAAAAATTTAATCAAAGAGAGAAAGAAAAAGCCATAACCGCAGAAATACAATGGGTTGACTCTGATCCGGTCATATTTTTAGGAAAGACCTATAGTTTGAAAATCCATCAATCATCAAAGAACCATGTTGTGTTAGATGAACATAATATTTCTCTCTACATAAAAGATCCACTACATCTAGAGCAAAAGAAGCAGCTCTACGAAACTTGGCTCAGAAAGCAAGCCCAAGAGATTTTTCTAGAAATCATGGAAGAACAGCTAGAAATCATCAAAGCGTACAAACAAGATAAGCCCATCCTCAAAATAAGAAAAATGAAAGCTAGATGGGGCACATGCTTTTCAAAGACAAACACCATTCAACTTAACTTGGAATTAATTAAAAAACCTCGAGCAGCCATAGAATATGTTGTGCTCCATGAATTGGCTCATTTTATACATCCCAATCATAGCAAAGCTTTTTATGATTTTATCGCAACTTTTATGCCGGATTGGAAAGAAAGAACAAAAACCCATCTTCTTCGTTAAGATGGGTTTTCCTCAATTAGTAGATCACTAATCCGTTATATCGTTAACAAGTTCTCCTGTTTCATCATCCCACTCAATGGTTTGAGAGATATCTCTTAAGGAAATCATACCAACAACATTGTTTTTCTCTACAATGGGTATACGCTTGATTTGATGTTCGGACATCAGATTGATAACTTCTTCCATATCTGTGTCCGAAGTGGCAGTCACCACATTTGTGGACATGACATCTGCGCAGGTTACTTTATTCATGTCATCTTTCTCAGCTACAGCTCTAATGGTAATGTCTCGGTCGGTTATGATACCTACTAATTTATCTTTATCGTTGACAACAACAGATCCAACATCTGATTCTGCCATTTTTACAGCAGCATCTTTGACAGAAGTCTTTTTATCCACTGCAACCACTTCAGTGGTCATGATATCTTGTGCTTTCATAGGATTGCCTACCTTTCATCTGTTTTATGGACTTAAGCGCAAAAATACTACGCCTCTTGCATTCTTTAGTATTTGCACCTGGTTGAAAACTATGCAAAAAAGATTGACAAACCCATATACCATGATATAGTAAATTAGGCACTTACATAGACAAATAGAGGACAAAATATGAAGCACAATGCAAAAAGATCATTTACAATTATGCAATTTTTATTATGGAGTTCCTGGGCTACCTTTGGTCAATTTTATACATTTTATTTAGCAGAGCATCAGTATACCAGTGCTCAAATTGGCATCGCAATGACTTTTTTTATGATAATGGGATTGATTGGTCAATACGTTTGGGGGCTATTTTCGGATTATCAACAATCCGTTAAGAAATCCTATATGGCTTGCGTGGTGCTTTTGGCGATCTTTGCCATAGCTTTTGGTGTGTTTTCTGAACATCCACTGTTAATTTATTTCATAGTAGGTGGGCTAGGTTTTGCATTTATGCCTAAAGAGGCTTTAATTGATGGATGGATTTTAGGGACTGACGAAATCAGACAGAAGGATTACGGAAAGATCCGAGCCGCAGGTTCTTTAGGTTATGCTCTGGTGTGTGCAATTTTTGGAAAAATCATCCATTTGTATGGTTGGTCCACTATGTTTTATGCTTTTGTATTTATTGCAGCGATAGATTTGTTTTTTATCAGCCAAGTGAAGGACCAATACAAGAAATCCATTCATTTGAAGAACTTGCACCCTTTACAGCTTTTTAAAGACTTAAGATATAGTCTGCTCATCCTTTTTGTGTTTTTGATTCATGTGGGCAATTTATCTTTGTTGAATTTCCTACCCTTTATCCTAAAAGCAGTAGGTGGTAATGAAGTCCATTTAGGTCTAGCAGCAGCCCTAGCAGCGGCCGTGGAAATACCCATTTTTATTTTATCTGGCAAATTCATAGGTAAGATTCAACCTAATAAAATATTTTTATTGGCGGCTGTCGCGTATGTTCTGCGTGTCACTGTTACTTGGATCGCTACAGGACCAACCCTCGTCATCATTGCGTCAGGACTTCAAGCCATTGGGTTTAGTATGACGCTGTCAATGGGGAGAATATTCATATCGAAAATTGCTCCAGGCTCCTTGAAAACCACAGCTCAAACGCTTTTTTCAGCCAGTTTCTTTGGCATAGCCGGGATCGTTGCCAGTTTAGTAGGTGGTTACATCATCGAACAGTATGGAATGAATAACCTCTTTATATTCTCGGAGATTTTCGTTTTAATGGGCTTTTCCTTGATGGTTGGTATCAATATTTTTGGAAAGAAGGAAGATTTGAGCATGTTCCACAGTAGTACCAGTGAATAGATATGAAACATGAAACAAAAACTAGTCAACGTAAAGAAACGTTGGCTTTTATTTTACAATAAACCATAAGTGGTGTAGAATGTAATTGAGAATAATTATCAATTAATGAAGAAAGAAAGGAGCTCTAGCCTATGTCAAAATATCATGCACTATCAGAAGAAGAAGCAAAAGAAAAATTAACACCCTTACAATATGCTGTTACCAAAGGTGATGGAACCGAAAGAGCCTTTGCAAATCCCTATTGGGATCATAAAGAGGAAGGCATTTATGTAGATCTGATCTCCGGAGAGCCATTATTTAGCTCTAAGGATAAATACAACTCTGGCACGGGTTGGCCAAGCTTTACACAACCCATAGATGAAAGCCATCTGGTTTGCAAAGTGGACCATAAGCTCTTTGAAAGCAGAACAGAAGTCCGTAGTAAAATAGGTGATGCACATCTAGGACATGTTTTTCCTGATGGACCAGGAGAATCTGGATTAAGGTACTGTATGAACTCTGCCTCACTCAGATTCATTTCAAAAGATGAACTTGAAAAGGAAGGGTATGGTGAGTTTGTCAGTTTGTTTAAGTAAGGACTTGATGTGTACCTCCCTTTTGATGTAGAATGGTAGAAAAGGTCATAATGGAGGAGACGAAAAATGAATTTACAACCAATTTTAGATAATCCGAAGCACCTAGAGTCCTTTTACAAGCTGTTTACCTATTGCTTCAACATCGAGGAGTCGATGATGAAGAGCATCGTAGAAGAAACCTTTTCAAAAAATGATACAGAGATCATCGGTGCCATTGAAAATGACGAATTAATGGCGGCAACCGTCATTAACGATTATGAAATGTACTGGAACGGTATGCCAGTTAGAATGGGTGGTATTGGAGCTGTTTCAACCTATCCAGAATATCGAGAAAAGCATTGTATCCAACATATATTAGTAGAGTGTCTGAAAAGGATGCATAAAAAGGGCCAGATTTTTTCACTTCTAGCTCCCTTTTCCTATGCTTTTTATGGGAAATACGGCTGGGCCTATGGAGATGATATGCTATCCATCAAAATTGAAATCAATGATATAAAGCCCTATGCGGGTGGCTATTACTGTAAGAAAATCGATGAAAGCTACACCAACGATCTGAAGCCTTTATTTGCTAAATGCTATGATGGCTATAATGGTGCAGTTAAGCGAAGAGCCTTGGAGTGGAACCATCAATTTGCAATGATCAAGTATCACAAACAGCATGCCTATGGGGTCTTTGATGAAGAGAATAACCTTAAAGGCTTTTTTGCATATACCTTAGCGGATGGCGTCATGAAAATGAGCGAATGGGTCTATGAGGATTATGATGTAAAACGTTACATTCTTCAATTTGCCCTTGTACACCGCGCTCAAGTAGAGTATTTGATTGTCAAAGTACCTATGGGAGATACCGTGCTACACTTGTTAAAAAATCCCCGACAGGAAATTACCCTTCATACAGGTATGATGGTGAGAGTTGTCGATGCGATGCAGGTGCTAATGGATTATCCTTATAGTACAACAAACTTAACCTTTAGCCTTCAAATTCAAGATGAATATGCACCTTGGAATAATGGGCGGTTTGATGTTGTCGTCGAGAATGGTATTTCAAATGTGACGCAAAATGAAAGTGATCAAGAAGTGGTGGATGTTATTGTAGGTATACAAACCTTTTCACAAATTGCTTTTGGCTTCATAGGCTGGAGAGAAGCTTATATGCAAAAGACGATCCAGTGTAGCGATGAACATTTAGTCCTTCAATTAACTGAAGCTATGCCTAAAAAACCTACCTTCGTGACTTCTTATTTTTAGAGAGGAAATTTAATGAGACGAGCAAATAGAGAAATTACAAGCCTTGAAGAAATTGAGCAAGTGTTGCAAGAGGCACAGGTCTGCCGATTAGCCATGGTAGATGAGGAGGGGATGCCTTATATTGTTCCCCTCAATTATGGCTATAAAGACAATGTGCTTTATTTCCACTGCGCAAGAGAGGGCAGGAAACTGGACATTCTAAAAAAGAACAATAGGGTGTGTTTTGAAGTCGATATAGATATGGTTATCGTAGGAGGCGAAAAAGCCTGCAATTATACAGCCAAATATAAGAGCGTTATAGGAATAGGAAAGGCCTATTTTGTTGATGATCATGAGGGTATGAAAGCTGGACTCGATGTGCTCATGGCGCAATATGTCAAAAGTGGTCCTACAACCTTCGAATACGATCAGAAAAATATGTCCCACATATTTGTTATGAAGGTAGTCATTGATGAAATGACAGGAAAAAAATCAGGTTATTAGAAATAGGAATGAGGTCGATTAAATGAAGAGAAAGTTGGTTTTAAGCTTGACCTTGATGATTGGATTGGTGGTCTTAAGTGCTTGCAAAAGCAATACCCTCCAAAAATATTCAAAGGAGGGGTTTGCTCTGGGGACTTTTATATCTATCACACTTTATTCAGAGCAAGCAGTTAATGATCAGTTGTTTAAGGATGTTTTTACGCTTTTAGACCAGATTGAAAAGACTATGACCATTAATAAGGATGTTAATAGTGAGATTGAACAAATCAATGCTGCAGCAGGTAAAGATGCGGTCCAAGTCAGTGAGGAAACTTTTTCTGTCCTACAGACAGCTCGGGAATATACACTGAAAACAGAGGGACATTTTGACATAACTGTAGGTGCCCTTGTAAAACTTTGGAATATTGGATTTGACAATGCTAAAGTCCCTTCTGATACAGAAATTGATAGCGCATTACAAGACATTGGCATTCAAGATCTTACATTAAATGAAGCCAATTATTCTGTGAAATTGGAACGTGAAGGAATGATTATAGATCTTGGCGGAATCGCAAAGGGATATGCAGCAGATGCCGTTGCTCAGCTCATTATAGATCAGGGTATTGACCGAGCTCTTATTAATTTAGGGGGCAACGTGCTCTGTATAGGCTATAAACCTGATGAAATACCTTTCAAAATTGGTATTAGGGATCCAAATGGGTCCGCAGCAGATTATTTAGGTATCGTAACAGTTGTTGATAACTCCGTTGTGACATCTGGGGTATATGAAAGAAACTTTACTGAAAATGACATTATGTATCATCATATCATCGACACCGCTACTGGTTACCCCGTGGATAATAATCTGGAATCCGTATCGATTATCACCACAGAATCCATTGTAGCAGATGCCCTATCTACTGGGGTTTTTTCCATGGGGTTAGAAAAGGGATTTGAATTTGTACAAAAGTTAGAAGGTGTGGAAGCAATCTTTGTTACGAAAGAAAAGGAGATTTATTTAACCGAGGGTGCCAAAAAGCTTTTTGAATTAACGGCAGATGGCTACACACTCGTTGAAAGTCCTTCTGTAGAAGTAATGAACCCACAAGAAGAAGTCGAGTTTAAGGACGCCGTATTAGAAGACGTCGTAAGAACCCTTTTAAATAAGTCTCAAGAAGAAGCCCTTACCAGATTGGATTGCAGTAGGATTACCCAGATTCATGTCATCGGTAACCAAGTTCTGATACCAGATCAAGACGGAAAAGTGGATTATAAAGCTAATTATAGTGCGCGTCTAGACATGGATTACATCGTCAGTTACAGCACAAGTGAAGGTGGGGAAAGTAGCCAACGCGGGGAAATTCAATCTTTAGAAGACATCAGTTATTTTATTAACCTACAAGAATTAGCGCTGCTCAAACAAAAGGTATCAGATATAACCCCATTACAAGGGCATAGGCGCCTTAAAATGATCAACTTTGCAGACAATCAAATTCAAGATATCTCACCCATAGGAAACAATCAAAGTCTCACGACCATCATCTGCAGTGGCAATCAAATTCGCGATATTAGCGACTTGGATGCCATTATCTCAAGCCTAGTGGATGTGCGTTTTGAACGTAATCTCATTGAGAATGCAGATGTGTTGAGTAAGGGGATTGAACTGACTTATATGATGATGGGTTATAACAACATTCAAACCTATCCAGATTTATCTAAAATTAAGAAAATAGGCAATGCAGACTTCATAGGAAATCCCTGTGATTACTAAAAATAGACCCTTGGAGGAACACTATGATAGACTTAAGAAGTGATACCGTTACCTTACCAACGGAGGAAATGAGACAAGCCATGATGATTGCTGAGGTAGGTGATGCCATTTATGGGGATGATCCAACCATCAACCAATTAGAAGTTTATGCAGCCCAACTGGTTGGGAAAGAGGCCGCCTTATTTGTTCCTAGTGGTGTGTTTGGCAATCAGCTGGCTCTTTTTACCCATTGTAATCGTGGTGATGAAGTCATCATTGGTGATGAGGCACATATTGTCAGCCACGAGGGTGGTGCATCGGCAGTCATTTCAGGTGTCCAACTCAGAACTTTAAACACCATAAAGGGTGAAATGTCACTTGATGAAATAAAAGCCAAAATAAGAGTGGGCGATTACCCAAAAACAGCCTTAATCTGTATGGAAAATGCTTATTCTACTGGCAGAGTCCTCTCCCTTGATTATATGAAATCGGTTTACGATCTGGCAAATAAAAGCGGAATTAGCGTACATTTAGATGGCGCAAGGCTTTTTAATGCGGCAACCTATTTAAAGGTTGAAGCTAAAGAAATCACCCAATACACAGATTCGGTTATGTTTTGTTTATCAAAAGGCTTGTGTGCACCCATTGGTTCGATCCTTGCAGGCAGCAAAGCCTTCATAAACAGCGCAAGGAGAAAAAGAAGTATAATGGGTGGCGGTCTCAGGCAAGCAGGCGTTTTAGCGGCACCTGCACTCATTGCCCTTAATAAAATGACCAAGCGTTTACAGGAAGATCATGATTTGGCCACTTATTTAGCTCAGGAGCTCCAGAAAGTTCCTCATATCCAAGTATTTATGGAAGATGTTCATATCAACTTGGTATTTTTTAAAGTTGAGAAAAAGGTGGATTCAGACCATATGTTCCAATATTTTCTAGACCATGGCATTAAAATGAATGGTCCTGAAGAGGGTATTGTACGTTTTGTAACACATTATTGGCTTACAAAAGATAATGTAGACGAGGCGGTAAAAATTTTAGACCAGTATCTCAACTTGATCTGATTTTATTGTGGCATAAAAAATGAAAATGAGGTATAATAAGTTTAATTGAACCTTATTAT
>CAZJIO010000092.1:0-6828 GCA_964546035.1 uncultured Eubacteriales bacterium | reverse complement strand
ATAGCAAGATGGATAGACTTAAAAAGATAATAGAAGAAAAGAAAATGAAAAATCAAGGAAATGACACAAATGTAAGACCTGATAGATCAATCGGTGGCAAGAGTCATACCGCTTTTTCCAACAAAAAAACTGAAGGTTCAGTTAATAAAGTATAAGATAACAAAAATGAGCACTTAGATCTCAAAATCTAGGTGCTCATTTTTTGTTTTCCACACTTAAGCAGCTAATCGTTTCACCGCAACAAATATGTCGGATATGCTGTACCATGTTGGATAATCAACGATCCCATTTGGAGGTAGGTTGAAGATTCTTTGGAAGGCTTGAACAGCGGTTCTGGTATTTTGTCCATAGACGCCATCTACTCTTACTTTTGGTATCGCTGGGAAATTATTGCTGATGGCATTCAGTTGTTCCTGAATAGTCCTGACAGCTGCACCAGAGGAACCCACTTGAAGGTTTCTTCCTGGAAAGGAAGAGGGAATTCCTGAAACCCGCTCTGCTGTTTTAAGAAAAACATCAGAACCATAATAGTTTCTGAGGATGTTGATGGTGGTATAGCCTTGATCACCTAAAGTCTTGCTGCCCCACTGACTCAGCCAAGTGGGACAATTTACGCGATTCCCATCACAATATTGTGTGAAAAGTGGCTGTCTGAGGCCCGGTCTTGAAATATAATTTGTAAATAATGAATCAACTTCTGCAGCAATATTTTTGTTTTTATTTCTACCATAGGAAAAGGCTTGATCATAAGCTGTTGACGATGTGATTTGGAAGGTTTTCCCCTTGCCACGATACCACTCTGTAAAAACACGATTTAATGTAAAGGAAAGAATTGCTAATATGTTGGCTTGTATGGTGCTTGCTGGCCATGTGGAATAGATCTCACAGGATGCAACATTTTTAATATAGTCCTTAAATGGAACATAGTAATTTTTGGCAAGGTTATCATCGGGAGGACCGTCATGAACGACAATTGTGCCGGGGACAACTGGGGTCCTAAGTACAATCAGACCGTCTTCAAAACCTTCTTTAATTTCTGCTTCTGGAATTTTTGGAGGAAACTCGGCGTATAAGGTGTGCGGATTAACATTAATAATAATTTGTTGTTGGGCTACCACGCCTGGGGGCAGTGGTAAGACAGCACAATCTTGTATAGCTGTGGTGTTAGGTAAGATTTGGGACCCAGTTACGATAAAGCGTTCATAACCGGGAGCATCCACCGTGACTGAATATTCGGAGTAAGGTTGTGGGTTATCAGGGGATAAGCTATAATCTAGAGGCGGCGTTGGTAAATCAATAACTGGCGTCTGACCAGAATTGTCGGTTGTCAGAACTTCAATGGGCGTCGTTCTTCCAGGTTGAGAAATCGTGACCGTTGCTTGATCAATAGGCTTATAACCAGCAGGGGTGATGACGTTGGCTGTTAATTGGCCAAGTGCTTGGGTTTCATTTTGGGCAGGGTAAATCATATTTCTTCTCATAAAACACCAATAGGATTAATTGTTTTACTACTAATATATGAAGGCAAATAAAAGAAAGTGTCTAAAGCTGTTAGACACTTTCTTTTTGTGGGGGGGAGAACATATTAACAGGAAACCGAGTAACCTATATAATAAAATCTTAGATACAACTGAACAGTTTATCTATTTCGGTTTCCTGTAGTTATATTTTTGCCATTGTAGCGTAAATTATTCAAACCAATAAAAAATATTTGACACTTAAATTAATAACCCTTACACTAAAGGTATTAAGAGAAATATCGGAGGAACTAAAGATGAATTTAGCAAAAACCATTGATCATACAATTTTAAAACCAAATGCTACAAAAGGTGAAGTGGAAAAAATCTGCAAAGAGGCCATTCAATATGGTTTTGCATCCGTATGCGTTAACCAATATTATACGGCTTATGTTAAAGAACTTCTAGCAGGGTCAGATGTTAAAGTTTGTACAGTTGTTGGATTTCCTTTAGGCGCTGTTTCTTCATCGGTTAAAGCCTTTGAAACACAAGAAGCCATTAAGGCAGGTGCCCAAGAAATTGATATGGTCATTAACATGGGTGCACTAAAAGACCTAGATGATGACTACGTCTTAATGGACATTAAAGCCGTGGTGGAGGCTGCTGGAGATGCACTCGTCAAAGTGATCTTAGAAACATGTTTATTAACAGATGATGAAAAGGTGAGAGCCTGTGAGCTAAGTGTGCTAGCTGGCGCAGATTTCGTAAAAACCTCCACTGGTTTTAGCACAGGAGGCGCGACTATAGAAGATATCAAGCTGATGAGAAAAACAGTAGGTCAAAAGGCTCAAGTAAAAGCCTCAGGTGGCGTAAGGGATTATGAGGGTGCAATAGCAGTTATTGAAGCGGGAGCAGACCGTATTGGCGCAAGTGCAGGCATAGCAATTATAGAAAATCAAAAAGGTCAGACAAGTGGCTATTAAACTTGACAGAAAGCCATAATTAACATAAGCTAAAACCATAAAGAGTGCGAAAGGAGTTCGATTATATGATCTGTGAGCAATGTAGTAAGCAAATGCCAGATGATTCAACTTTTTGTCCGAATTGTGGGGCTAAAAATGGTATTGAATCTGAGCCGAATTTTATGGAAGAGGCGGTTAAGCCAATTCCGGTGGTACAACAACCTGTCCAACAGCCAATTCAGCCAGCAGTAGAACCAAAAGATTTGAAAAAACCACTAGGTGTTTTAGGCTTCATGGGGACTTTGTTTGTTTTATCAGTTCCATTTCTTGGGATTGTTATGATGTTTGTCTGGGCCTTTGGAAGCAGAGTCAACAAAAATAGAAAGAACCTATCTATTGCATTGATGATCTACATGATTATATCCATTGTATTAACCATTATTTTCGGATCAACAGTCTTCCTATTTTTAACAGATATAGTAGAACGTCTACAAGGATAAAATACATAATAAGTAGTCAAAGCGGTAGGGCATTTCTCGCCACGCCGCTTTTTTTTAATAAAACATATAAAGTTGAGGTAAGCACCATGAAAATTAATATTGGCTTACTAGGGTTAGGAACCGTGGGCAGTAGCGTTTATCAAATCATTCAAAATCATCAAAAGGAATTGCAACAGCAAGTTGGTTGTGAAGTAGAAGTGACCCAGGTCCTGGTAAGGGATATAAATAAGAAGCGTTCTATTGAAATTCCAGCTCATATTTTCACAACAAATCCAATGACCATTTTAGAAAATGAGGACATTGATATTGTTGTAGAGGTCATGGGGGGGATCGAACAATCTAAAGAATATTTAACCAAAGCCCTGAATAACAAAAAGCATGTTGTTACAGCCAATAAGGATGTCCTGGCTCAATATGGAGTTGAACTCTTGAGCTTAGCTAAGGAAATGGGCTGCGATTTATTTTATGAAGCCAGTGTTGGTGGTGGCATTCCAATCATCAGGTCCCTAAAGGATGGTCTAGCCTCAGATAAAATAACAAAAATGATGGGAATTGTTAATGGGACAACCAATTACATCTTAACAAAAATGAGCCAAGAAGGTATGAGCTACGAGGTAGCACTGAAAAAAGCCCAAGAACTTGGTTTTGCTGAACCGGATCCGACTTCTGATGTTGAAGGCTTAGATGCTGCACGTAAGATATTAATTTTAGCCACCTTAGGATTTTCTATGAACCTTGACTTGAGCGATGTCTATACTGTCGGCATATCCAAAATTACAAAAGAGGATATTGATTATACCAAGCAGCTAGGGTATACCCTTAAGCTCATTGGGCTGACTTCAAGAGATAATGGCGCAGTAGAGGTAAGTGTCCAACCCATGCTCATACCAAATCAACACCCCCTAGCAGCTGTAAACAATGAATATAACGCAGTGTATGTATATGGTGAAGCAGTTGGAGAAACTATGTTTTATGGTCCTGGGGCAGGAGGATTACCCACAGCAACCTCAATCGTTTCTGACATCGTAGCTGTGATTAAAAACCTGCGATTAGGTGTGAATGGAACGGGTATTGGAACCCTACACAATATGAAATCTATTAAAAATGAGGAACAAATATTTTCTAAGTTTTTTATGAGAATCGAAGTAAAGGATGAAATAGGCGTTTTTTCTAAAATAGCCGTTATTTTTCTGGAAAATGCTTTGAGCTTTGAGAGCATTCTACAGAAACCTTCTCAAAAAGGGATTGGTGCAGAAATCATTATCATCACACATCAAGTATCGTTGAGAAATTTTACCCTTTCATTAAGAGCACTGAACGGTCTTGAAGAAGTCATTGGTGTTAAAAGTTGCTATAGAGTTGTTGAGATTTAGGCAGAAAGACATATGAAAAACACAGTTTTATAATATAATTGGGATAATTGAAAAGACTAACTTAAAAGGAGAACTTTAAAATGTTTAGAAATTCAAAAGTAGCGACTAAGTTAACAACGATTATACTATTGCCTGCAATTGCTCTTATGATTATCTCTGCTTTATCTGCATATGAGTTTGTTCAGATACCCACGGATTTAGACAAAGCCCTTTATAAGCAGTCTTTTGTCAGTACAGCTCTTATCCTTAATGCAGATAGGGATTTGTACCAAGCTTCGAAAGCTGAGCTTCTACTTTTTACGGGTAAGTCGTTAGATGACGAGACAATTGAAACATTGCAAGGCGAATTTGCAGAGAATAAACAACAAGCTTTTGATCGGATCAATGAAGCATATGCAAAGCTCAAAGATAACGCCTATTTACAGAATGCGTTCATAAGTCCAGATTCCCCTAAAAACATGACTCAATTAGTTGAAGAATTTAACAGTGGATTTAAAGAATGGAACGATGCAGTAGGCGACCCCCTTACTTTAAATGCTGAGAAGTACCAATCTACAGAAATCACTTTTGAAGCTACCAGAGTGGCTATCGACTTGATGACGAGTATTCTAGAAGCCTATGCAAAGGAAGAATCTGCTAATCAACTCGATCATGCAAAAGCAGTAAGAAACATAATTGTGAGTGTTGCTTTATTAATGCTTTTGATTTCAACGGTGATCTCATTTATAGTTAGTCGATATATAAAGAAAATGTTATTAACAATTGAAAAGAAAACAATTCAGCTGGCTAATTATGATCTTTCTGAGATTAACAATAACCATAGATTATCAAAAGATGAATTCGGTCAGCTAACAAAGAATGTGAATCAAGTTACGCAAAACTTACATGGTATCGTCAATAGGATTAGAGTTGAGGCCAATAGTATAGAAGATTTTACAGTAAAAATGAGACAAGATGTCAAGCAAACTTCTAAAACAACTGAAGAAATTGCGACAACAGTCTCTCAAATTGCAGGTGGGGCCATGAATCAGGCTGAGGATGTACAAAAGGCTTCAGCGAATATAGCCAGTTTAGGACATATTGTTTCTGACAATGCAGAAGTTGCGGCTCATTTAGCGACTCAATCCCTAAAAATTGGGGAACTCACAGAAGAAGGTTTGGTATTAGTAGAAAATCTATCGGATAAAACTCAAGAAAGTAAAAATTCCATGTTAGAAATATTTGCTGCTATTGAAAACACAAGAGAAAGTACAAACCATATTGGTGAAGCCAGTAAAATGATTTCCGATATAGCAAGCCAGACAAATTTATTGGCACTAAATGCAGCAATAGAAGCGGCTCGGGCAGGAGAAATGGGTAGGGGATTTGCAGTTGTTGCTGAAGAAATCAGAAAACTTGCAGAGCAATCAGCTAAATCTACCAGTCAAATTGACCGCATGTTGATCGATCTTAAACATAATTCTTCGACAGCCATCGAAACCAGTGAAAAAGTGCGTACGGTGGTTAATATTCAAGAGCTGAGTGTTTTTGAAGCGAGAGATAAGTACAAGGAGATTTCTGAATCTATTAAAGTATCCATACAGCTCTCTGATCAAATCAATCAGTTGGGTAAGGATATGGAAGTGAAACGTGCAGTGGTTATGGATGTTATTGAAGGTTTATCTTCTATCGCAGAAGAAAATGCAGCAAGTACCCAAGAAACCTCTGCTTCAGTTCAAGAAATCTCAGCAACCATGCAAGAAATTTTAGAACAAAGCAATCAGATTTCTGGCATGTCAACAGATCTTAAAGCATTGGTACAGCAATTTAAGACAGAGTAAAAAGCAAAAAGCTGACCCGATTCAATCGTGTCAGCTTTTTTAAAAGGGGTTCATATGAAAAGAAAAAAAATAATCTTCGGGGCATTGGGGATTGGATTATTTAGTTCGGGTTATTTAATTGCTATGTTCTGGGTGGATCTTTTGAAGCGCCTATGGATAAACCAGAAATAATTCAGCCTATTAGTGAAGAAAAAACAGCTATTCCAACGAATTGGTTGAATGAATCAGGTGTTATTGTGAAACTAGAAAAGTTAGTAGAGGAAAGTGACGATCAATATCAAGCCCATGTGTTTTTACCGTTACTTCAGGAGAACGTCCTTATGGGTATTTCCGGAATTGAATATAAGGTATTACAAGATCAGGATTTAGTGAAGGTTCATTATGTTTATGAGGGTGAGCAACTTTTATTCGTACAGTTTATAAGAGACGAACTGGGGAGGATTCAAATTGAAGATCAGCGACCTATTGTGGTACTAGATGCTGGACATGGTGGCCTTGATAACGGTGAGGGATCAAATGAGATAGCGTTAGAGAAAACCTATAATCTACTCATAACACTAAAGCAGCAAGAATTACTTAAAGGGAGTGGCCTTAGAGTCATTCTGACAAGGACTGAAGATGAATATGTGACTTTATTTGATCGCTGTGCAATTGCAAATTATGTAGATGCTGATGTATTTATTAGCAATCATATAAATAAGTTTAATGGTAAGGTC
>CAZJIO010000091.1:15458-16428 GCA_964546035.1 uncultured Eubacteriales bacterium | reverse complement strand
GGTTATTACAGAATTGTCTTAGGTGTTTTGGTTTTATTCTTCTTTTACGTGGTTAAGTAAATGGGGCATAAATTAAAAAGTTTTGAGGGATATTTTATTGGCATACTGGCTTACTTAATTTGGGGGTTTTTGCCCCTTTATTGGAGAGAATTATCGGATTGTTCTTCTCTTGAAATTCTTTCTTATAGGATTGTAGGTTCATTCATTTTTCTTCTTATATTGGTTTTTTTACTTAAAAGGAAGGGATTTGGTCTTTACATAAAAGATAAACGAATCAGAAATGCACTCATGTTAACGGGTGTGCTTATAACTGTGAATTGGGGCGTTTTTATCTTTGCTGTCAATACGAATCATTTGCTTCAGGCAAGTTTGGGTTACTATATTAACCCCCTTATTAGCATTTTACTTGGCATGATTTTATTGAAAGAACGCATGTCAAAGCTACAACTGACCTCATTGATACTTGCTTTTTTAGCTGTTCTTTTGCTTACGATTAGTTATGGCGTCTTTCCATGGATTTCATTGATTTTAGCCCTGTCCTTTGCGCTTTATGGGCTCCTTAAAAAGGTTTATCATTTGGACTCCATTTTGAGCTTGTTAGGTGAACTCCTGATTTTACTTCCTTTAGCGATTGGTTATCTTATTTATCTATTTGGAAAAGGTGACGGGTTATTTTTAAGTGGTGACTTGAAAATTAATTTATTTGTTGTTCTGGCTGGGATTGTTACGGTCATACCCTTATATCTTTTCGCTGAAGCCACAAAAAAAATCCCACTATCTGCAGTTGGTTTCTTGCAATATATTGCACCGACTATTATGCTGCTGATAGGTGTGAAAAAAGGTGAAACTTTTACGACCATACATAAGTTTTGTTTTGGAATCATCTGGGTGGCACTAAGCTTATATATCTACTCCATTGCACATAAAAAAGCACCATTAAATTAGGAGGATTTACGATGAAAAAAATTGT
>CAZJIO010000091.1:12120-15422 GCA_964546035.1 uncultured Eubacteriales bacterium | reverse complement strand
AATGTGATTGATTTAGCAATCGGTATTGTTATTGGAGGAGCATTTGGTAAAATAGTGACCTCGTTGGTCAACGACATCATTATGCCACCCTTAGGAGCAATAACAGGTAAGGTTAACTTTACGGATTTGAAAGTTGTGCTCATTGAAAGAGAAGTAGACCTTGTAAACAATGTAGACCTAGTGAAAGAGGTGGCCATCAGATACGGGGCTTTTATCCAATCGATTCTTGATTTTGTGATTATTGGCTTCGCAATTTTCTTAGTGGTTAAAATTATGAATGCAGCTAAGAAGAAAGAAAAAGCAATTGAAGCACCACCCATATTGCCGTCAAGACAAGAAATTTTACTCGAAGAGATTCGTGATTTACTTAAAAAATAGGTTGTAACCTGAGTGAAGAATCTTATGACGAGCATATTAAGACATTGTCGAGGTGTATAATGAGAGAACTCTTTACCAAAAAGTTTCCAAGCTTTTTTTTACTCTTCTTTTTTATATCTATTTTGGCAACAATGAATCAATCAAGTGGGGTTGAAGAAGCAGAAACGACTGTGTTGGTTTTGCATTCCTATCATTCTGGGTTTTTATGGACAGATACGAACCAGGAAGGCATTAAGGAAAAGCTCAATCAATCAGAGAAATCCATTGTTTTTTACACAGAGTACTTAGATTGGAAAAGATTTCCAGATGCCGATAAATTACAAAGATCATATGAGCAATTTAAACGCAAATATGAGGGTAAAAAGATAGATGTCATCATCACCTCGGACGATGCTGCACTGAGTTTTGCACTCAAGCATCGATCGGAGATTTTTTCGGATGCGCCAATCGTTTTTAGTGGTATTTTAATAGAAACAGCCCAAGATTTTTTGGAAGATCATACAAATCTTATTGGTGTAACAGATGATGTTGATGTAGAAAATACAATACGATATGCTCTAGAAATGAACCCTCATATCACAAAAGTGTATACCATTAGTGAATTGTCAGAATCGGGCATTGCAATAGAAAATCAGATTACGACTACCCTACATAATAACTATCCCCATTTAGTTTTGGAATCTTTAAGTGAGTGGTCATTAGGTGAAATTGAAGAATACGTTGGCACCATCGATAGAGATCAGAGTATTGTATTTATGGGATCTTATAATCGAGATCAATCCGGTCTTTATTTTAACACTGATTTATTGATCAGACAAATCAGTCAATCGAGTAATGCACCAACCTACGTTGTTTATGATTTCATGTTTGGCAATGGAGCAATAGGTGGAAGTCTTCTTAGTGGTCGCTTACAGGGTGAAAATGCAGCACAACTGGCACTTGAAATACTGGCGGGAAAAAGTGCAGATGACTTAAAATTGATTACTAAGAAAAGTTTTTCACCTGAATTTGATGCCAATGCACTATTGAAATATAATTTGTCGGAAGATTTACTACCTGAAGACGCAAAAATTATTAATAGGAAATTGACGTTTTTCGAGAGATACAGGATGTTTCTTATTGTAACGAGTGGTATCCTTTTGTTTTTATTGTTCCTTATTTTAGTCCTATATGCCAATATACGCCGCCGTAGAAAATATGAAGCATTGCTCCTCAAAAAGAACAATGAAATTATGGAGCTTTATGAAACGGTTTCCTCATCAGAAGAAGAACTGAGATCACAATATGAAGAGATATCGAAAATCAAGGATTCTTTAGCGAAAAGTGAAGAAAGGTATCGTATAGCCGCAGATGGTTCAAAGGATGCATTGTTGGATTGGGATATTATCAAAGGTAAAATGCATTTATCAACCAGATGGTATGACTTGCTGGGCTACAAAATGACAGCGGATCGGTCCATTGAAATATGGCATGATAGAATACATCCAGAGGATTATGACCTCGTTGTCACTGAAATGAGCAAGCACTTGGAGAAAAAAACCGATTATTTTATGGTTGAACACCGCATAAGAAACAGTGAGGGTGATTATAAGTGGTTTTTAGCTCGAGGTAAAGCCATTTGGGATATCCATGATCACGCCGTTCGTTTTGCAGGCTCAATGACCGATATTACCGAAAGAAAACAAAACGATCTCATCGTGGAACAATTGGCCTATTATGATACCTTAACAGGTTTACCAAATCGGGTACAAGCCATTGAAATCATTGATCGGGTCATTCGTAACGGGCAAAAGTTTGAAGAGAAAAATGCCTTGTTATTCCTTGACATTGACAATTTTAAGTACATTAACGATACTTTCGGACATTTTTTTGGAGATAAGATATTAATTAAGGTGGCTGAACAGTTGAAAACCTTTATCAGCGATCGCGTCAAAGTGGCGCGACTTGGTGGGGATGAGTTTATCCTGTTTATCTTAAATACCAGTTTCAAAGAAGTCGAAGGCTACGCTAAAAATATTTTATCACTCTTTAATCAAAATATTGAGATTGATGGTATTATTAATTACATTACCGTCAGTATTGGTGTTTCCATTTACCCAGATCATGCTTCAAGCTATAAAGAGCTGATGCAATATGCAGATACAGCTATGTATAAGGCTAAGGCTGCAGGAAAAACACGATATGAATTTTTTGATGCCACCGTTCATAAGGAAATGTTAGAGAGAGTTATGCTAGAAGGTGAGCTTAGAAAAGCGGTGCTAAATAAAGAATTTGTTCTTTATTATCAACCACAAATAGATCTTGAATCTGGAAAACTAAAAGGCGTAGAGGCATTAATTAGATGGATTAGCCCAGAACATGGCCTGATTAGCCCAGTCAGATTTATACCGATTGCTGAAGAAACAGGACAAATTATTGAAATTGGTGCCTTTGCTCTGAGGGCTGCGGTTCAATTTTCAAAAAAACTGGAACAAATGGGTTATGGGCATTTAACAGTAGCTGTCAATGTGTCCATTAATCAAATGAAAGAAAAACATTTTACAGATAAATTCCTCGATATTTTAAAGGAATACGAAGTGTCACCAGAACATATTGTTTTAGAAATTACAGAATCAGTCCTCATAGAATCTTTTGAAGAGATTAAGAATAAGCTGACTTTGTTAAGGAATGAAGGCTTTAAGATAGCGCTGGATGATTTTGGAAAAGGCTATTCTTCATTGACTTACTTAAAGCGTCTACCCATTAGCACTTTGAAAATTGACAAAGCCTTTATTGATGATTTATTAGTAGATCAAAGTGGAAAAGCCTTAACCATTTCCATCATAGAAATTGCGCATCAATTGGGCCTTAGTGTTATGGCAGAAGGGGTAGAAGTGAAGGAACAATATGAGTTTTTATCTCAACATCATTGTGATGGCATCCAA
>CAZJIO010000091.1:9174-12104 GCA_964546035.1 uncultured Eubacteriales bacterium | reverse complement strand
AGGCTATTTATTTAGCAAGCCAGTAAAAGAAGAGGACTTGTTACTTCTTCTCGATAAAAACTTCATTAATCCTTAGAAATATGGGAAATACTATACCTATCACAAATAGGAGGTATTTCCATCATGGACACATTAAGGGATTGGGACAAGTGGAAAAGTAGTCTAAAAAAGGCAGTAGATGTTGGGGAAACTGTTGGTATGTCAGATGATACCATTACCTCAATCGCCGAAAAGGTTGGGACTTTTTTATCGAATCATGTTGACCCAAGAAACGATGAAGAACGTTTGCTCAAAGAAATGTGGGATGTAGCCGATCAACAAGATCGAAAGGTCCTAGCAAAAATCATCACAAAAGTAGCCGACTAGAGCCAAAGAAGAGCCAAAGGGGACGTTTAATATTGGCTCTTTTTGGTTCTTTTTTGGCTAACACACTCATTTTGTGAGGTTCAATAACTGTGAATCTTAACAATCTAAAATTAATACTTGAGCTTCTACATATTATTATGCTATGATATTTCCTAGAAACACTTTCTGATAAAAATATAAAGGCATCCTAAGATGCCAAGGGGGAAAATTACATATGTACAAAAAAGTAACCAGTGCTGCCCTGATGGGTATTAACGGTTATCTCGTCAGCGTCGAAGTCGACGTTTCTGATGGCTTTCCAAGGTTCGATCTCGTCGGTCTACCCGATAGCGCTGTCAAAGAGTCTATAGAACGGGTAAGAACATCTATCAAAAACTCCTCACTCACTTTTCCTTACAAAAGAATAACGGTTAATTTAGCACCTGCTGATGTTCGGAAAGAAGGTCCATCTTATGATCTTCCAATTGCTGTAGGTATTTTGGCTTGCATGGAAATCATTGAGGAAGAAGAACTTGCGGGCACTTTGATTTTAGGTGAGCTCTCATTAAATGGGGATGTGAGACGCGTGACTGGCATTTTGCCTATGATTTATGCTGCTTTTCAAGGCGGATATCGTCGTTGCATTGTACCCTTCGATAATATCAAAGAAGCAGCGGTAGTTGAAGGGATTGATATCATTGGCGTCAGTAAATTAGAGGAAGTTGTGGATTATCTCAACAATCAAAGCAGTATCGAACCAACTAAGATTCAGGTTAGAGATCTCTTTGACACCACACCGGACATACTAGAAGACAAAGATTTTAAAGACATAAAAGGTCAAGAAAATGTTCGAAGAGCCCTAGAAATTGCAGCTGCGGGCATGCACAATGTCTTAATGCTTGGACCACCCGGGTCAGGTAAGACGATGATGGCAAAAAGAGTACCAACTATTTTACCAGACCTCACCTTTGAAGAAAGTATTGAAATAACAAAAGTTTACAGTGTTGCTGGTCTTATGAGAAATAACCAGTCCCTCGTCACGAAAAGACCTTTTCGTGCACCTCATCACATCATATCCAACTCTGCCTTAACAGGTGGCGGTTCCATTCCACATCCTGGAGAAATCAGCTTAGCCCATAACGGTGTTCTATTTCTAGATGAATTGCCAGAGTTTCAAAAAAGTGTGTTAGAAGTTTTAAGACAACCACTAGAAGATGGCGAAGTAACCATTTCTAGAGTCCATGCCACATTAACTTATCCAGCTAATTTTATGCTCATCTGTTCAATGAATCCTTGTCCCTGTGGCTTCTATCCAGATCATGATAAGTGCAGTTGCACACCCCCTCAAATTAAGCGGTATTTGGGCAAAGTAAGTGGTCCATTACTTGATCGCATCGATCTACATGTTGAAGCAGCAAAAGTCGACTATGAAGCCCTCCATCTAACTTATTCTCAGGAATCCTCTAGCTCTATCAAAGAAAGGGTTAAATCAGCCCACCTCATCCAAAAAGAACGATTAAAAACAAGCCATATATTTTTTAACGCTAGCCTATCTGTACAACAAATACAGAAGTTTTGTGCTGTGGATCCATCAGGAGAAGCACTTATGAAAGAAGCTTTTACAAAATTAGGCCTTAGTGCTAGAGCCTACCATCGCATTTTGAAGGTGTCTCGAACCATTGCAGATTTAGAGCAATCAGAGATGATTAAGGATCAGCACATAGCAGAAGCGATTCAATACAGGTCTCTAGACCGAAAGTATTGGAATCATTAAATGGAAAAGGAGATTAGACCTATGAATAAGAGCGAATTGTATTGGCTCTGGTTGGCTAATATTAAAGGAATCGGAAGAAAGAAAACAGATGCTTTGTTGGCGTGTTTTTCTACGCCAGAGCAGATTTTCAGGGCATCCGATGTAGAAGTGAAAGAGGTATTTAATAGTTACAAATGTTTTAAACAAGAGGATTTGGGGGTTTTTTTACAGTCCAGACAATACGAGAAGATTGAAGCGTACCATAAAAAGTTAATAGAAGGAGGGGTAAAATATTTGTCTATGGATCATGAATTGTATCCCAAACAACTGAAAAACATTTTTGATCCCCCATTTCTTTTTTATTACAGAGGCGAAATCATGGAGGATCAAGTTCTAAAGCTAGCCATTGTTGGCGCTAGAAATTGTTCACCTTACGGTAGAAAGGTCGCTGAACATTTAGGCGAAATGTTGGCAAAGCATGGCATAACTGTGGTGAGTGGAATGGCTAGAGGTATTGATACAGCAGCACATCAAGGCGCATTAAAAGGGGGTGGCAAAACTGTTGCGGTCCTCGGATGTGGTGTCAATATATGCTATCCACAAGAGAACCTTAATTTAATGAAATCCATTATTAATCAAGGTTGCGTACTATCTGAAACGCCTGTAAATGCATCACCACTAGCAGGCAATTTTCCGCTCAGAAATCGAATCATAAGTGGACTTTGTGATGGGGTAATTATCGTTGAGGCAGCAGCTAAAAGTGGTTCGCTCATCACGACAGATAGTGCTCTTGAACAAGGTAAAGATGTATTTGCTGTGCCTGGTCGAATTT
>CAZJIO010000091.1:6888-9111 GCA_964546035.1 uncultured Eubacteriales bacterium | reverse complement strand
CAGATAGAAGATATTTTAGAAGAATATATGACATTATCAACAAAGGGTAATACCAAAGTGAACCCCTTAGAAAAAGTGCTGGATGAAATAGAAAAGACAGTCTATGCAAATATCAGTTTAGAACCCATACACATCGATACCCTGTGTCGAACAGCTCAACTGTCCATTAATGTTTTGCAACTTGCATTGATGAAACTAGAGCTATGGGGCATGATCGAACAGCTACCTAACAAGCATTTTATTAAAAGTAAACTTTCATAGTTAAAAAAATAGCTTAAGTGTAAAATGTGGCAGGATACTTATACCTCATATTGACAAAGAATAATGCTATAGGACTAAAAGAATTTAAAGATATGCCTTAAAAAATGGTGTAAATGAAACTGTTTTCTATAAAACACTTGATAAAACCTAAAAAATAGTTTATTCTTGTATCAGTCTAGACCCTGTTTTATAAAAAAAGGTTTAGTGGAGGATTGTATGGCAAAAAACTTGGTAATCGTGGAATCTCCAGCGAAAGCAAAAACTATAAAAAAGTTTCTTGGAGCTAATTATAAAATTGAAGCATCAATGGGGCATGTGAGAGATTTGCCTAAAAGTCAAATGGGAATCGATATAGAACATGACTTTGATCCTAAATATATTACCATTCGTGGTAAAGGTGATTTGTTAGCGACACTTAGAAAAGAAGTTAAAAAAGCGAGCAAAATTTATCTTGCCACTGACCCTGACCGTGAAGGCGAAGCGATTTCATGGCATTTAGTGCATGCTCTCAATTTAGCAGGTAAAACTACATACCGTATCACATTTAACGAAATCACTAAAACGGCAGTTCAGTCATCTATTAAGAATGCCAGGGAAATAGATATGGATTTAGTAGACGCACAACAGGCGAGAAGAATCCTAGACCGAATAGTTGGCTATAAAATCAGCCCTTTATTATGGAAAAAGGTTAAAAAAGGGCTGAGTGCTGGACGCGTTCAATCTGTTGCTCTTAAGTTGATTTGTGATCGTGAAGAATTAATCCATGATTTTATTCCAGAGGAGTATTGGACATTAGACGCCATTCTTAAAGATGTAGAGACGAAGGATGTGTTTACAGCACGTTTTTATGGTACAACTGAGAAGAAAATGGCCCTTAGTTCTGAAGACGAAGTCAAAGGTGTCCTTGAAGAAATTAACCAAAAACCTTTTGCTATTACAGATATAAAAGAAAAAGAACGCATCAGAAAACCTATGCTGCCCTTTACAACCAGTACATTGCAGCAAGAAGCCTCTAAAAAGCTTAATTTTTCCACAACTAAAACGATGAGAATCGCTCAACAACTTTATGAAGGTGTAGAAATTAAAGAAAGGGGAACCTTAGGTTTAATTACGTACCTGCGTACAGATTCAACGAGAATTTCTGATGAAGCCCATGAAACCGTTGTTCAATATATTGGTGAGGTATATGGTAGCGCCTATTGTAATCCTATAAATGTAGTCGCTACTTCAAAAAGAAAAGTACAGGATGCTCATGAAGCCATAAGACCTACCTATGTTGAATTGGTGCCTGAATTGGTCAAAGAATCCTTATCCAGAGAACAATACAAACTTTACAAACTCATTTGGAATAGATATGTGTCTAGTCGAATGATGCCTGCTCTATACAAAGTCAAATCTGTTAAGATTGATGTTGCTTCCTATAGGTTTACAGCTGCACTTTCTGTGCTGGAATTTGATGGCTTCATGAAAGTGTATACAGCTGAAGATGCCGAGGATGAAGCCGGTCGAAGTGAAGCAACGGATGATCAAAAAATTGCAAATATTACAATAAATTCTCAACTTAGCCCAGATAAATTAGAAGAAAAACAACATTTTACTCAACCTCCTGCTCGTTTTACAGAAGCATCCCTTGTTAAAACGCTAGAAGAAAATGGTGTTGGACGACCAAGTACTTATGCACCAACCATTGCAACAATTATGGCACGTGGATACGTTAACAAAGAAGCTAAGCAAATATTCCCGACAGAACTTGGGGAAATTGTCAATGAAGCTTTGAAACAATATTTTAGTTCCATAGTAGACGTTGGATTTACTGCGCATTTAGAAGAACAATTAGATGATGTAGAAGATGGATCCCTTGAATGGAAAGAGGTCATTAGGAAATTCTACCCAGATTTCAATGAAAATGTAGAACATGCTGAACTCGAGATGAGCAAAATCGAAATTCACGATGAGGTTTCT
>CAZJIO010000091.1:6609-6856 GCA_964546035.1 uncultured Eubacteriales bacterium | reverse complement strand
GAGGTTTCTGATGTTTTATGCGAAAAATGCGGCAGAAACATGGTGATTAAAATGGGTAAGTTTGGGAAATTTTTAGCGTGTCCTGGCTTTCCTGAATGTAGAAATGCGAAGCCCATTTTAGAAAAAGTGGAAGAAGTGGTCTGCCCAAAATGTAGCTCGGATATTTTAGTGAAAAAAACTAAAAAGGGCAGAAGATACTATGGTTGTGAAAACAATCCAGATTGCGATTTTATGTCCTGGAGTAGGC
>CAZJIO010000091.1:5834-6579 GCA_964546035.1 uncultured Eubacteriales bacterium | reverse complement strand
AGTGAACATTGTGCAAATTGTGGTTCTATAATGGTAGAAAAAGGTAAAAACTTAATGTGTATAAATGAAACGTGTAAAAACGTGGTGTCGAAAGAAGAGGTTTAATGGAATAATTTCATAAAATGACTTGTTATATCATATGCTTTGTACTATAATGTAAAAGATATAAGGTTGTAGAAGTTATTAGGAGGGATGTTAAGCGGTGAGCGTTCAATTATTAGATAGGACAAGGAAAATTAACCGTTTGTTGCAAAAAACGGGGACACAAAGGGTAAATTTTAATGATATCTGCGAAGTCATGAGCGATATTCTTAATTCTAATGTACTTGTTCTGAGCAAAAAAGGAAAGTTATTAGCAATTCATGAATTGAAAGAATTTATTCAAATCAGAGAATTACTAACTGAGACAATGGGAACGTTGATTGATGAAAAGCTTAACGAGCGCATCTTAAACATACTTTCTACAAAAGAAAATGTTAATTTAGAAACATTGGGCTTTGCCAATGAAATGACGAACACTAAAGTTGTGGGTATGGTTGTTCCAATTGACATAGCAGGCGAACGTTTAGGAACTTTATTCTTGTATAGACAATCAAAGAATTATCATATAGAAGATATTATCTTAGGTGAATATGGTGCTACTGTGGTAGGACTTGAAATCATGAGATCAATTAATGAAGAAAATTCTGAGGAATCAAGAAAGACGGCTATCGTCAAATCCGCCATTGCTACTTTGTCTTTTTCT
>CAZJIO010000091.1:0-5810 GCA_964546035.1 uncultured Eubacteriales bacterium | reverse complement strand
TTTTTGAAGAATTAACTGGACACGAAGGCATTTTGGTAGCTAGTAAAATTGCTGATAAAGTAGGTATTACCCGTTCGGTTATTGTGAATGCATTAAGGAAATTTGAAAGTGCTGGTGTCATTGAATCGAGATCTTTGGGAATGAAGGGTACTTACATAAAAATCCTTAACAGTGTTTTGCTAGAAGAATTAGAAAAAAATTAAATTTTAAATGGCATAAATGGCGTATATGGGAGTGGAAACACTCCTTTTTTGTTGTTTTTATGAAAGGAATGTAGAGGGAGAGCGTGAAAAAAATGTCATTTTATTGTATAAATTTAGGAAAAAAAAGATCTTTAAAGGACTTTTAGAAAATAGAAAATGGCATATTCGGCAAAATTATACAAATTGCATAAGATAAGTGCTTTTTTTTCGCAATACATATTGTACAATTTCGTGTAAGCTGGTACAATATATAGTGGATAGTAGCATTGTCAGATGAAACTAACTTGAATTGTGTGTCAATTCAGGTAAATTTAAATTTTAGTTTAAGAGGTGATATTATGAGAATGCATTACAATACAGATATACTAGCAAAAGCATTGGATGCATCTTGGCTAAAAGGGGAAGCAATTTCAAACAACATAGCCAATGTAGATACACCAGGTTATAAAAGAAAAGATGTTGCCTTCGAATCTTATTTAGAAGGCGCATTGCGCTCAACGCATAAAATAACGGATGATGCAATTTCTCGACTACAACCGACAGTGTTTGAAGACCATAGCAGCTTAAGCTATAGAATAGATGGAAATAACGTGGATATTGATACGGAGATGGGATACTTAGCTCAAAATCAAATCAAGTATTCCACTTTAATTAGTCAAGTAAATTACAATTTTAATCGACTTAAAATGGTTATGGAGCGTTAGACTTCGATTGGAGGTAAGAGATCATGTCAGTTTTTAATACAATGAATGTAAGTGCTTCAGGAATGACGGCTCAAAGACTAAGAATGGACACCATATCTCAGAACATAGCCAATATCAATACGACAAAAACCGACAATGGTGGACCTTATCGAAGAAAAACAGTTGTTTTTGAAGAAATTAGTTCGAAATCGTCCTTTGCCAATATGCTTAATGGTTATCTGAAAGATTATTCAGCTAATGGAGGGGTCAAAGTTGGTAAAATTAGCGAAGACAAGTCTCCTTTTGTTTCTCTCTATGATCCTACTCACCCGGATGCAAACGCTGAGGGGTATGTGCTCATGCCTAATGTGAATTCATTAGAAGAAATGACCAATTTGATTTCAGCAAATAGATCCTATGAAGCTAACGTAACAGCATTTAATGCAAATAAATCTATGCTTGCAAAGGCATTGGAAATTGGAAGATAATCATAATTAAACCGTTAAGGGAGTGACTAAATGGCTATCGGCGTTTCAGAACTTGCGAAATTAGGCAATATATCTATACCATCTACTAAAAATAGTGCATCGGGTTCCGCTTCTATTTTTGATGAAGTATATCAATCTGCAATGGGTATGTTCAGCGAAACAAATCAATTACAAAAGAGTGCTGAACAAATGAGTACTGATTTTGCTTTAGGTAAAATCACAAATGTCCATGATGTCATGATAGCTCAAGAAAAGGCAAGTGTTGCGCTTCAGTATACCGTTAAGATGAAGAATGCTGTGTTAGATGCTTACAACGAGATTATGAGAATGCAAATGTAATGCCAATGAAGAAATTAAAGGAGTGGCAATATGCCTGAGTTTATCCAGAAAATAACAGATCAGATAACAACTTTTTGGAATAAGTTTACGACTAAAAGTAAAATTCAAATCATTGTGGCTATTGTTGTGTCAATCCTTGCGTTGGTCATATTGGCTATGGTTTTAAGCCGACCTACTTTAGTCAAATACTCTACGGGTATTAAACCGGATGTGATGAATCAAATTATTGATATACTCGAGGAAAATGAAATTGCCTATGAAGTGAAAGACAATGCGACTACCTTGTTTGTAGATTCAAAAAAGAAGCAACAGGTAACTTTATTGACTGAGGATTTAGGTGTGCTTTCGGATGCTGAAATGACTTGGGATGAAGCGCTTACAAACAGCTTAACAGCTACTTCACTTGAAAAACAGATAAAATTTCAATTGGCTTTTGAAGAAGAGTTAAACAAGAAAATCGAGACACTAGACACAATTAACAATGCCTATGTAAAGCTTGATGTTGCCCAAGAAGATACAACCATTTTTGATGAAAATAAGAAAAGTTCAGCAACAGTTATCTTAGAAACAAGACAAGATTTGAATGAAGATCAAGTGGCTGGGGTTGTCAGCTTTCTAAAAAATGCTGTGTATAATCTTGAAGAAGGCAATATTTCGATTATGACGACGGATGGAAAGTTGCTGTATGATGGCGCTTCCGGATCAAGTCAAATGGGTAGCGTAGGATCTAAACTAGATTATGAATTTGCTAGAGAGCAGAACGCTGAAGCAAAGCTTAGAAGTGTTTTGTTAGCCCGCGGCGAGTATGATGACGCAACGGTTTCTGCTGATTTAACCATTAACTTTGATGAAGTATCATCGGTTTCTGAAGAAGTTACCGGTTTAAATGGTACAAATAAAGGTGCAATCATAAAAGACACTTCTTCAGAATCCACCGGAACAAATATGGATGCTTCTGGAGCTCCAGGAACTGATTCTAATGCAACAGATACACTCATAGATACACCGGGTTCTTCTGATAGCTCTTCAACATTTAGTGAGATAGAATACCAACCGAGCAAAACAGTGGTTTCAAAGACCAATAATGTAGGTGAAGTTGAATATGATCGATCAACAGTAACCGTTGTTTTAAATAAATACACAGAATACGACGAGGCTATGCTTGAAAAGCAAGGTGCTTTAGATAACATCACTTGGGAAGAATTTGAAGCTCAAAATGGTGCAAGAACTAAAATTGAGGTGGACCCAGACGTGGTCAATCTCATCAAAACCACTTCTAAAATTGACAACGTTGCTGTTATTGCCTACAACGTACCTATGTTTATACCTAAAGAAGTGACGCCTAGCCCAATTCTTAATTACATACCTGTTGTGATTATCGTATTACTTATTGGTTTACTGGGATACGCCGTTTACAAAGGTACAGCTCCAGCGGATATTACAGAAGTTGAACCAGAATTGTCCGTTGAGGATTTATTAGCTTCTACAAAAAGCAAACAAGAGCTTGATGTTATTGAATTTGATGGAAAATCTGATACAAGAGTACAAATTGAAAAGTTTGTACAAGAAAATCCAGAGGCAGTGGCTTTGTTATTAAGAAACTGGCTCAGTGATGATTGGGAGTGACAAAATGGCTGCTAAAGATCAAAATGTCTTAAGGGGTATTCAGAAGGCATCCATACTACTCATTGCCTTAGGCCCAGAAAAGTCAGCACTTATATTTAAACATTTAAAAGAAGAAGAAATTGAACAATTGACCCTTGAAATTGCTAATACGAGAAGTGTATCACCAAAAGAAAAAGAACGTGTGTTACAAGAGTTTTATGATGTTTGTTTGGCTCAACAGTATATAGCTGAGGGCGGTATAGGTTATGCAAAAGACCTTTTAGAAAAGGCGTTAGGTGCTGACAAGGCTATGGAAGTCATCGGACGTTTAACGGCTTCTCTTCAAGTACGTCCTTTTGAATTTGTTCGAAAAACTGACCCAGGTCAATTACTCAACTTTATTCAAGATGAACATAATCAGACCATAGCTTTGATTTTGTCTTATTTGAATCCGGCACAATCAGCGATGGTATTAGCTGCGTTGCCCCAAGAAAAGCAAGCAGATGTAGCAAGAAGAATTGCTCAAATGGATAGAACTTCGCCTGATGTTATCAAAGATGTCGAAGATGTTCTTGAAAGAAAACTGTCCTCCCTTGTTACACAAGACTACACCATAGTTGGTGGTGTAGATGCTATCGTACAGATTTTGAACTCTGTAGATAGAAGTACTGAAAGACATATCATGGAAACATTGGAAATAGAAGATACAGAACTTGCTGAAGAAATTAAGAAAAAGATGTTTGTATTCGAAGATATTTTATCTCTCGACGACAGATCTATTCAAAGAGTTCTTAGGGAAGTGGATAATTCAGAGCTTGCTACAGCCCTCAAAGGGTCTGGTGAAGAAGTTCAAAATGTTATATTCAACAATTTATCAAAACGACTTGCAACGATGATTAAAGAAGATATGGAATATATGGGTCCCGTACGTTTAAAAGATGTTGAAGAATCCCAACAAAAGATTGTTAATATTATCAGAAAACTTGAAGACGCTGGAGAAATCGTTATTTCAAGAGGTGGAGGTGACGAGATAATTGTCTAGTATTATCAAATCACCTTTTGTTTCTTTTGCGGATCAAAAGAAAATGATCGAAGTGGTTAGCAATAAGGATGTAAAAATAATCAACAATTATGCCCATAAACCTGTTCTTGAAGAGATAGAGGATTTATCTCCTTCCAATGAGCTAGTAAATGGAGAGGTTTATCAAGAATCAAGCAGTGGAAACCATCAAGCCCTATTAGACAGCGCATATGAAGAAATCATTGATAAGGCCCAGAACGAAGCAAACGAAATCATAGAAAAGGCAAAAGAACAAGCACGCCAACTAGAGAAAGATGCTAAAGTAAAAGGGCGTAAAGATGGGTTAAGAGAAGGGAAAGAAGAGGGGTTACAGCAAGTAGCTCAACTTAAGCAAGACCTAGAAGATGACATTGCTGCATTTCAGGAAGAAAGCAAAGCTTTTTATAGAAATATGGAACCTAAGATTGCTGAGATCGTAAAGAACCTAGTAAGCAACATGGTTGGCATTCAAAAATTTGATAAAGAAACCCTTTTATTTGTCATCAGGAAAGGTTTAGAAGAAGTAGATGTACAAGGCGACCTCATCATTAAGGTATCTGCTGAGGATTTTGATGAAGTTATTATGAACAAGTCGTATTTAGAGGAAAACATGAGTAGTCAGCTCCATTTAGAAATTTTGAAGGACAATAAAATGAGTAAGAACGATTGTTTGATCGAAACCAATTTAGGCAACATCAACTGCAGCCTAAATGATCGAATGAAGGGTCTTCTCAAGCAACTGAGCCTCATCGAAAAGAGCTTTGGATCACATGAATCCTAAGCCATTCAAAATAACTTAGGCGGGTGGTACACATGGAGACAATTGATTTAGAAAAATACGAAGCACTTTATAATAAATCTTATGTTCAACATTTAGGTAGAGTTACAAAAATTGTCGGGTTAACGGTAGAATCACTAGGACCCAATGTGAATATGGGTGAGGTTTGCAGAATTGTTTCTGATGACCTTTCCATTTTTGCAGAAGTTGTTGGTTTTAGAGAAAATCGTATATTACTGATGCCTCTTGGTGAACTCACTGGCATCGGGTTAGGGAGTGTTGTAGAAGCTTTAGGGCATTCTTTGCAAGTCTCTGTGAGTGAAGAACTTTTGGGCAGGATTTTAGATGGGTTAGGTAAACCTATTGATAGTCTTGGACCTCTATATACAAAAGATTTATATAATATTGAAAGTGACTCCCCTGACCCATTAACCAGGAGCCGTATCAATGAACCCTTGCCCATCGGTGTGAAAGCTATTGATGGGCTTTTAACCATTGGTAAAGGGCAACGTGTTGGGATTTTTGCTGGGAGTGGGGTTGGGAAAAGTACCCTCATGGGTATGATTGCCCGTAACACATCAGCGGACATTAATGTGATAGCCCTCATAGGAGAACGTGGCAGAGAAGTGAGAGAATTTATTGAAAGAGATCTCG
>CAZJIO010000090.1:16195-16474 GCA_964546035.1 uncultured Eubacteriales bacterium | reverse complement strand
TGCAATTTTCTTGTTTTTTGCATAATTATAATTCAAATAGATTTCATTGCCACTCGGTGCAACGGCTTGTTGATTTTCTGTTACGTACAGTTTATCAATACTTGAATCCCCTCTATATTCAGTAATAAATGCAGTTTCGGATTCTGATTTTCCATTGCTTTCATATCCTAAAGGCGTTCTCAACGTATGATAAAGCATGACATCAGCTACTTCATTTTGAGACAACCACCATGTTTTACTTGTTTCTATGCCATCGCCACTACCCGAGAATACATAGAC
>CAZJIO010000090.1:7061-16161 GCA_964546035.1 uncultured Eubacteriales bacterium | reverse complement strand
TTCTGCAGCATTGGCTCTGTTAAACATTTCTTCAAAAGGACTGGTTTGGTTAAGCATCGATATGCCAATGTACATCATTGTTGACATCAGTACTAAGAGGGTACCGACCAATAGATTTTGCATTTTTTTCTTTTTCAACATGGCCAAAGCCATTTTTATTGTTACAAACATGCTACCACCCCTTATTCATAATAAAATCAAATATTTGTTGTTCACGTTCTTGAGTGGTTTCAACCACAAATTGATCGAGTTGCAATGTGCCATCTATTTTACCATCTTTAATATAAAGGAGACGATTGGCTCTACAAGCTGCTTTAATATCGTGGGTAACCATTAATATACTTTGTCCCCTAGCATTCACTTCCGTTAGCAAATCCAATGCCGCTTCACTTTGCGTATTATTGAGCGCTCCCGTTGGTTCATCCGCAAAAACGATATTTGGCCCATTAATCAAACTACGTGCAATGGCAACTCTTTGTTTTTGCCCACCCGATAATTGGCTCGGATATTTATCTTGATGTTCTGTCATGTCAATTTGTTTCATTAAGTGATCTGCTTTTTCATTGACTGTTTGCCTGTTTTTATGGGTCAAGTACCCTGTCATAGCTATATTATCAAACACGGTAAAGTCATCAAGTAAATTCGGTTCTTGAAAGACAAATCCAATTTCTTTTCTTCGAAGAGTTGTCATGTCCTTTTCTTTGAGTTTGTCAATACGTCGATCATTCAAACTTATTTCACCAGAAGTCACTTCATCTATGCCACTCAACAAGTAGAGTAAGGTTGATTTTCCTGCGCCTGAACTACCCATAATCACAGTAAAATCACTTTCATATATTTCCACATCTAAATTTCGAATGACATTGTAAGTTACTTGCCCATTTGTAAATGTTTTGCATAATCCTTTGCCTTCTAAAATCACTTTTTTCATTTGAACACCTCATCTTAGTTGTTTTCTATTGAATTCAGTATACCGAACAAAGCGCTTTAAATCCTTACCAATTTATTAACTGTTTCATAAGAAAATAAAAACAGCCGGCTGAAGTGTTTGGTATGGACCCATCCACTTAACTGCCGACTGTTTGATGCTTATTGTGCTAGTAGTGATATTTCTTTAAATCAATCCTTATATCCATGGAAATAGAAACTTAATTAGTAGGTCATTTCAGAGTGGCGTTTATAGGTCAAATAGCGTTCGCGAGCGTCTTGTTCGGCTTTTGTAAATAGGGCTTCTGCGGCTTCGGGGAAGGTGTTTTGAATTTGGGTGTAGCGCAGTTCGGTCATAATGAAGTCGCGGAAGGATTTTGTTGGTTCTTTGGAGTCGAGGACGAAAGGATTTTTGCCTTGGTCTTTTAGGCGTGGATCGTAGTGGTATAAGTGCCAGTAGCCGGCTTCTACGGCTTCTTTTTCTTGGTGGATGGAGGTGCCCATGCCGGTTTTAATGCCATGGCTGACGCAGGGGGCGTAGCAGATGATGAGGGATGGTCCTTTGTAGCTTTCGGCTTCTTCGAGGATTTTTGCGGTGTGGTTCATGTTAGCGCCCATGGCTATTTGGGCGACATAAACGTAGCCGTAGGTCATGGCCATGAGGCCGAGGTCTTTTTTCTTGACTTTTTTACCTGAGGCAGCGAATTTGGCTACTGCGCCAGTTTGGGTGGCTTTGGAGGCTTGCCCTCCGGTATTGGAGTAGATTTCTGTGTCAAAAACGAGGATGTTGACGTCGTCGCCCATAGAGAGGACTTGGTCGACACCACCGTAACCGATGTCATAGGCCCAGCCATCACCGCCAATGATCCATTGGGATTTTTTGACGAGGAAGTCTTTCTTTTCTATGATTTCATTGTAGAGTCTGTTGTCTGTGACGTTCGTATTTTTAATGGCCGTGAGGACTTTATCAGATAACTTCCTGCTTTCGGCTCCGTCTTGCATTTTTTCGATCCAATTTCTAAAGGCTTCTTTGACCAGTTCACTGCCCTCTTCATTTAAGGCTATTTGCATCAGATCTCTGAGATGTTCTCTGTTTTGGCTGACGCCGAGCATCATGCCGTAGCCGTATTCCGCATTGTCTTCAAAGAGGGAGTTGCCCCAGGAGGGTCCTTTTCCTTCTGGCGTTGTGGTAAATGGAATCGATGGCGCACTGGCGCTCCAAATAGAAGAACAGCCGGTGGCATTGGCAATCATCATACGTTCGCCAAAGAGTTGGGTGACGTATTTGAGATACGGGGTTTCTCCGCAACCTGCGCAGGCACCGTGGAACTCGAGTAACGGTTTGGCAAATTGGCTACCTTTTACAGACTTTTTATTCATCAAATGGTCTTTATAGGAAATGTTATGAACTGCAAATTCCCAGTTGTCCGTTTGTCGTGGGATTTCCTCTTCTGCCGAGACCATGACCAATGCTTTACCGGGGGCTGGACAGATATCTGCGCAGTTGCCACAACCCGTACAGTCTAGGGGAGATAGCTGGATTCTATAGGTATAGCCTTCAAACTCTTTGCCTTTCGCTGGTTTTGTTTCAAAGGTTTCAGGGACTTTTTTCATATCCTCTGCATTAAGGAGGAAAGGTCTGATAACTGCATGGGGACAAATATAGGAACATTGGTTACACTCAATACATTTATCCGTTTGCCATTGTGGTATGGTGACTGCAATACCCCTCTTTTCATAAGCAGTTGTGCCAAGAGGGAATGTGCCATCTTCGACACCTTTAAAGCTGCTGACTGGCAAGGAATCGCCTTCTAGATCCGTCATTGGCTTTTGGATGTTTCTAACAAACTCTGGTTCATTTCCTGCCATTTCCATTACTGGATCTTCAGCACTCAGCCAAGCTTCCGGCACCTCGACTTTGACGATCCCTTCAATGCCTTTGTCTACTGCTGCTTTATTCATATCAATTACTTTTTGTCCTTTTTGACCATAAGTCTTCTTGATTGAGGCCTTTAAATACGTATTCGCCTCTTCAATAGGGACCACTTGTGCTAATTTAAAAAATACGGCTTGCATGACCATATTGATTCTACCGCCTAATCCAATTTCTTTTGCAATACTTACGGCATCTATGGTGTAAAAATTAACTTTTTTCTCTGCAAGGGTTCGTTTGAGTAGTGCTGGCAACTTCTCATCCATCTCTTCTGCCTTCCAAGGGCAATTAAGTACAAAGGTACCGTATTCTTTAATGCCTTTGAGCAAGTCATAATGGTTGACATAAGATTTGTTGTGACAAGCCACATATCCTGGATTATAGACTAAGTAGGAGGACTTAATGGGTTGCCTGCCAAACCGTAAATAAGAAATCGTCGTTCCACCGGATTTCTTGCTGTCATAGGCGAAATATCCTTGTGCGTAAAGTTCAGTATGATCCCCTATGATTTTAATGGCCATTTTATTGGCACCGACGGTTCCGTCAGAACCAAGTCCCCAGAATTTACATTGAATGGTACCTTCAGGCGTGGTGTCAGGGCATTCTTCTGTAGGCAGTGATAAATAAGTTACATCGTCTTCTATACCTATTGTAAAGCCATTTTTTGGCGCTTCTTGTAATAAGTTCTTATAAACCGCCATGATATGTGACGGCATCGTATCATTGGATCCAAGTCCATATCGTCCACCTACAATCACTGGACTTTCAGGTCGATCATAAAACATAGACCTAATATCTAGGTAGAGGGGTTCTCCAGCGGATCCGGGTTCTTTTGTGCGATCTAGAACAGCTATTTTTTTCACAGTGGTTGGGAAAACATTAAAAAAATACTTGGCAGAAAATGGTCTGTACAAATGGACCTTAATGAGCCCTACTTTCTCTCCCTGTTTGGCTAAAGCATCTATGGTTTCTTCAATGGTGTCACAAACAGATCCCATGGCAATAATAACACGATCCGCATCTTTGGCACCATAATAGTTAAAAGGGTGATATTCCCTGCCTGTAATCTTACTGATTTCCTGCATATAGTTTTCAACAATGTCTGGAACAGCATTATGAAAAGGATTGGATGCCTCTCTTCCTTGAAAATAAATATCCGGGTTTTGGGCGGTGCCTCTTAATACGGGACGCTCTGGATTAAGGGAGGTATTTCTGAAATTTCTAACACTGTCCCAGTCCACAAGTTTTCCAAGGGCCTCCATATCTATGACTTCTACTTTTTTCACCTCGTGGGAAGTTCTAAAGCCATCAAAAAAATGTACAAATGGTACTCTTGATTTTATGGCGGCTAGATGGGCCAAGCCTGAAAGGTCCATGACTTCTTGCACGCTGTTCGAAGCCAGTAAAGCGGCACCTGTTTGTCTTGTGGCCATCACATCTTGGTGATCACCGAAGATTGAAAGTGCATGGGCTGCTATGGCTCTAGCTGTAACATGTAACACTGCTGGTAAGAGCTCCCCTACCATTTTATAGAGATTAGGAATCATAAGCAGCAAGCCTTGAGATGCGGTATAGGTGGTGGTTAAAGCCCCTCCTTGGAGTGCTCCATGCATAGAACCCGCTGCTCCTGCCTCTGATTGCATTTCAACAACCTTAACTTCCTGTCCTAATAGATTCTTTTTTCCTTGGGCCGACCAAAGATCAACGAGCTCAGCCATGGGGGATGAAGGTGTAATGGGATAAATGGCCGCTACCTCTGTAAATGCATAAGATACATACGCCGCTGCCTCATTTCCTTCCATCGTTTTCATTACTTTTTCCATCGATTTGCCTCCAGTTAAATTCAAAATAATGACATTTTAAGATTATATGATTAAAGCGTCGAAAGTAAGTTGTTCACTTTTGACGCTTTAATCATAGTATTGGCAAATTTTCGGATTTAAATTCATCAGAATATGGATATCCTAGGATATATTCTCGATCACTCGAACCAATTCACCCATTTTAAAGGGTTTTTTCATAAAGGCTGAACTTCCTAGTGCTTCAAAGGTACTCGTTTGTTCATCATCAATATATCCTGATGCGATAATAATGGGCACTTCTGTATCAATCTTCATCAATTCTACAAGCACTTCTTTTCCTCCCATTTTAGGCATAATGACATCTAAAATGACCAAAGATATTTCCCAATGATAAGCTTGATAAAGATTGATCCCCTCTCGTCCATTTTCTGCAATTAAGGTTTTATAACCCAAATGGCTTAACATGTCTTTAAATAAAACTCGGATAGGTTCTTCGTCATCCACAATTAAGGCATATCCCTTTTTATTTTCCACAGCTTCTTTGGGTAGGGCTTCATGATTCATCACTTCTGTAACCATTTCTAAATGAGGAAATAGCAAATAGAAGGTGGTTCCAACGCCTTCTTGGCTATGGACAGTGATTGAACCCTGATGACCAACAACTGAGCCATAAACTGTTGCCAGACCAAGCCCAGTGCCTCTACCGATGACTTTTGTTGTAAAAAAGGGTTCGAATATCCTTGCACAGGTAGCTTGATTCATGCCACTACCTTCATCGCTCATTTTCAGCACCACAAAGGGACCAGGTTTCAAGTTAAATTCAGATCTCATACAATCTTTTTCACTGAGTTCCTTTACCTGCGTTGAAATTTTCAACGTCCCTCCATCCTTCATTGCATCTCTTGCATTGATGGATAAATTGAGAATAGCATTTTGAATCTGAGCAATGTCCCCGGTCATATAAGTACTTTGTTTCGTTAAATCAACTTCAATATGTATATTGGGATTTAATGTAGGTTCTAATAATTTGATGGCATCTGTTATTGTTTTGTTTAGTGATAAAGGTTTTTTTTCATTGTTGCGTTTGTGAGAAAAAGTCAATAGTTGGCTGGTTAACTCAGCTGCTCTTTCGGAGGTTTTTAGTATTTCTCTACAATAATTTTCTAATTTGGGCTGCCCTTGAAGCCTGATCTCAAGCAACTCTGTAAACCCCATGATACCCGTCAGCATGTTATTGAAATCATGTGCAACACCGCCAGCTAAGCGACCTATTGCCTCCATTTTCTTGGATTGCAGCTGTTCTTCATCCTTTTTCTTTTCGAAAGTGATGTCTCTAAAAATAATAATGAGCCCTAGAGTGCCACCCTCATGGGTAGCAAGTGGTGATACACTATAGGTAATATCGTAAACGTTTCCACTTCTTGAAATGACCTTAACATTTTGATGTTTTTCAAGATAATAATTGGCGAGTAGCTTGTCTGGCGTGTTATTAATGGACACGTCTGTATAAGTGTCTCTCGTGATATAAACCCTTTCAATGTTACTCCTTTGAGCCTCTTCAAAACTCCAGCCTGTCATATACTGAGCAACGTCGTTCATTTGAAGGAGCTTTCCTTCCATATCCGCAACGATGATGCCATCTCTAATGGAAGAAAAAATAATGCGCAATTTCTCTTCACTTTCAGAAAGGTGTTTCTGAAGCATGGTCAAGGAGAGTATTTTATTTTCAAGGTTGACGACCAGTTTATTGATGGTTGTAATCGATATGATGTTAATGGCCATTAAGCTAACACCTACAGAAACCCAACTATGTGGTGTGAATGCATCAAACATACGAGAATGAATGATGTGTGTTGATGCCAGAATGGCTATTGTTAAATACACCAGTAAATTAATCAAAACGATGATATATGTTGTATTAAATGGAATGATCAGTGCTGCTAGGACTGAGATAAAGATTAACCACAAGGACCCCGGTCCAAAATGACCTAAACTAAGCAGCATAGATCCTGCTTGGAAATAGAGCACTCCAATCAAAGTCCATCTTCTCATCCAAGGTTGGATGTTCTTAAAAAATCCAATTCCAAGACTCAAAATCCAAACACCTAGATCGACGCATACCAACAGCATCAAATTGTTGTTCAGAGCCATAACTATACCAAATATGCTCCCGATGGTTGCAATGGGTATATACAAAGTAATAACTGTCAGAAAGAATTGCAATCTCCAATAGTCGATTGCACCTTCATCAATTTTTGGGTCAATAATGGTTTCTTTAATTTTATTTTTATAAAGATTCCAAATGTTCATAGCTTACCTCCACATGGTGACCAGGTTGATAATTAAATCTTTGCATTCATTATAATATCCTTATAGAACTCTGGCAATGTACTTTTAAGGAGAAAACTAAGACAATTTGTCGCTTTTTGACAAGTATGATAGGAAAAGGGCAAAGTTTTCATTTTCGAGAAAACTTTACCCTTTTTTAAGCCCTACCTCAGCCCATTTAGTTGTATTTTAAGCGCTTCCAGAACCTTTGATGTCTTTCCTTCAGTGGAAAATCCAAGCCCTTTAGCGCCTAAATAGTCCATAAACTCAAGGAGTGCTAACTTAAGTGCTTGAGTCATTTTTAGAGACATCTCAAAAGGCTCTTCCCACCACCAATTTAAAATTTGAAGTTCAAAGGTTTTCTTATTATACCTCGGTTCAAATCTACCAATAAATGTTTCACCATATAAAATGGGCAGGACATAATAGCCATATGATCTTTGTTCAATGGGTTTATAAACCTCCCATCTGTATTCAAAGCCAAAGAGTTCTTGAATCAGTTTTCGATCCCATAAGAGATTGTCAAGAGGTGCTAAGAAGGCAACTCTTTTTGCAGTCTCTTCCCCCTCAAGAACTTTTTCAAGAAGGGGTAGATGGGTCTTATCCATGTATAAGGGATACGAGAGGTCTTCTACCTCTATTTCAATAAGTGCTCTATCTTCAAGTAAATTCATAAATGCCTCTTGACGTTCTTTTGTTTTCATCCCATGAATGCCTAACCATGCATCACTTGCTCGATTCCACAAAAGTCCAAGAGCATTAATCCTTCGCAGCACATGCCACTGACAATAATCCCCAAAGTCTTGATGGCACTCTTGCTCTGATAATAGATTCAAAGGCAAATGCTTGTGCGTAAAGTCATAGATTCTTCTCGTCCCTACTTTATTATAAACAAGCAGTTCTCCTTGGTAAAACAAACTTTCCAGAGCTGCTCTAGAAGCCTTCGTCGGTGCCCAGGACCAGTTAACGATGGTATCAAAATCAAAATCCAAGGAAGAAGATGGCCCCATTTCCTCCAAAAGGACTTTCATTTCCGGGATGATTTGCTGAACTTCTAGGTCTTCATTTAAAAAGAGAAGCCTTTCCTCATCCCGATATCGCTTAAAAAATGGCCAGTCTTCTATGGGATAAATGGACATATTCTTATCCCAAGCATCTATTAAAACTCGGTCTTTATAAAGCAGTTCATTGAGCTGGTCATTTTTAAAACCTGCAATACGAGATTGTAGTACTAACGCGGGGTTGTAACCTACCTGATCTAAGGGATCAAATTGTATACACCCAACCTTTTTAATATAGGATATGATTTCCTGTTTTTGATTGCCTTCTGCAAATTGATCTAGTCCATGATAGACAATCATAAACCTTCTAGCTTGGTCTTTTGTAATTTTCATGGCATCTCCTACCCTTCTTAAGCACTGATCTCAGCCTTTATGAGTTCCGCTTCTTGTCCTTGTGTATGTCGAAGGTCGTAGCCTTCTAGCACTTTCATACAAATTGTTGAAATCAAAACGACAGATCCTGAAATGAACCAACAGGTCTCAAAGGAAGTGTATTCAAGAACATTTCCCATAATGACGGTACCTAAGGTATACCCCGCTCCAATCATTAAGGAAATGATGGATCCCACTCTTCCTCGATGGGAGGCTGGCGTATGACTCATGATATAAGGTGTGGTGCTGATGGCCTCTAACATTTCTCCAATTGTAAAAGTGACTACTGAAATGAAAAAGGCAGCTTGTGTGGATATAAATCCTAGCATACCAAATCCAACAGTGAAGAGCAACCCAGCATACACAATTCTTCTGATATGTGACTTATACTGGAACAAATAGGTGATAATCGGTGAGCAAAAAACAACGATTAGCGCATTGCAGGTACCCAACCAACCGTAGAGTGGATAACCTTCCGTACCAAAGTTTGAGACGGCATGAAGGGGAATCATAAAGCCCCATTGAGAATACACAAATTTATAGCCAAAGGTAGCTATGGCGAAATAGAGCAATATAGGGCGTGTTCTTAAGATTTTAAAGGTCGAAAACTCTTTGGAGGATTTATCAAAATCACTGACAACTTCACTTTTTTCAGCTATTTGAGCTGTCCCCAAGGT